>JADLFF010000017.1 GCA_020845735.1 Dehalococcoidia bacterium
CCGATCGTCCCCACGTTCGCGTGCGGCTTCGTCCGCTCGAACTTCCCCTTCGCCATCGCTCTCTCCTTCGCCCTAGCTGGCGACGCGGTCGCCGCTGCCGCGACGACGCCCGACCTCTTCGGCCACGTTGGCCGGCACTTGCTGGTAGTGGCTGAACTCCATCGAGTACGTCGCGCGGCCCTGCGTCATCGAGCGCAGGTCCGTCGAGTACCCAAAGGTCTCAGCGAGGGGAATCAGCGCCGCGATGATGCGGGTGTTGCCTCGCTGGTCCGAGCCCGTGATCTGACCGCGGCGGCTGTTGATGTCGCCGAGCACATCGCCGAAGTGGTCCTCGGGAGTGGTCACCTCGAGCTTCATGATCGGCTCGAGGAGGACTGCACCCGCGGCGTCCATGCACGCGCGAAAGCCCATTGAGCCCGCGGTCTGGAACGCCATTTCCGAGGAATCCACGGCGTGGAAGGAGCCGTCAACGACCGCGACGGCCACATCGACCACCGGGAATCCGGCACGCGGGCCGGAACCGAGCGACTGCTCGATGCCGCGACGCACCGCCGGGATGTACTCGCGCGGGATCGAGCCACCGACCGTCTTGTCCTCGAAGAGGAAGCCCTGGCCGGGCTCGCGCGGCGTCAACTCGAGCACGCAGTGACCGTACTGACCGCGACCGCCCGTCTGCCGCACGAAGCGGCCCTCGGCGCGCGCCTTGCGGGTCGCCGTCTCGCGGTACGCCACCTGCGGCTTGCCGACGTTCGCCTCGACGCGGTATTCGCGGCGCATACGGTCCACGATCACATCGAGGTGCAGCTCGCCCATCCCGTGGATGACCGTCTGGCCCGTCTCCTCGTCGTTGCGGACGCGGAAAGTCGGGTCCTCCTCGGTCAGGCGCTGGAGGGCGTCGCCCATCTTCGCCTGGTCCTCGCGGGTCTTCGGCTCGATGGCGACCGCGATCACCGGCTCCGGGAAGACGATGGACTCGAGGAGCACCGGCGCGTTCGGCGCGGACAGCGTGTCGCCGGTGAATGTGTCCTTCAGGCCGATCGCCGCGGCGATGTCGCCCGCGTAGACCTCGGTCACATCTTCACGCGACGCGGCGTGCATCTTCATGATGCGGCCGAAGCGCTCCCGGCCGTTGCGAGTCGTGTTCAGGATCTGGTCGCCGCTCTTCACCACGCCCGAGTAGACGCGGAAGAACACGAGGCGCCCCACGAACGGGTCGGCGACCACCTTGAACGCGAGCGCGGTGACCGGCTCCGTGTCCGAGGAGGGGCGCTCGACGGTGCCCTCGGGGTCGTTCACGGGGTGCGCCACGACCGGCGGAATGTCGATCGGCGACGGCAGGTAGGTCGTGACGGCATCGAGGAGCGGCTGCACGCCCTTGTCCTTCAGCGCCGACCCCACGAGCACGGGCGCGATCGCGTTCGAGATCGTCGCGCGACGGATCGCCTTGACGAGCTCCGTCTCCTCGATCTCGTGCCCCTCGAGGAACGACACCATCAACTGGTCGTCGTTCTCGGCCACGCGCTCGACCAGCTCCTCACGAGCGGTCGCGGCAGCATCAGCGAACGCCTCGGGGATCGGGCCGTACGAGACCTCGGTCCCGCGGTCGCCCTTGAAGTAGACCGCCTGGCGCTTGATCAGGTCGATCACACCCTCGAAGCGGTCCTCTGCGCCGATGGGCAGCTGCAGCGGGACCGGCACCTTGCCGAGGCGATCGCGGATCATCTGGACGCAGCGCTCGAAGTTGGCGCCCATGCGGTCCATCTTGTTGACGAAGCAGATGCGGGGCACGCTGTACTTGTCGGCCTGCCGCCAGACCGTCTCCGACTGCGGCTCGACGCCCGCGACGCCATCGAAGACCACGACCCCGCCGTCGAGCACGCGCAGCGAGCGCTCCACCTCGACCGTGAAGTCGACGTGGCCCGGGGTGTCGATGATGTTGACCGTGTAGCCGTTCCACTCGGCAGTCGTCGCGGCGGACGTGATCGTGATCCCGCGCTCGCGCTCCTGCTCCATCCAGTCCATGACGGCGGTGCCCTCGTGGGTCTCGCCGATCTTGTGGGTGCGGCCGGTGTAGAACAGGATGCGCTCGGACACGGTGGTCTTACCCGCATCGATGTGGGCAATGATTCCGATGTTGCGAACGCGCTCCAGAGGCGTCGGGCGAGGCATCCTGCAGTCGTCTCCACTCAGCTCGCGCAACCGAATCGCCGGCCCACGAGCGTCTTCTTCGACTACGGCACGGGGGACTTATCCCCCGACTACATGCTCCAGATGTGAACCGCTCCGTCTCCGGAGCGGCCTGCTCGCAGCGCGAGGGCTACCAGCGGTAGTGCACGAACGCACGGTTGGCCTCGGCCATCCGGTGCGTCTCCTCCTTGCGGCGTACGGCATTGCCGACGTTGTTCGCGGCATCGAGGAGCTCGGCGGCGAGCTTCTGCTCCATCGACTTGCCGGCGCGGCTCCGCGCCGCGTTGATCAGCCAGCGGGTCGCGAGGGCCTGACGGCGCTCCGAGCGGATGTCGACGGGCACCTGGTAGGTCGCGCCACCGACGCGTCGAGGCTTGACCTCGATCACCGGTGTCGCGTTCCGCAGGGCCTGCTCGAAGACATCGATGCCTCGCCGGCCGGTCTGGCGCTCCACCGTGTCGAGCGCGCCGTAGATGATGCGCTCGGCCACGCTCTTCTTACCGCTGCGCATCAGCTTGTTGGTGAACTTGGTCACCGTGCGCGACTGGAATACCGGGTCCGGCACGGTGGGCCGGCGTGGAGCCTGCGAACGACGCATCCTCGACTAGCCCTTCCGCGTCCCGTACTTCGAGCGACCGCGCTTGCGCTTCGCCACGCCCTGCGAGTCGAGCGCGCCACGAATGATGTGGTAGCGCACACCCGGCAGGTCCTTGACGCGGCCGCCACGGATGAGGACGACCGAGTGCTCCTGGAGCGAGTGGCCCTCGCCCGGGATGTACGCCGTGACCTCGATGCCGTTCGTCAGGCGGACACGTGCCACCTTGCGCAGCGCCGAGTTCGGCTTTTTCGGCGTGACGGTGCGCACCTGGGTGCACACGCCTCGCTTCTGCGGCGAGCCCTTGGGGCTGCGCGTCATCCGGTTCTTGAGCGTGTTGAACCGGAAGCGCAGCGCCGGCGCCTTCGTCTTCTTACGAACCGGCGCACGACCGGCACGAACCAGCTGGTTGATGGTCGGCATACGCCTCCACCGCTCTCTTGAGCAAACCCTGGACGAGGCAACAGCGGCCGAGTCAGGGGCAACAGGAACGGCCAGGCTGCTGCGCGTTGAGCCCGCCGCGGTCTCGAAAGGCGTGGCGCTGGGGCGCCGCGGCTTCGAGGATGATCCGCCGGTCCTCTACGCGTTCGGCCAGCCGGCCGTATACACGTAAACCCGCACCGCGCAGGCGGCACGCGACCTCGAAGGTTACGTGTGGACCCCTACTGTGTCAAACGTCGGTGTGTGCTCGGCGCCCGATCTGCTAGCTAGAGAACGCGAACGCGAGCACCAGCCCGACGAGGGCAGCGACCACGGCTGCCACCGCGTTCCGAGCAGGCGACTCGGGCTGTCGCATCCCACGAATCGCGATCGCCGTCCCGAGGATCCCGATGCCCAGGGCCGCGATCGTGACCACCACGGAACGGTCGCTGCCGAGCCACCACGCAGCGGCGAGCCACCACATGATGGCCGCACCCGAAAGCGCCATCGATGCCTGCGTGCTCATACAGCCTCCTCGGAGGTGCGTACGCCGCAATCGTAGTGGACGCCCCGCGCCGCGTTATACGACGTTCGTCCTTCGCCCTCGGTCCTATCGCCGCAGCACCACCCGCTTGAAGCTCTCGCGGAGGCGAGGGCCGTCGTTTCCCGCGGCTGCAGCGCGCTCGCGCCACATCCGGATCATGTCGCCCTCCTGACGCCCACCCATCTGCGAGACGTGCGCGAGCGTGGCACGGACCTTGGTGCGCAGCACCGGCTCGATGTCGACATGGAGGTCGGGCTCGGTGGCACCGGCGAGAAGCATCGCGAGCGGCCGGTGCGGCTCGAGGTCCTCCTCCTTATCACGTGGATAGTAGAGGTGGTCATCGGCAGCCGGGTACACCGCGTCGTAGGCAGCGCGCCCCACGCGACGGTGATCGCGGTGGTTGAAGCCCGCGCGGAAGCCGTCCCACGTGATCAGCAGCTCGGGGCGCCTGAGGCGCAACTGCCGCACGATCAGGCCTCGGAGCTCGTCGTCGTTGACCAGCCCGCCGTCGGGGAACCCGAAGAACACCGGCTCGCGGGCCCCGAGGATGCGCGCGGCGGCGCGCTGCTCCTCCTCGCGCTCCCCGGCCAGCTGCTGAGGGGTCACGCCCGGGTCCTTCGTGCCCTTGTTGCCGCTCGTCGCGACCACGATGTCCACCTCCCAGCCGAGGCTGCAGAGGACAGCGACCGTGCCTCCCGACGAGAACTCGCAGTCATCGGGGTGCGCGAAGACCGCCATCGCGCGCTTCGGCTCCAGCGCTCCGAAGAATTCGAGGGCATCCTGCGTCGACTGGAGGAGCGCGGGAACGTCGGGCGGGGTCTGCGAGCGGGACGGGGAGGTTGTACGGCGGGGAGCTCGAGGGGTGCGCGTCGTCATGCGCGGCATGGTACGCCTCGCACGGAGGGTTAGCTTGCGGCCGCCACCGCCCCGAGCGCGATCGTCTCGCGGTAGAGCGCGCTCAGGCGCTCGGCGACGCTCTCCCACGAGAACCGCTCCATCGAGGCGCGTCCGGCCTCACCGAGGGCCCGGCGCAGCGGCTCGTTGCGCAACAGCAGATCGACCTTCTCCGCGAACGGCTCGGGGCAGCGCCACGGCACGAGGTAGCCCGTGCGGCCATCGGACACGGTGGCGACGAGACCACCGACACGCGAGGCGACGACGGGCACCCCGGACGCCATCGCCTCCAGCGCCACGAGGCCAAACGACTCGTAGAACGACGGCACGACCACGACGTCAGCGGCGTTGTAGTAGGTCGGCAGCTCCTCGTGGGGCACAGCCCCGAGGAAGCGCACGCGGTCACCGACTCCCACCTCGTGCGCCACGGCCTCGAGGCGGGCTCGCTCCGGCGCCGAGCGCTCGTCGCCACCGGCAATCCAGAGCACGACCTCGGCGTCCACCGTGAGCTGTGCCAGCGCGCGGACCAGGATGTCGAAGCCCTTGAGCGGCTCGAGGCGACCTACGGCCAGCAGCACGCGCGCCTCGTCGCTCACCGGGACACCACGGCTGGCGAGCGTGGCGCGTGCCGCCGTGCGGTCTCGCGGGCGGAACGCCTCGCGGTCCACGCCGAGCGGCACCACGGCCACGCGGTCCCGAGGGACTCCGTAGATCTGACGAAGCAGCTGGCGCTCGTGCTCGGTGGCGGCCACCACGCGGTCGCAGGCGAGGACGAGGCGGCGTTCCGCCTCGAGCCGTGCCTGCGGCTCCCGCTCGGACGCCCGAGCGCGCAGCTTCACCTCGGCGAGCGTGTGGAACATCGCGAGGTGCGGCACGCCCCACCGCGTCGCGAGGAGCTCGCCGGCAGCCACCGAGAGCCAGTAGTGCGCGTGCACGAGCTCGTAGCGCAGCCCCTCGTGAGCACGAAACGCCTCGACGCCCGCCGCAAACTCGTCGACCAGCCCGGCCAGCTCCTCGGTCTCGAGGACCACGGCCGGGCCCGCCTCGATGTGAATCAGTCGAGCGCCGGGTGCGAACGCCACGACCTCCGGCAGAGCGGGGTCATCGCGGCGCGTGAAGACATCGATCTCCCACCCGCTCGTGGCGAGGGCGATCGACACCTCGTGGATGTACGCGTTCATCCCGCCCGCTTTGCTGCCCCCCAGCGGCGCAAGCGGCGACGTGTGCAACGAGAGAACGGCGATCCTCGGCATGGTTGCGCCTATTCGTGGCGGATGAGCTTGAGGAACTCCTGGCGGGTCTCGAGGTTCTGCCGGAAGAGGCCGCGCATCGCCGAGGTCACCATGCGTGCTCCCGGCTTCCGAATGCCGCGGGCGGTCATGCAGAGGTGTTCCGCCTCGATGACCACGCCGACCCCGCGCGTGCCCAGCACCGACTCGATGGAATCGGCGATCTGCGCCGTCAGGCGCTCCTGCACCTGCGGACGGCGTGCCCAGATCTCCACGGCCCGCGCGATCTTCGAGAGCCCCACGATGCGCCCGCTGGGGAGGTACCCCACGTGCGCCTCACCGTGGAACGGCATGAAGTGGTGCTCGCACATCGAGTAAAAGGGGATCTCGCGGAGGATCACCATCTCGTCGTGGCTCTCTTCGAAGCTCACCGAGAGGACCTGTACTGGGTCGAGCGCGAGACCCTCGAACATCTCGCGGTACATGGCGGCGATCCGTCGAGGCGTCTCGCGCAGCCCCTCGCGGTCCGGGTCCTCGCCGAGCAGCTCGATCATGCGTCGCAGCACGGCGCGCAACTCGAGGTCGCGCGCTTCGGGGTCCGCGAGTTCGCTCGCCTGGTACGGGTCGCTCGTGACCATGGCACCGCCTTCGCCGCAACGCACCCATCGAGGGGTTGCCAGGCACTTACGTTCCGTGCGCAGATCGCGAGCACCATGCTAACACCGCCCACACGCGCCAGTTGTGGCCGCGCGGCGGGGCTGCGCCGCCGCCTAGCCCAGCCCGAGGGCGCGCTCGATCTCGGGGACGTGGGCCGCCACCTCGTAGCGCACGGCCTCGATCGTGAGCGCCGTGTCCGGGTCCTTGAGACCGCTCCCCGTGAGGATGCAGACCGCGGTACGGCCTCGGAGGTCCGCGCCGGCTCGGTGTTGCTTCAGCAGGCCGGCGAGCGAGGCAGCGGACGCAGGCTCACAGAACACGCCGGCTTCGGAGGCGAGCCGGCGGTAGGCATCGAGGATCTCGTCGTCGGTAACCGCGGCGATGAGTCCGCCCGACTCGTCACGCGCCTCGATCGCCGTCCTCCACGAGGCCGGGTTCCCGATGCGAATCGCGGTCGCGATGGTCTCGGGATGCGCGACCGGCGCACCATGCACGAGGGGTGCCGCGCCGGCTGCCTGGAATCCCCACACCACCGGACGCCGCGAGCTGCGCTCGAGCCGGTGGTACTCGGTGAATCCGCGCCAGTAGGCGGTGATGTTGCCAGCGTTCCCCACGGGGATGCAGAGGAGGTCGGGCGCATCGCCGAGGTCGTCCACGATCTCGAACGCGCCGGTCTTCTGTCCCTCGATGCGGAACGGATTCACCGAGTTCACCAGCGCGATGTGGTGCCGCTCGGAGAGATCCCGCGCGAGATTGAGGCAGTCATCGAACGAACCGTCGACCTGGACGATCTCCGCACCGTAGGCCACCGCCTGCGCCAGCTTGCCGAGGGCGACTCGGCCTCCCGGCACGAGCACGATCGCGCGAAGCCCGTACGCCGCGGCGTACGCAGCCGCCGAGGCCGACGTGTTCCCCGTGGAGGCGCAGAGCACCGCCGTGCTCCCCTGCTCCACGGCCTTCGCCATCGCGAGGACCATCCCGCGATCCTTGAAGGAGCCGGTCGGGTTGGTCGATTCGAGCTTCACGTACAGCGCATCGAGGCCGAGTTCGGCCTCGAACGCCCGCGCGCGCACCAGCGGGGTGCCCCCCTCGCCCAGCGTGACGCGAGGGGTGGCGTCGGTCAGCGGCAGCAGCTCCCCGTACCGCTCGAGGATGAAGCGCGTGGCCTGGCTGAGCGGGCCGTCAGGTCGAATCACAGTGGTAGTCCTTGGGCGGCCTGCTCGGCCTGTTCTTCGATTCGGTTCAACGTCTCGCGACGCTCTCGCCCGCGGCGTTCGGCCTCGGTCGCGTCGCGTTGTCCCGCCCGATCATCCACAGCTGCGAGGGCGCGCAACCCCGCGACCAGCACCTGCCGGGTCCCGGTCACGTGCGTCGACAGCTCCTCGAGCCGCGACGTGAGCTGGACGACGCTCAGCCGGAGCTGTGCTCGCTGTTCCGCCGCCTCCAGGAGCGCGCCACCGATATCGCGCACGGCGGCTTCAAGCTCCCCGAACCGCTCCTCGACGCGTTGGCGCAGCGCACGCTGCTGATCCTGCACGTCACGGATCTCCGCCTCGGAGCGTCGCAGCGTCTGCAACTCGGAGACGGCGTCGGCCACGGCGCGGCCCTGGTGCTGCGTTTCGCGGAGGCGCGTGTCCTGCTCGGCCACGGCCGCGCCGAGTGTGTCGACGTGAGCCTCGAGCGCCGCCCGGGCATTGGCGGCCACGAGCGCCGACTCCCGCTCGGCCGCCGCGTGCGACTCCAGGGCGAGCACCGACTCGCGCAGCCGGTCGAGGCGGTGATCGAGGTCGCGCAGCACCTCGGCCTGTGTGGAGCGCTGCTCACCGGCGCCGGCAGTGAGGCGTGCCGTGTCATCGAGGCGCGCCTCGAGTTCCCCGAGCTGCCCGACCACGACGCCGGCCGCGTCCCGGTCCCGCGCCACACCCTGGCCCAGCGATGCCAGCGCGTCGCGACGGAGCTGCGCCTCCTGCTCGAGGCGCGCTTCGAGTGCCGACACCTGGGTCGCGAGCGTCCGCACCGCCTCGACGCTGACCTCGTGGCGCTGGGTGCGTCCGTCGACCGTCTGCCACGCATCGGTGAGGGAGCGCACCAGGGCATCGCGGGCCGCGCCATCCTCCCGAGCGCGGTCGAGCTGGGTCGCGAGGTCGGCGATGCGCACGAGGGCGAACGCGAGACGCTCCTCGAGGTCGACCGCTGACGGACGGGCCACGAGGCCTACCCGCCGACCATCGGCAGGACGTTCCCCACCTCGTTGACCACGGGTAGCGCCTGGATCTGCCGGACCGCCGCCTCGAGCTTTCCGCCGGGCGTGGCGTGCGTCGTGATCACGAGCTCGGCCGTCCCTGCGTCGGGGTCCGTCTCGAACTGGATCACGGAGGCGATCGAGATGTCCTGCTTGCCGAGGATCGTCGCGATCCGCGCCAGCACACCCGCCTGATCCGCGACCGTGACGCGCATGTAGAAGCGCGACGTGACCTTCGAGGCCGGGCGCACGCGGACCCGCCGGTACGCGATGTTCTCCGCGGGTGGCCGCCCGGCCACCAGGTCCCGAGCCACGTCGAGGACATCGGCGAGGACGGCGCTGGCGGTGGGCATGGGCCCCGCGCCGGGCCCCTCGAAGAGCACACGCCCCACGAGGTCGCCCTCGACCTGCACCGCGTTGAGCACGCCATCGACGCGCGCGAGCGGCTCGCTCAGGGCCACGAACGCGGGCTGCACCGTCGCGACGAGCTCGCCATCGATGAGCCGCCCGGAGGCCAGCAGCTTGATCGCGTAGCCCAGCTCGCGCGCGTACCGGAAGTCGCGCGCGGTCAGCCCGGTGATGCCCGCGCGCATGACATCGGTGGGGGTGACATCGACGTGGAACGCCAGGCCGCACAGGATCGCGAGCTTGTACGAGGCGTCGATGCCCTCGACGTCCGCCGTCGGGTCGGGTTCCGCGTAGCCCAGCCGTTGCGCCTCGGCCAGCACGTCCGCGTAGTCGCTGCCCTGTTGCGCCATGGCCGTGAGCATGAAGTTCGTCGTGCCGTTGATGATCGCGGTCACGCCGGTGATCTCGTTGGCGAGGAGATCGCGCGACAGCGGACTGATGATGGGAATGCCGCCCCCGACCGAGGCCTCGTAGAGGAGCCGCACCGAGTGCGCGCTGGCGCAGCGCAGCAGCTCGCCGCCGTGCTTGGCCATCACCTCTTTGTTCGCGGTCACAACGTGCCGCCCGGATTCGAGGGCGCGGCGAATGTGCTCGAAGGCTGGCTGTTCTCCACCCATCACCTCGACGACGATGCGGACGGCGTCATCCTCGAGTACGACGTCGAGCGAGTCGGTGATCACCCGCCTCGCGAGGCCCGTGCGCTTTCGGGACGTGTCCCGCACGAGGACGCGCCGCACCTCGAGGGGGCGCCCGACGCGCGCGGCGTAGCGGTCGGCCCCGCGCTCGAGTGCCTGGAGCACACCCCCACCGACGTTGCCCGCGCCAAGCAGTGCAATCCCGACTGGCTGCGTCACTGCCGTGGGGCCGTCGTCTGCGACTCGAATGCCTTGCGCACGCGTTCCCCGACGTGATCGGAGATCCACTTCGACTCATCGGGGGAGAGGTCCCTGGCGACGTTCACCGCGGACTCCTGCTCGCTCACCCAGTTGTCGACGCGGCGCTCGGCCAGCGTGGCCCGCTGCTCGTCCGAGAGCGGGCGCGCGGACTGGCTCTCGACGACCTTGTACACATCGAAGAAGAGCCCGCTCATCAAGGGCGCTGAGACGTCCCCGGCACCCAGCCCACCGAGCGCCTGCGTGGCCTCCGGAAGCAGGAGCTCGTCCGGGATCCAGCCCTGGTCCACCTGGATCGTCCGATCCGCGCCGTACTGCTCGCCCAGCCGAGTGAAGTCCTCGCCCGCCTTCGCGCGCTCAATCACGCGCTCGGCGTTCACGAGGCTCGGAGTACGCACCCGGAGGATGTGACGCTGGTCCACTGCTTCCGGGAGCTCGCCTCGGAAGCGGTCCGTGAGCCGCTCGACGAGCATGCGGCCCTTGAGGATCTCGCGGTACTGCTCGCGGTCGATCCCGGCGCGGTCGAGCACACCCTCGAGCGCCTCCGTGTACGCGTCGCCCTCGAGGTTGCCCAGCACCTCCCTGGCCCGCGCGTCGGCATCTGCGTCGCTGACCTCGCCGACGAGGGCCGGGGCAGCCTTCAGCACCACCGCATCGCGCACCAGGCGATCGACCCCGAGCTCAGCGAGGTCATCGATCTCGCGGTTGAAGGCACCGCCCTCGGAGACCATGAAGAAGGTGGCGCGGTCGACGGCATCGCCCGCGGTAACGGAGCGCCCGTCGATCGTCGCGACGGTCGCGCGCGGGGGCAGGTAGACGGTGAGGTACACACCAACGAGGACGATGATCGCGACGGCGGCCAGCACACCGACCGTGCCCATGAGGATGGTGCGATCGCGACGGGCCTGGGCCTCTTCCTGGCGTCGCCGCAGCGCTGTCCGGCTCATCCCCGCCAATGCGCCCTCGATCCCTTCAGCCCGACGCGTCCGCGCACATCCGTGGCGCGAGCATCGGGCGGGCCTCCGCTAGCGACGCCCGGAGAGCACGCCTGTCACTCGGATGTGCTCCGCGGTGAACGGCAGCAGCGCAATGTGCCGAGCGCGCTTGATCGCCTGGGCGACGACACGCTGGTGGCGCGCGCAGACGCCAGCCTTGCGCCGCGCCTCGATCTTGCCGCGGTCCCCGACGTAGCGGCGCAGCAGGTCGAGGTCCTTGTAGTCGACCTCGTTCACCTTGTCGATGCAGAACTCGCATCCGCGGCGTCGGAGGCCGCCACGACGAGGTCGCTCCGAGCGATCCCCGCGGTCGCGTCCGCCCTCGCCGCCCGGCTCATCGCCGGAGGGAGCCCCGTCTCGGAAGTCCTGCGTGTCCTGCACCATCGTTCTCTCGATCCCTGCGAGGACACCACGCGTGTCCTCGATTGCCACCGGCCCTAGAAGGGCAGGTCATCCGGTTCGATGTCGCCCTCGGCGTCCGCACCGACGGGAAGCCCCGCCGAGTAGCGACCGCCGCCCCCTCCGCCACCACCGCCGTCGCGGCCGCCGAGGAACTTCACTTCCTGGGCGATCAACTCGGTGGTGTACCGCTTCTGGCCGTCCTGACCCTCCCACGAGCGGGTCTGCATGCGCCCCTCGACGTAGACCAGGCGGCCCTTGCTGAGGTACTGGCTGCACGTCTCCGCGAGGCGGTTCCAGGTGACCACGCGGAACCACTCTGTCTCTTCGCGGCGCTCGCCGTCGGGACCCTGGAACTGGCGCGACGTGGCGACGTTGAAGGTCGTCACCGCGTTGCCATTCGCCGTGTATCGCATCTCGGGATCAGCGCCGAGGTGGCCGATCACCATCGCCTTGTTCAGCATCGTCGTGCCACTCCTGCGCCGGTGCGCGGCGCATCGGGGAGAGTGTCGAGTTAGTCCGCGTCGGCCGGGGCAGGCTCGGCGGCCGCCTCGGCAGACGACTCGGTCGCGGGCTCCGGCGCGGCCTCTGCCGTCGCCTCGGGAGCTGCCTCCGCCACGGACTCCGAGGCCGCCGCTGCTACGGGAGCCTCGACTGGCGCCACGGGAGCCCTGAACTCGGCGCGCTCCGTCGGCACGGGGCGCGGCGCGAAGCGAGGGCGCTCGCTCGTGAACTCGGGCGGAGCCTCATCGCTGCCCATGATGCCACGAATCACCATGTGCCGGATCACGTCCTCCTGGATGTGCAGCGCTCGGTCGAGCGCGACCGCCGCTGCGGCGGGCATCCGGAGCCGGGCGATCACGTACGTGCCATCGAGGTTGTGCGCGATGGGGTACGCCATGCGTCGGCGCCCCCAGGTGCGGGAGCTCAGCACCTCGCCGCCACCGGACGTCACCTGCCCGGCGAGCCACGTGCCAAGCTGCTCGACCTCGGCGGGGCCGCGTCGAGGCGTGACGATGTAAATCAACTCGTATTCGTTCATGTCCATCCCTCGGGTATGGCCGCGCGCGCATCGAGGGCTCGAAGGCGCGACCGGGTTGGGATGCGCAGGAAGCTCCCGCGCCCAGAGAGTGTACGGGCCGCCCGTTGGACGGTAAACCGACAAGACCAGCGAGCCCGGCGGCGTAATCACCGGCCCGAGCACCCCCCGGCCACCCGAGGCACTCGCGGGAGCGGGGGACGACGAAGGCCCGGTCGCCCCGGGCCTTCGCACTACCGTCGCTACGCCTCGACTAGCCGCGGGGCAACCCGAGGCCGCGCGTGGCGATGATGTTGCGCTGGATCTCGGAGGTGCCACCGGCGATCGTCGACGGCACCGAGAGCACGTAGGAGCGCGTGAACTGCGCGTTCATCGGAGCGCGCTCGTCGTGCTCGTCCCAGATGTTCGCGTGCAGGCCGAAGACCTTCGTGCCGGTCCGTGCGAGGCGCTGGCCCAGCTCGGACATGAACATCTTGGCGGTCGACGCCTCGTAGTTGGGGATGATGCCCCGGTTCTGCATCGAGATGATGCGGAACGAGTACTGGAAGCCGACCTCGGTCTCGATGAAGTCCTCGGCGACCTCGTGTCGCAGCGAGTCGGAATCATCGAGGCGCGACTTGGCCTTGCCGGCATCGGTCTTGGCGAACTCGATCAGCTTGTTGATCGTGCGTCGCGAGGCGATCGCGCCCGAGATGTTGGAGCGCTCGAAGTCGAGGAGCGACGCGCCGACGTACCAACCGCGGTTCTCCTCGCCGACCAGGTTCTTGGCCGGAACGTGGACATCCTCGAAGAACGTCTCGTTGAAGCCATGCTCCCAGCCCATGTTGATCAGCGGGCGAACCGTGATCCCGGGGCTCGTGCGGTCCATCATCAGGAAGGAGATGCCGCGGTGCTTGGGCGCCTCCGGGTCCGTGCGCATCATGCCGAACAGCCAGTCGGCGGTGTGCGCGCCCGAGGTCCAGATCTTCTGGCCGTTAATGATGTACTCGTCGCCGTCCTTGACGGCGCGCGTCTGGAGCGATGCGAGGTCGGACCCCGAGCCCGGCTCGGAGTAGCCCTGGCACCACGCCACCTCGCCGGAGAGGATCTTCGGCAGGTGCTCGGCCTTCTGCTCCTCGGTGCCGTGGACGATCAGGGTGGGGCCGAACATCTGGACGCCCATGCCACCGACGCCCGGCGCTCCCGCGGTTGCCATCTCCTGGTTGAAGATGAACTGCTCCATCGGGCTCATGCCCGCGCCGCCGTACTCCTTCGGCCAGTGCGGCGCGACCCAGCCCTTCGAGGCCAGCGCGTTCGCCCAGTCGATGGCCGCCTGTCGCGCGACCGGGTCGTCCGACTTCCGGTCGACCTGCCAGCCGCCACGTTCGCCCTGCTCGCCCGACTTGCGGTAGCGCTCAGGGAGTCTGTCCTGGATCAGCGTCCGCACTTCGTTGCGGAACGCGGCCTGCTCAGGAGTGTCGTTCCAGTCCATTCAGTCGCCTTCTCTTTCCGGCCCGCCGTCGGCTCTCAGGCGCAGCACGCAGCGCGGGCCTCGAGATAGGCCCGCGAACGCCGTCATCTTGAATGAACGCATGGAGGCCGTCAAGCTGCGGGGCCAGAATCGAGGAGGTTCGCCGCGATCTCGCCCCTCGCGGCCCCCGAGCCGCCGCAGCGACGCCATGTGAAGCACCGATTCGCCCGCGACTCGGACGGCAAGGACTCGGACCGAGCGATCCTCACAGCGGTTGTAATGGGCCCCGGCGCCTACCTCCGAGGGGGCACGCCCGGCGCCGGGTGCGCCTCGCACAGCTCGAGCACCTCGTTGCGCAGGCGCCGCTCGACGTCGGCGTCACCCCGGGCGTCGAACGCCTCGAGGATGATCTCGCCGACGCGACGAATCTCGGCAGCCCCGAATCCCCGCGAGGTCAGCGCCGGCGTGCCGATCCGGATCCCCGAGGCCAGCGCCGGCGGCAACTCGTCGAAGGGGATCGCGTTCTTGTTCACCACCACGCCGCACCGCTCGAGGAGGTCGGCCGCCTCCTGCCCGTTGAGGTCCTTCGGACGCACGTCGACGAGTACGAGGTGGGTCTCGGTGCCGCCGCCCACCAGGCGCAGACCGCCGTCCGCGAGCGTCTCGGCGAGCGTCTTCGCGTTCTCCACGGTCTGCTGGGCGTACGCCTTGAACTGCGGCGTCGCCGCCTCCTTGAGCATCACCGCCTTGCCGGCAATCACGTGCATCAGCGGCCCACCCTGCGTGCCCGGGAAGACGCCGCGGTCCACCCGCCGCGCGAAGTTGGCGTCGCAGAGGACCATGCCACCTCGAGGTCCACGCAGGGTCTTGTGCGTCGAGGTGGTCACGACCTGGGCCAGCCCGGCCGGCGAGGGGTGCGCGCCCCCGGCCACCAGGCCCGAGATGTGCGCCATGTCGGCCATGAGGGTTGCGCCCACCTCGTCCGCGATCTGGCGGGCGCGAGCGAAGTCGAACTGACGTGGGTAGGCCGTGGCGCCCACGACGATGATCTTCGGGCGGTGCTCTTTTGCCGTCGCGAGCATCGCGTCGTAGTTCAGCAGTTCCGTCTCGCGGTCGACGCCGTACGGCACGATGTCGTAGAGCTTGCCCGTCGCGTTGACCGACGCGCCGTGCGTGAGGTGTCCGCCCGCGGGCAGCTCCATCCCCATGAGGCGGTCACCGGGGCTGAGCACGCCCGTGTACACGGCCATGTTCGCCTGCGCCCCCGAGTGCGGCTGCACGTTCGCGTGCGCCATCCCGAAGAGCGCCGTGGCCCGGTCGATCGCCAGCTGCTCGACGATGTCCACGAACTCGTTGCCGTGGTAGTACCGCTTCCCCGGGTACCCCTCGGCGTACTTGTTCGTAAGCACCGTGCCGACGGCCTCGATCACCGCGGCGCTGGCGTAGTTCTCGCTCGCGATCATCTCGAGGACGGTGCGCTGGCGCTCCTCCTCGTTTGTAATCGCCGCAGCCACCTCGGGATCGACGGCTTCCAGCGCGGGCCGGAGGGACTGGACATCGGTCGGCGCGTTCGCCATCGACGGACCTCTCTGCACGGGGCACCAGGAACGAGGAAGCTCGATCTTAAGTCGTGGATTCGAGATGCACGAGTGCGCGCGGCTAGACGGGGACGCTCGCAGCCCGGCGAACCCCGTCGCGCTGCTCCCACGCCCAGTCGTTGAGCAGCATCAGCCCGCCTGCCACGAGGGAGTGCCCGCCGAGCACCACCGGCACCGGCGCGGCGTTCGCAGCCTCGACGAGCGAGCGCAGACCCGCGTCCGTGATTTCCGAGGCGAGCCCGAGGTCCGCCGCGAACCGGTCCGCCCTCGATGGGTGCAGTCCCAGCTGGACCAGCGCGGGCCGGATATCGAGGAACGCGGCCCCACCGAGGTCGGGCAGCAGCTCCGAGAAGAAGCGCTGCGACCCCGCCTCGGCGAGCAGCATCCCCAGCAGCGAGCGCGCCGAGCCGTCCGTCTCGCGGCCGGCCGCGGACATGCCGCGCTCCTCGGCAAGCAGGCGCACACGGCAGGCCGTCTCCCGCTCGAGGTACTGCCAGGCCCGCGATGACACGCGCCCCGCCACCAGCACCTCGGCGTGGCGGTCAGTGAACAGGCGTGCCGCCTCGCCAAGCCGAGGGAGCACGGGGACATCGGCCAGCGCGCGCCGCAATCGAGGCCCGCCGCGACCGCTGAGCGCCAGCGCTGCGAGGTCGACGGGCGTATCGAGGTTGGTCTGCGTGGCGAGCGAACGCGGGAGCTCCACGAACTCGATCCCGCACTCGTCACGCAGGCGCCGAGGAACGCCGTTGTCCTTCGTTGGACGCGGCGTCAGCTGCCCGAGCGCGGCCGCCGGCCGCACCCCGAACAGGTCCGCCGAGTAGAAGTTGTTGCTGACCCCTCGGGGGTCGGGAGTGTCGAGCGCCGCGGCGAGCGCCTCGAAGTCCGCCCCCGCGAGGAGCGGCGCGCTCCCCCCGCCGAGGTAGACAACAGCCGCAGCATCGCGCTCGCGAATCGCGTCCGCGAGGCGCGTGCCGAACTCGAAGGGTGCGCCCGGCGCGTCGACGTCCACCTCGATGGACGGGGGCACCTCGAGCACCGGCGGCCGGTCCGCGATGAGGAGACCTCGCTCGTACGCACCGGTCGCGAGGGCGACCTCGAGGGCATCGAGCGCGCTCGCCTCGAGGGCGCTCCGCAGCTGCTCCTCGAGGCGCCCGCCGCTCATGCCGCCCAGCATGACGATGAGCCAGGGACGAGCGTTCATCGGACCTCGATCCCGGGCGTCCGGAACGCTACGCGCGGACAGCGACGTGACGCGCCACGGGCTCGACCACGCCGTTGGGGAGGAGCTCGTTGACATCTCCCCGATGACAGAGCGCCGTCCCGGGGGCCATGCACACCGCAGCACCCACCGCCGAGGCGAGGCGAAGCGACTCCGCCCAGCCGCGCTCCTGCCGAAGTCCCAGCAGCAGCCCCGCGAGGAAGCCATCGCCTGCCCCGACCGCGGAGTCCACGGTGACGAGGGGTGGCATCGCGCGAAACTCGCCCTCTGGGGTCACCGCGACGGCGCCCTCGCCGCCACGCGTGATCACGGCGCTGTCGATGCCCATGCGCCGCACCGCGCGCGCGCCATCGAGGGCCTTCTCCTCGGAGCTGCAGTCGCGATGGAGCAGGCGACCGAGCTCGTGGTCGTTCATCTTGAGGATCGTGGGCTGCGCGCCAAGGGCGAACACCTGCTCTACGACCGGGCCATCCGCATCGAGGACGGACATGGCACCGAGCGCCTGCACGCGACCAAGCGCTTCCGCGTGGAAGGTGACCTCCATCCCCGGAGGCATCGAGCCGGCGAACACGAGGCAGGTGTCGCGCCGGATCCGTCGATGCAGGTGCCGGCTCAGGCGGTCGATCGCCTCGGGCGGCACGACGGGCCCGGGTGCCGCGAGCACCGTGCTCTGGTGCACGGAGCGGTCGAGGATATTGATGTTGGTACGCGTCTCGCCGGGGTAGGGGATGAAGTCGCAGCCGATGCCCTCGTCGGTGAGCTGCTCCTCGATCATCCCGCCGAAGCGTCCCGGAGCGAACCCCATCGCGAGGGGTTCGTAGCCCAGCTCCTTGAGCACGCGGGCCACGTTGACGCCCTTGCCGCCGATGTCGCGGCGGATGGCGACCACCCGATTCGTATCGGCGGTCACCAGCCGATCGACCTCGACCGTCTCATCAACAGCGGGGTTGAGCGTGATAGTGATGATCATCTGGGACTGCCATCCCGCTGCGTTTTGCAGCGCCTCCAGGCCCCCGACACACCCGTTCGAGTCTAAGAAGTCGTCCTCGGACTGTCATCCATGGAATCACAAATGGAGGCCTTCAGTCCTCGATAGCGAGGGCGAGGGCAACGACTCGCCGCACACCGGCAGCGCGGAGCGCGGACGACACCGCCTCGAGCGTCGCACCGGTCGTGGTCACGTCATCCACGAGGAGCGCGCTGGCCGGCACGGCCGCCCCACCCCCCGCCCCACCCTCGAGCGGCACGAACGCCCCCTCGACGTTCCGAGCCCGCTCCATCCTGCCGAGGGACGCCTGCACGCGCGTCCGTCGCGCCCGGCGTACGAGGTCGCCGCGAACGGGAACACCGAGGGCTCGGCCCACGTGAGAGGCGATCAGCGCACCCTGGTTGAACCCGCGCTCGCGCTCCCGCGAGGCGTGCAGCGGGACGGGCACCACGCACTCCACCCCCCATTCGAGGGGTACCGCCTCGGCGGCCGCGAGCGAGAGCGGCTCGAAGAGGGCGCGGATACCGCGAAACTTCGCCTCGAGGATCGCGCGACGGGCAATGCCCTCGAATCGGAACGCGGCGCGGCGCGCCACCAGCGCCGAGGGCGGAGCGACCTCGCAACGAGCGCAGGCGGACCGACCGGTGTCGACGGGCGCCCAGCAGCGGGAGCAGCGCGCGCCATCGGCGGCGGCCAGCCGACCGATGCACGCCGTGTGCAGCGCGTCGCCGAACGCCCCGCAGGCGACGCAGCGCTGGGGGAGGAGCAGTTCCGCGAGCTCACGGACGAGCGTCGTCCACACGGGAGATGGGGGCACTGGCGTCCTCAGCGACCTCCGAGCAGCGGGAATATACTCGTCAGATGCGAGTCCAGGTACGGCTGTTCGCCGGTCTCAGGCAGCTCGTCGGCGGGGACATCGAAGAGGACTTCGATGGCGATCGCGTCGCGGTCTCGGACCTCACGGAACGCCTCGCCGCGCGATACCCCGAGCTCCGACCGCACTTCGAGGTGATCGCCGTCGCGGTCAACGAGGAGTACTGCACCGACCGGAACCAGCTCATCCGCGAGGGAGACGAGGTCGCCCTCATCCAGCCGATCTCCGGCGGTGCGGACACGGCAACCCCTCGCTTCCTGGTGACGCGCGACAGACTCGAGGCGGACACCCTCCGCGCGGCCGTACTCACCCCCTCGAGCGGCGCGCTGGTGGTGTTCGAAGGCGTCGTCCGGGACCGTCACGAGGGCCATGTCGTGCTGCGCCTCGAATACGAGGCCTACGAGCCGATGGCCGAACGGACGCTCCGCGAGGTCGGGGAGGCCGTGCGGCGCGACTTCGCCGTGCACGACGTTGCCATTCACCATCGCGTCGGGATGCTGGAGGTCGGCGAGACCTCGCTCCTGGTCGCCGTCAGCGCCGAGCACCGGCGGGACGCCTTCGAGGCCGCACTCGCCGCGGTGGACCGCGTCAAGGAATCGGTGCCGGTCTGGAAGCGCGAGTTCAGCCCCGACGGCGTCACGTGGCAAGAAGGCATCCCGCCTCGACCCGTCGCCTAGACCGCCCGGCCTCCTACACCCCGCCGAGGCGGTAGTCGGGCGCCGTCACCTCATACACCACGCTCGCATCGAGGTCGGACAGCCGCGAGGCGATCCGCGGCTCCATCGCCCCCAGCTCCACGTTCGTCGTGACGATCGTGTGCGCGTGCGTGACGTGGCGGTGGTTGATCAGCTGGTAGAGCTTCTCCTGCGCCCACGGGCTCGATTGCTGCGCGCCCAGGTCATCGAGGACGAGCAGCGGCACATCGAGCAGGGGCTTGAACATGCGCTCGAATCGGGACGGCGCCCCCGGTCCGAACGTCGAGCGCAGCTCGTCGAGGAGGTCCGGGACATTGGCAAAGCAGACGCGCTCGCCTCGATTGAGGCGGTATCCGGCGATGGCCGACGCGAGGTGCGTCTTTCCTGAGCCATTGCCCCCGATCAGGACCAGCCACCCGTGTGGTGACTCGGCCCACTGCCTCGCGAGGCGGTACGCCCCCTCGAGATTGTCGCGGACCTTGCCGCGGAGACCGCGTCCTCCGGGGCTGAAGTTCTCGAAGGTGAAGTCGAGCATGCGTGCGCGCGTCATCGCGCCGACGTGCGAGTAGAGCGGCGCCACTTCCTCCTGCAGCACGAGCACCTGCGACATCGCAGGGTCCGACAGCCGAGCTGCCAGGCGGGCGTCGAGGTCCCCGAGCGCCTGCTCGCACGTGAACACCGTGGGGAGCGCGGCGTGGAATCGATGTGAGACGAGCTGCAGGAACTTCTCCCGCGCCCACGCCGTCTCGGCGAATGCGTCCAGGTCATCGAGGATCACCAGCGGCGCGTTGCGCAGCTGCTCGAGGAGGCGCTCGTAGGGCAGCTCGGCGTCCTCACCGTACGAGGCGCGCAGTTGATCGAGCAGATCCGCGACGCCGAAGAAGAGCGCGGGCGTGCCGCGCTCGATCGCGCGAGAGGCGATCGCCGCGGCCAGGTGCGTCTTGCCGCAGCCCGGCACCCCCGAGATCACGAGCCAGCCCTCCGCATGCTCGGCGTATTGCTCCGCGACCGCGACCGCCTGCTCGTATCGCTGCTGCACCTCGGGATCCTCCGAGCGGCCGCGCCGTAGCAGCGTGTCGAAGGTCATCCGGCTCAGCGCACCCAGGCGCGAGTACCGCAGGAGGCGATCGTGGCGCACGTGCGAGTCCTCGTGGCGCACGCACTCACACGGCACCGCCTGGCCGAAGGCAGGGTCGTCGGGATCAGCGGTCACGCGGACAAAGCGGGCGCCGAGGCAGAGTGCGCACTCTGCTGGCCGTGGACGCTGCGACCGTCGATCGGCCGCCTCAGGGCCAGTCGCGTCGGACCACGCGAGCGTATCGATCACCCGCCGCTCGAGGGCCTGCGACGTGCGCCGGCGTTGGGCCTCCAGCAGATCCTGCAGCGCGTCCATGCTCGACTCCATCCTCGGGGCCCGGCTCCGGGCCACGAGCACGCCCCTCTTGCTCCCACCCGCGGAGGACTGCTGCCGCGTAGTTCCAGTTGCGCGCGCCACGTCTCGAGGCCAGGCGCAGCGCCTCCACGACCCACGCCTGGGGATAGCGCTCGCAGGCTTCGCTGAGCGACTCCGCCACGGCCGGAGTCAGCGCTCCCATCTCCGACTCGTACACCCTCGCCGGGTCCGCCGGCGCCTCCGCGGGATGTCCGGCGGCCAGAGGGACCGGCGGCGCCAGGGCTCCCGACTGGACCGCGGCCAGCGATCGGCGACCGACGTCGCTGTTCAGGAAGTACAGCGTGTCGCCATCCTCGAGGGCACAGGCGAGCAGCACCCCGCGAGCACGCGCCGCCGCCAGTCCGAACGTGAGCGCCTGGCGCCCCCCCAGCGTCTCGAGGGCCTCGACAAGCGGCGACTCGCTGGCCAACTCGCTCTCCCGGATCGCCCGCAGCCGCCCGCGCCGACGTTGAATCGCGTACAGCGCGTAGAGCGTGACGCGCAGCTCCACCGGATCGGCAATCGCGGGAAGAAGCTCGGTGAAGAGCTGCACGGGCAAGGTGGTAGCCGGCGCTCCGGCGATGAACCCCGTGAACGACGACGTGCGATGAGTCACTGCTCACCCCTCCCGCCAGCTCGCTGAGGACGCGTGCCTTCCATCAGAAGTCCGGCGGCGGCTGGCGCAGCACCAGGTCCATGAACGAGGCCGTTCGATCCCTGAAGCGCACGGTGACGGTATCCGTCGGGCCGTTTCGATGCTTGGCGATGATGATCTGCGCAAGCCCCGTCGGATGCTGGCCGCCGGGCTGGTCAGGATGCTGCTCCTGCCACTCCTCGGGCGTGCGATACACGTCCTCGCGGTAGATGAACATGACGACATCGGCGTCCTGCTCGATGGAGCCCGACTCGCGGAGGTCGGACAGCATCGGGATGTGGGGCTGCCTCGTCTCCACCGCTCGAGACAGCTGCGCAGCCGCGATCACCGGCACTTTCAACTCGCGAGCAAGCTCCTTGAGGGAACGGGTGATGCCGGAGATCTCGTTCACGCGCGTGTCGAGGCGTCCCGCCCCGTGGAGGAGCTGGAGGTAGTCGACGATCACGAGGTCGAGCCCCTGGTCGGCCTGCAGTCGACGGAGCTTCGCGCGGATCTCGGGGACCGACAGGTACGCCGAGTCATCGATGAAGATCTTCGCCTCGCCCAGCACGCCGATGGCGTGCATGATCCGCGCCTCCTCGTCCTCGCGATGCATACCCAGGCGCAGCCGCGTCGAGTCGACATCGGCCTCATGGGACAGGAGTCGCATCGCAAGTTGCTCCGCCGACATCTCGAGTGCGAAGAAGGCAACCGTCCCCTTTGAGCCCACCGCCGCGTTCCTCGCGAAGTTGAGGAGCAGCGACGACTTGCCGACGCCCGTGCGTGCGGCCAGCACCACGAGGTCGCCACGCTTGAACCCACCCAGGACCGTGTCGAGGTCCATGAACCCCGTGCGGACGGCGACCGTGTGCATCGCGTCCTGCTCGTCGCCGGGATTCTCGAGGAAGTCCTCCAGCAGACCCCGCAGGCGCTGGAAGTCGCCGGCCGACTCGGCGCTGCGCAGATCGAGCAGCAGCGTCTCCGCCGCCGAGAGCACCGCACTCGCGTCCGGACCGCCCTGGTACGCGACGCGCGCGATCTCGCCTGCGGCCTCGATCAGCCGCCGGTAGAGGGCGTCGCGAGCGACGATGCGCGCGTGCGCCTCGACGCCGACCGCGGTGAAGTACTTGCCGGCGAGGTCAACGAGGTACGCCTCGCCACCGCTGGCATCGAGGCGCCCCGCCCGCTCGAGGTCGTGCGCAACGGTCGCGACCGTGATCGGCTCGCCGCGCTCGGCGACGGCCTGGGCCGCCTCGTAGCACCAGCGGTTCTGCTCGCGGAAGAAGTCCTCGGGCTGCAGGATGCTGAGGACACGGGCGTACGCCTCCTCGTCGAGGAGCATCGCCGCCAGGACCGCTTCCTCCGCACCGACGTCGTGAGGTGGGAGACCACCCTGCGGGCCGCGCGTGGCCTCGCGATCCTGGTCACCCCGACGAGAACCGGACCGGAACGGTGCCGGTCTCCCCTCGATGACCATGGCGGAGCGGCTTAGGGAGTCGAGGCGTCCCCCGCGTCGTCGAGGTTGTCCTCGGCGGCTGCGGCGGACCCATCGCTGTGCGAGGATTCGCCCGACTCCGACACACCCGCGGTGCCGTAAGCGTCAGCGCTGGTTGCCTCGTCCTCGTCAGCCGGCGGAGCCAGCATCGCCTGGACGGCAGCCTCGACGCCTTCCGACGCCTCAGCATCGACAACCACCACCGTCGCGTTGCCTGTCACATTGCGCGACAGGCGAACGGGGACGGCGTATACGCCAACGGTCCGAATCACCTCGGGCAGCAGGATGCGACGCCTGTCCAGTTGATCGCCAAGAATCTCCCCAGCCTTCTCGGCGATATCCGCGTTGGTCACGGAACCGTACAAGCGTCCCTGCTCGCCCACCCTGACGGCCATCACGAGCGGGCGGCTCTCAAGCGTGCCGACCAGCCCTCGAGCCTGCTCGTCCTGGGACTGTTGCCGCTGTTCCTCAATCGCAGCGAGCTGCGCGGCTCGCTCCAGGACCTGCGGCGTTGCCGGTGCGGCGAGGCCGCGCGGCAAGAGGAAGTTCCGAGCGTATCCATTGGCGACGTTGCGCACCTCGCCCATGGACCCGGAACCCTCAACTGTCTCCAGGAAGACAACCTTCACGGCGGGACACCCTCTCAGCGTGTCGGAGCCGGGACGCCGCCCATGTTCGGGGCGCTGACCCTTCCGATCCGCGGGTTACACACAGGGTTGTCCGAAGCGAGGTGGCGGCTATCCAAGCCGGACTCGCCTCGAACGTCGGCACGCTGTGGACTCTTGAACGAGTGCCAGCGTAACCGCGCCTGCACCTTCCCCGCAATCGAAGTCAGCGGCCGCCCACGGGCGAGCCGGACACACAGTAGAACGTGCGTTCCAGGATGTCAAACATCTGTTCGAGGAGATGCGAGATCCGGCTCAGCAGACGCGGGTCACGATGGGAGGGCGCGTGAGCAGTCGCGGCCCCGCGCATCGTCGTTCCCTCGCGTTGGCTACTCCGCCTCGACGCCCGCGAGTCGCTCCGGGAGTGCGCGCTCGTACGTCTCGCGCATCGCCTCGATGTCGACGTCCACCGGCCCGAGGCGCAACCGAGCGCCACCGGCCGTGCCCAACCGCACCGCGGGAACGTTCGCCGCGCGCGCCAGCTCGAGCAGGGTGCCCGCATCGCGCGTGCCGACGACGAATCGCGACGGGGCCTCACCGAACAGCGCTGCATCCAGACGCCCCGCCACCGCGAGCGCGGACGCATCGAGTCCCGTCGCGCCCGCCATGCACGACTCGGCGAGGGTGGCCGCCAGGCCGCCGTCCGCGCAGTCATGCGCGCCCGTCAGCAGTTCTCGCCGGTGCGCCTCGAGAACGAGTCGTTGCACGCGCGCCTCAAACTCGAGGTCAATCGACGGCAGGCCCGCGGCACGCCCCAGCGTCAACGCCTGGTACTCGGACCCGGCGAGCGTGGCAACCGGCTGCTCGAGGACCGCGCCGAGCAGGACCACCTCGTCCCCCTCGTGGAGCGCGATCTCGAGGTGGCGCTCGATGTCGTCGAGCACGCCCACGAGGCCAATCGCGGGCGTGGGCAGGACGGCCGCCTCGGGCACCTCGTTGTATAGCGACGCGTTACCGGAGATGACCGGCGTGCCGAGCACGCGCGCCGCATCCGACAGCCCGAGGATCGACTGCTCGATCTGGTAGGCGACCCCCGGCTTCTCCGGGTTCCCGAAGTTCAGGCAGTCCGTGATCGCGGCCGGCGTAGCACCCGTCGCCACGACGTTGCGCGCGGCCTCGGCGACCGCCATCGCCGCGCCAACCCGCGGCTCGAGGGCAACGAAGCGCCCGTTGCAGTCGGTGGAGACGGCGATGCCTCGAGGCGTGCCGCGCAGCCAGAGGACCGCCGCGTCACCGCCCGGCTTCACGACCGTGTGATTGAGCACCTGGTGGTCGTACTGCCGGAAGATCCACTGGCGGCTCGCGATGTTCTCCGAGGCGAGCAGCGTGAGGAGTGCCGCCGTCGCGTCTGCCGCGGCGAGGTCGGGTGGCGCATCGAGGTCCTCCGCCTGCAGCCGATCGAGCTCGCCCGGCCGCTCGGGCTCGAGCTCGTACTGCGGCGGATCGCTGAGGACGGCGATCGGAATCCGAGCGACCACGCTGCCGCCGTCGCGAATGGTCGCCATCTGGTCGTCGGTGACCGTGCCCACGACATCGGCGTGGAGCTCCCACTTGCGAAACAGCGCCAGCACGTCATCGAGATGCTCGCGCTTCGGGATGACGAGCATCCGCTCCTGGGACTCGGACAGCATCACCTCGTACGGCGTCATGTTCCGCTCGCGACGGGGCACGAGCGCGACATCGAGCTCGAAGCCGGTGCCCGCGCGATTCGCCGACTCCACGGCACTCGAGGTCAGCCCGGCAGCACCGAGGTCCTGCAGCCCCTCGATCCAGCCGCGGTGCTGCTCAGCGAGCTCGACACACGCCTCCATGAGCAGCTTCTCCATGAACGGGTTGCCCACCTGGACGGCCGGGCGACGCTCCTCGGAGCCTTCGTCGAGCTCAACGGAGGCGAACGTCGCGCCGTGGATGCCGTCACGCCCGGTGTCGGCGCCAACGAGCACCAGCGGGTTGCCGACGCCTCGCGCGGCCGCCGAGAGCAGGTGCTCACGCCGCCCGACACCGACGCACATCGCGTTCACGAGCGGGTTCCCCGAGTAGGCCGGGTGCATCTGCACTTCGCCGCCGACGGTCGGGACACCGATGCAGTTCCCGTACCCGCCGATGCCCGCAACCACACCTTTGAACAGCCGGCGATTGTGCGGAATCGAGAGTGGACCGAAACGCAGCGAGTCGAGCAGCGCGATGGGCCGCATGCCCATCGCGAAGATGTCCCGGAGGATGCCCCCGACGCCGGTCGCGGCGCCCTCGTATGGCTCAATCGCACTCGGGTGGTTGTGCGACTCCATCTTGAAGACGGCGCACCACCCATCGCCGAGGTCGATCGCGCCCGCGTTCTCCTCGCCGACCTTGGTCAGCACGTACTGGCCGGTCGTCGGGAAGTGCTTGAAGAGGGGGCGCGTGTGCTTGTAGCCGCAGTGTTCCGACCACAGCGCGCCGGCCATGCCGAGCTCGACCTCGGTGGGTTCTCGGTCCAGCCGATCGATCAGCCGGTCGTACTCGGCGCGGGACATCGCGACCTGGGCGAGCGTGTGGTCATCGACGGGCACGTGTGCTCCTCGAATTCGGATGCGAGGGCACGAGGGTAGCAAGGCCTTCGGCGAGGAGCAGCGCTCGACATCGGGGACGGCGCCCGCTCAGGGTCCCGGGAGAACGAGGCGGGGCGAGGACGGAACGAAAAGAGGACTGCCGCCCAGAAGGCGGCAGTCCTTGAGCTCGATCGAGCGGACCGAACCTACTTGGTGGCGGCGGTCGCCGAGGCCTTGGCGGCTGCCGTAGCAGCGGCGGTGGCAGTCTTCGGGGCGGCCGTGGGCGTCGTGGCCGCAGCCGTGGCCTTCGTGGTGGCGGCGGCGGTTGCCTTCGTCGTCGCGGTGGCCTTGGGAGCCTCTTCACCACCACTGCACGCAGCACCAACTGCGGAGCCAGCGACGATCAGAGCCAACCCGACCTGTGCCCAGCGCTTCGAAACCATTTGCGATCATCTCCTAGCGTTCACCCGGTGCGCACCGGGCCGCACAGCGGCACCGGACCGAGGAAAGGCTACGGCTGCCCGTCGTTACCCTCAACTGGTATACCCGGCATCACACGAGGATTTTTCCCGACTTACCGGGACGAAACCCCGACGCTTTCCAGCATCGAGTGCCAGATCGCGTTGCCGTCCTCACCACCGAGTCGGGAGTCGCACGCCCGTTCTGGATGCGGCATCATTCCCAGGACGTTGCCGCGCTCGTTGAGTACGCCGGCGATATTCCGCACTGAACCGTTCGGATTCGCCTCGGGCGTAACTACACCCGAGGCATCGCAATAACGGAAGGCCACACGGCCCGCATCCTCGAGGCGATCAAGTGTCGCCTCGTCAGCGAAGTAATTGCCTTCGCCGTGCGAGATCGGAATCCGGAGCGGATGCCGCGGGTCGAGTCCTTGCGTGAATGATGATGCCCGGTTGTCCACGAGGAGGTGCACATCCTGGCATCGGAACTGCAGCGATGCGTTCCGCATCAGCACCCCCGGAAGGAGGCCCGCTTCGCAGAGGATCTGGAACCCGTTGCAGATCCCAATGACGAGTCCGCCGTTCGCGGCATGCGACTGCACCGCTCCCATGATCGGAGAGAACCGCGCGATTGCGCCGCATCGGAGGTAGTCGCCGTACGAGAAGCCACCGGCGAGTACGACGAGCTCATCGTCGTCAAGATGCGTCTCACGATGCCAGACACGTCGCGAGGGCACACCGACGCGCTCGAGTGCATACATGCAGTCGGAGTCGCTCCACGTCCCGGGAAACACAAGGACAGCAGCCCGCATCAGGTCCCCTCCTCGCGCCGAGTATATGGGGCGCCTGTGAGGAGCGCCTCAGGCATCGTCCGACGTGGGCAGCCCCAGCGACCGTGCCGGCAGGTCGGTGCGCGCGGACGGGGGAGGCGGAAGCGCCTCGACACGTCGGGCGTCGAGCTCTCGACTCGTAGGCGCCGGGTACGGCACCCTTGGGTGGTAGACGGCCGCGAGTGCACGCGTGAACGAGTCAGCGACAGCCGCGAGGTCGCGCAGCGAGATGTCGCAGTCGTCGAACTGGTGCTCCTCGATCCGTTCGCGGATGATCCCCTCGACGATGCCGCGGATCCGCTCCTCCGTGCGGTCGACGCTGGCGCGCACCGTCGCCTCGGCAGCATCCGCGATCATCACCAGCGCGCTCTCCCGCGAACTCGGCCGGGGCCCGGGATAGCGGAACAGCTCCACGTCCACATCCGGATCAACCTCAGCCGCGCGTCGGTAGAAGAAGGTCATGAGTCGGGTGCCGTGGTGCTCGGGGATGAACTGCGTGACCGCCGGGGGCAGTCCGGCGCGGCGCGCCAGCTCGATGCCCGCAGTGACGTGCTGGTGGATGACCCGGGTGCTCTGCACGGGATCGAGGCCCTCGTGCGGGTTGGCGTCGGGGTGAACGTTCTCGACGAAGAACGAGGGCGCGACGAGCTTGCCGACATCGTGGTAGTACGCGCCGACGCGCGCGAGCTGCGCGTTCGCGCCGATGCGGTCGGCGGCACGCTCGGCGAGGTTGCCCACCAGCACCGCGTGCTGGAACGTGCCGGGCGCCTCGTCCTGCAGCCGCCGCAGCAGCGGATGGCTCAGCTGCGCGAGTTCGAGGAGCCGAATGCGGGTGATGACGCCAAAGGGCCGGCTGAGCAGCACCATCGCCGCGAGCGTGACCGCTGCAGCGATGAGCCCTCCCGCAGCGGCAGCCCCGAGCAGCCACGGCACTTCCATCAGCCCGCGGGCCGGGTTCAGGAGCCAGAACGCGAGCAGGGTGAGCGCGCCCGCGCCGGCTGACGCCATGCCGGCCGCGATGAAGCGCTGCACGCGGTCCGTCTGCGCCACTACCAGGACGCCACCGAGCGACGTCGCGGCTGAGTAGAGCACGAGCCGGATCGCGTCCTGAACGAGCAGCGGCCCGTTCTCGGCAGGGATGTTCGTCGACACGAAGCCGAGGCCCACGGCGATCGTCACGGCCACCATCAGCGCGCTCAGGGTGTCGAGGAGCACGGCGGCGGTCATCGCAGCGGCGGCAAAGGGGAGCGCCGTCCACAGGTAGTGGTTGGACTCGTCTGGCACCATGAACGGGAGCGCGACTCGGAAAGCCGCGAACGGCACGCCGAGCAGGACCGCGGCCAGCGCGAGGTGCAACAGACGGCGCAAGCCGAGCGGGCGCACCACGAAGAGGAACCCGCCCCACATCAGTCCCATCAGCGCGCTGATCGTCGCGGTTGCAAGGACCGCCGAGACGGAGAGCGCGCGCGATCGCAGGCCGAGCCAGTCCAATCGCTCGATGTCCAGCTCTGTGAGGGCGCTCCCCCGCCTGGCGACCACCTCGTTTGCCGCAATCGACACCGTGACCGGCTCGACGGCGCCGACGGCCTCGGCACGCTGGGCCGCCGTGCGTTCGCGGTCAACGGAGAGCGTCTCGACGACGAACGGGGCGACCAGCTCGACCGTGGCGCCGGTGAGGTCAGGACCGAGCTCCGGCTGCAACATCGAGGCCAGCTGCTCGCGCTGCGCGTCGACCTCCGCGCCGCTGGCGAGCGGCACCGCGAGCACTCGTCCGAGCACGGCCCGCGCCTGCTCCGCCACCACACGCCACTGGGCATCCGAGGCGACGACGAGCGCCGCCGCGCTCCGCTCCGAGAGGAGGTCCTCGCCGAACGCCCGGATCGCCGACTCGCGAGCCGCCGACGAGAGCGTGACGTCCCGCCGCACGACATCGATGCGCTCCAGCCGGCGGTCGAGGTCCGACAGCCGCCTTGCCCGGATGGCCGGGTCGAAGACGCGGACGTCCGCCACCGCCGCCGCTGCCCGGTCCCGCTGCTGCTGGGTGAGCACCTCCGAGACGTAGGTCACGTCTCGCGGCGCGTGCACGTCGACTCCGGGAATAGTCCCCACCTCGAAGCGGTGGATCCCGGGGAACCACGGGTACAGGCCGGCAAAGGCAGCCCAGCCCACGATGAGCCCGAAGAGGATGGCGCGATCGCGGACCGGAAGGGCTGTGATGCGGACCGTAGGCCGACTCCGAAGTGCGCTCACCGTGCTGGTACGTCCGAATCGAACTCCGAGGCCTTACCGGCCCGCGAGGATCTCGCGAACGACCTCGTTGGCACGACGGCCATCCGCCCGATCACCCAGGCGCTTCAGCAGCGGCCCCATGACCTTCCCGATGTCACCAGGCCCCGAGGCCTGCACCTCGGCGACGACGGCGGCCGCGGCCGTCCGTAACTCGTCGTCCGAGAGCGCCGCCGGCAGGTACTGCTCGATGAACTCGAGCTCCGCCTGCTCCTGCGCCACGAGATCCGGCCGGTTGCCGCGCTGGTACTCCTCGATGGAGTCGCGTCGCTGCCGCGCCTCACGCCGCAGCACGCGGAGCACTTCCTCGTCGGTGAGTTCATGCTGAGCGGCAATCCGGGCGTTGTCGACGGCGGCGATGATGAGCCTGAGCGTGTCGCGGCGGAACGAGTCACGCGCGCGAACGGCCTCGGTCAGCTCCGCTCGAAAAGTCTCCGTCATGCCCAACGTGGCGCTCCCCGCGGACCCTCGATGACGGGCGACATTGTCTCAGAAAGCGCAGAAAGAACGAGCCCCGGCTGGACCGGGGCTCGAGATGACCTAGCGCGCGTATCCGCGCTGCGTACGCTGCTCTTGCCGGCGTTCGGCCTTGCGCATCTTCCGCTTGCGTGCGGCTTCCTTCTTCTTGCGTCGTTCCGACGGCTTCTCGTAGTACTCGTGGCGTCGAGCATCGGTGAGCACGCCCTCCGCCTGCACGCGCTTGTTGAACCGCTTGAGCGCGGAGTCGATGGATTCGGAGTCGCCGACAAAGATTTCAGTCACGGATGCTCGTCAAGTCCTACCGCAGTTCAGGTCGTTCCGGTTCCAGAGTACGTTCGCCGAACGAAGACCGTCAAACGCTAGTCCGCGGACGGCAGGACCTTCGGCTGGAGCTCCTCCATCCCGCGGCCGTCAACGTTGAGGTTGACGTCGGCGGGCTTCTCGCCGGGCTTGATGCAGAGCACCTCTATGTTGGTCAGCTCATCGCGATAGCGCTTGCCGAGTGCAACAGCCATGTCGCTACCCCCTAGGCCTGTTCGAGCGCCGTGGTGCCGCAGCGCAGCTCCCCGTCGCCCCCGCGTGTCACGATGAACTCCGCGCCACAGTCAGGGCAGCGGTACCGCTTTCCTGTCTCCGTCGGCATCTCTCACCCCCTCCGCACAAGCAGAAACTACGTCGATTCTATCCGGATGCGAACGCGGCCGGTTCCCGGTGTCGGTCTGACGGCTTACGGATTCACCGTCTTGATGTAGGTCACCAGGTTCTGGACGTCTTCGTCGCTGAGGCTCGCCGTGGTCTTCCACGCGGGCATCGCCGTCCCCGGTCGACCGTTCGCGATGGTGTTCGCGTAGAACTCGTCAGCCTGCGTCAGCCGCGCCGGGGTGAGGGCGGGGCCCACACCACCCTGGCGGTTCTGGCCGTGGCACACGGCGCAGTTCGCCCTGAAGAAGTCCGCCACCGCGATGCCCTTGACCGCCGGGCCGCTCACCGGCCCCTTGCCCTTCGACGTCGCTACGCCCTCAACCGGAGCGGAGCCCTTCGGGACGAACGGGTCGCGGACACGGAATTCCGCAGCGGTCGTGCCCGTGTACTGCCCGCAGTTCGCCTCGGTGACGGTCAGCGTGGGGACATCGGCCAGCTTCACGAGCGTGGCTTCGGTGTCCTTCTGGAACGCCTCGGCGTGGTCGTGGATGTCCGGGTACACCTCTTCGAGGTGCTCGTCGCTGATCTCGTTGTAGATCTCCCACGCGCCGGGTGTCGTCAGGAGCGTCACCAGCTGGTCGATCTTCGTGTCGGACAGCGGGCCGCCGTAGCGCTCCGCCCACGTCGGCATGGGCGAGCCGGTGCGACCGCACGCGATCGTGGTGCGGAGGAACGTGCGAATCTTGGCCGCGTCGCCGGCCGGCGTCGCCTCGAAGTCCTGGTTGTGCTCGTCGATGATCAGGAACGAGTCGTTGTGCAGCACGGGCGCGAACGCGCCCTCCTCGGAGCCCTTGCCGGTCATCCCGTGGCAGCTGCGGCAGTTGTTCACGAACATCTTCGAGCCGCGCACGATGTCGCGCTCGAGGATCTCCTCGCGCGCCGCCTCCATCCGGTTGCCCTCGTTGATGGCGTATGCGGCGAGCACCAGGACGAGCAGGCCCAGCAGCCCAATCATGGCGTTGACCTGCTTGCTCGTGTTCATCAGCGCGCCTTATCCCTCGAGAGAGCGTTCACCGAATCCGACCCGACGCCGCCTAGACCTTCGTGGCGCGCTCGGGGTTCTCTGGGCCACCCGGTAGGCGCTGTCCGGTCTGCACGACGATGTTGCCCGCGCCGTCGATCTCCACCGCCATGGTGTCCATGGAGCGAGGGGCGGGGCCGAAGACTCGAACGCCTGCCTTGGTGTACGTCGAGCCGTGACACGGGCAACGGAACCAGCCGTTGTCGTCGTTGTAGCTGAACCCGGGACGCCAGGGCACAGAACACCCGAGGTGCGGACACTTCCGCCAGAGGGCGAGGATGCCGTCACCGCCGCCGGAGCCACCGGGCCGGGTCTCCGCAGGGTCCAGGTTCACGAGGAAAAACTGGCCGATCGGGAATTCCTTCGGAGCCCCACCCTTCGGCAGTTCGGTCACCTTGCCGGCAGGCACCGGGCCACCGAATCCCGTGACCCCTCGCGGGTAGAGGAAGTCGACCAGAACTCCGACCGAGCCCGCGAGCATCGTGCCGAGACCGGCCCAGAAGTTGAGGAGGATGAAGCGGCGCCGAGTGAGATCGGGCAGCCGTCGCGCGGCCGCCGCCGAGGGCAGCGTCGCGCCACCCGCGAGCTGCGTTCGCCGGGTGGCGATCGCCTGCTGCCACGAGCCTCCGACATCGCCCCCCTGGGGCTGATTGGTCATCGATGACCCCCTCGGTCCGAGTCCGAGCGAAAACGACCAGCCGGTCGTGCGTGTCCTACGTAATGACCGGCGGGTTGTCCCACGGCCAGTAGAGCTCCATCCCGCGACCTCGGAAGGCCGTGCCGATGATGGTCAGCGTGAAGTACACGGCGAGGAAGCCCGAGAACTGGAGGATCATGTGGTCGCGGCGGGTCTTCGCCCACCCGATCCGCCAGGCGACGATCGACAGCAAAATCGGCAGTCCGACCATCAGCGTCACGGGGATGATCTGCTCGACGATCAGGCCGGGCACGTTGACGGTGAGGTCGATCGGCTCCTCGGTCAACCCGAGGAGGTCCGTCCTCAGCAGGTAATCGCCCAGCGGGATGCGGCGCAGGCCGTCGGGAATCGGGGAGTACGCGCTCGTGTCGAGCCAGCCCTGGAAGTCACGCGCGCTCTTGAACCAGTTGAGGCTCGTCGGCCAGCTGCCCGCACCAAAGATCATCTGGTAGACCTGCACGTGCTTGGCGGCATCCCAGAGGATCAGGATCAGCGAGCCGATGGAGCCGACCCAGGCGCCCAGCTTGACGAGGCGGCCGCCTCCGGGCGTCGATACCCACTCCCCCTGGCCCTCGTTCGAGTTGTCGTAGAAGGGGATCGCGCCGATCGCGATGAGGGCGACCGTCGGCACGATGACGCCGGCGAGCGCCGGGTTCATGTGCAGCAGCAGCTCCTGCAGGTTGAGGAAGTACCACGGCGCCTTCGAGGGGTTCGGCGTGTTGGCCGGGTTCGCGCGGTCCTGCAGCGGCGAGTTAATCGCGATCGACAGGAGCGTGAACATCAGCGTGAAGACCAGCGCCGAGATGAACTCGATGAATACGAGGTCCGGCCAGACGAGGAGCTCCTCCTCGCGTTGGCGTCGGGCGCGGCCGCGTACGGCGGCGGAGGCAGCAGTTGCGGCATCGGTTGCCACGGCGAGCCCCTTCCTACAGCGGCCGCGCGAGTCCGCCGTCACGACGGATTCGCCAGAAGTGGACGGTCATGAACGTTGCCGCGAGGAGCGGGAAGCCGATCACGTGCAGCGTGTAGAACCGGACGAGCGCCGCAGGACCCACCTCGAAGCCACCGATGAGCACGAACTGCTGAGGCGGACCGAGGATGGGCGCCGAGCCGACCATGTTCGTGCCCACGGTGATGGCCCAGAGGGACAGCTCGTCCCACGGAAGGAGATAGCCCGTGAACGAGAGCATCAGCGTGAGGACCAGGAGGACGACTCCGACGATCCAGTTGAACTCGCGAGGCGGCTTGTAGGCGCCGGTGTAGAACACGCGCATCATGTGCAGCAGCACCATCAGCACCATGCCGTGCGCCATCCATCGATGCATGTTGCGCATCAGGAAGCCGAACCGAACATTCGTCTGGATGTTCTGGATGTCCTGGTACGCGCGTTCAACGGACGGCACGTAGTAGAACATCAGGAGCACGCCGGTAATCGTCAGTCCGATGAACAGGAAGAACGACAGACCGCCAAGACAGAACGTGTGCGTGATCTTGACGTGCGTGCGGTGGATACGCGTCGGGTGCAGGTGCAGGAAGACGTTGGTCGCGATGGCGAGCATCTGATTCCGAGGCGTGTTCGGATAGCCGGAGCGGAAGATCGCCTGCCACAACACGTTGTGGAAGACGATGTCGTAGATCCGGTCACCCAGCCCACGCGCCTCAGGTCGTTCAGAAGTTGCCATCTAGTACCCCCACGGAGCCCGATATCGTCCTGCTCGCGCAGGCCTCAGGACTCCCACCACTTCCCGAGCAGTGTCATGATGGCCAGGCCCGAGAACATCGCGATGAGGACACCGACGAGTTCAAGCGTCTCTCCCACTTCGCCAAAGATCATGGGAGCCCCCTGTTCGAGCGACGCAGCGCCAGCCATGGGCGCAGGCACAGCGCCGGTTTGTGCAGTTTCGCACGGGCGAGCGCGATGCTAGCGGCGCTCGAAACCTTGAGTCAAGGAAGGACGATCAGGACAGCGCTGGACTCTTGCTCCCGCGCATCACGCGAGGGATGCCGTCCCGCCTCAGGCGCCAGACGCCGTGGAGATCCTCCATCGCGGTCTTGACGATCCGGACGCGCGTGTCGGGATCGTCGGTCCACTTCACGGGGACCTCGCGGAGGCGATAGCCGTTCTTCTGGGCCACCAGCAGCAGCTCCGAGTCGAAGAACCACTGCGTGTCCTTGACGAGGGGCACCAGCTCCCGTGCCGCCTCGCGGGAGATGGCCTTGAAGCCACACTGGGCATCCGAGACGCGCAGGCCGGCGGCCACCTTGAGGATCGTGATGTAGGTCCTCGAGATCAGTTCACGCTTCAGTCCGCGCGTCGTCTGGGAGTCGCGGTGGAGTCGCGTTCCGAACGCGAGGTCCACGTCCCCCTTCGCGATCGGGTCGACCAGGGCCGGCAACGCGCCCAGGTCGGTCGCGAGGTCAACGTCCATGTAGGCGAGCACGTCCGCCGTCGAGGTGAGCCACGCCGTGCGGAGGGCGATGCCGCGGCCCTTCGTGGGGATATGCAGCGCGACGGCACGGCCCGGCAGATCGCCCTCGAGGCGGCGCGCGATGGCGAGCGTCCCATCTGTCGAGGCGTTATCGGCCACCACGACGCGCCAGGTGTGCTCGGGGTGGGCATCGCACCAGCTGAGGACGGTGCGCACGCTCTGCTCGAGCTCACGCTCTTCGTTATAGACGGGAAGGACCAGGTCGACAGTCGCCATGCAGAGATCGTACGTCCGAGGCGGATTACCTGCCTGTGCGCCGCGTTAGTGCCGGAAGTGGCGCACGCCCGTCGTGAGGAGGCTCACCCCGAGCCGGTCGGCGGTGGCCACCGACTCATCGTCACGGATGGAGCCGCCGGTGTGGACGACCGCAGTCACGCCTGCGGCGGCGGCCACCTCGATGGTGTCCGGGAAGGGAATCAGCGCGTCCGAGGCACACGCGGCACCCCGAGCGCGGTCGCCCGCCTGCTCGACGGCCAGGCGCGCGCTCTGCACGCGGTTGGGCTGTCCGGCGCCCATCCCGATGAGCACGCCATCCTTGACCAGGACGATGCCATTCGACTTCACGTGCTTGCAGACCGCCCACGCCGTGACGAGGTCCGAACGCTCCTCCTGAGTCGGCTGGCGCTGGCTGACGACCTCGGAGTCACGCTCCTCCGAGACGTCCGCCGCCTGCACGACCGCACCGCCGCGCACCGCGCGGAAATCGAGGCGTGGCCGCTGCGGGTCGCCGAGTGGGGCCGTGAGGATGCGCAGGTCTCGCGACTTCTTCTTGAGGTGCTCCAGCGCTTCCGGATCGGCATCCGGCACGATCACGATCTCGTAGAACATGCGCCCCCCGTGGACGGGGCTGAGCACGTCGCGCAGGGCCGTGGCGAGGGCCATGTCGAGCGGCCGGTTGACGGCGACGATGCCACCGTAGGCTGACACCGGGTCGCCCTCGACCAGTGCGCGCTCGAAGAGCCGCGCGAGACCGTCGGCCCCCTCGGCCGGACCGGTAGCGAAGCAGCACGGGTTCGTGTGCTTGATGATCGCGACGGCCGGCGCAGGGAAGTCGGCCACGAGGTTGAAGGCGGCGTCGGCGTCGAGGATGTTGACGAACGACAGGGCCTTGCCGTGGTGCTGGACGGCCCCACCGATGCCCTCGACGGGCACACGCACCGAGTCGAAGCGGTAGAAGGCGCCGGGCTGGTGCGGGTTCTCGCCGTAGCGCAGCTCCTCGAGGCGAGTCATCGCGAGGGTGAGCTCCGCAGGCAGCAACTCCTCGCCGCGCAGGTACTCGGCGACCAGCGTGTCGTAGCGCGCCACGTGCTGGAAGGCCTTCGCTGCGAGGGCTCGCCGGGTCGTCGCGTCGACGCCGCCAGCACGCAGCGCCTCGAGGATGGCGGGGTAGTCGGCCGGGTCGACGATCGGGATCACAGAAGGGTGGTTCTTCGCCGCAGACCGGATCATCGCGGGGCCACCGATGTCGATGTTCTCGAGGGCTTCCTCGAACGTGGCGCCCGCTCGAGTCACGGTGGCGACGAAGGGGTAGAGGTTGCCGGCCAGCAGGTCGATCGACGCCAGCCCGTGCGCTGCGACCTCGGCCTCGTCACCGGCGTGGCCGCGCCGGTAGAGCAGACCGCCGTGGATGCGCGGGTGCAGCGTCTTGACGCGCCCCTCGAGCATCTCCGGGCTGCCGGTGAACTCGGCGACCGGGGTCACTGGGACGCTGGCCTCCTCGAGGGCGCGCTGCGTGCCGCCCGTCGCGAGGATCTCCCAGCCGAGGGCCACCAGCCCGCGGGCGAACTCGACCAGTCCGGCCTTGTCGTACGGAGCGAGAAGCGCGCGCATCGCCGATGCCCCTTCCTACCGTGGGACGCCGAGCACTGAGGGCGCCCCGGACGGCCTCGGGATGACGGCGCCGAGGGTCCATGCCCCGGGCAGCGCATCGAGCAGGGCCGGTGCGTCCTCGGCAGCCGCCACGACCACCAGTCCCACGCCCATGTTGAACGTCCGGAACATCTCGGGCTCGGCGATGCGGCCGGCCGTCTGGATGATGCGGAAGAGCGGCGGCACGGCCCAGCTCTCGAGGTCGACACGTGCCGCAAGGTGGTCCGGGAAGACGCGACCGAGGTTCCCCGGGATGCCTCCGCCGGTGATGTGCGCGATGCCGTGCAGCTGGCTCAGCACCGGCTGGAGCGGGCGCAGGAACGAGCCGTGCACCGCGAGCAGCGCATCGCCAAGCGTGCCCTGCAGCTCCTCGTAGTGCTGGTCGAGGACGGCACGGTCATTCGCCTCGCCGAGCCCCTTGCCCACCCCCCAGATCTCGCGGACCAGGGAATAGCCGTTCGTCTGGAGGCCGGTCGAGGGCAGCGCGATCAGCACGTCGCCCTCGGCGATGCGTGACCCGTCGATCGCCGCGTCGCGTTCGACCACGCCGACGATGAAGCCGGCGATGTCGTAGTCGCCGGGGCGGTAGACATCGGGCATGTCTGCGGTCTCACCACCGACCAGCGCCACGCCGTTCTCGAGGCAGGCGGCGGCCATTCCCGCCACCACCTCGACGCGATGCTCCTGGGCGAGGCCGTTCGTGCCGAGGTAGTCGAGGAAGAAGAGGGGCTCCGCGCCGGTCGTGAGGATGTCGTTGACGCAGTGGTTCACGAGGTCACGTCCGACCTCGCCGTAGCGCCCGAGAGCGGCTGCGAGCTGAAGCTTGGTGCCCACGCCATCGGCGCTGCTGACGATCACCGGCTGGCGGTAGCGGGACACATCGAGCTGGAACATCGCCGCGAAGGGGCCCACGCCGCCCAGCACCTCAGGGCGCGCGGTGCTCTTCGCGAGCCGCGCGTAGTGGCGCACCGTGTCCTCGGCGGCGGCGACGTCGACCCCGGCCCCGGCGTACGTGAGGGGTGCTTCGCCCGAAGCCTCAGTAGACGACATCAGTCACCCCGTTTCAGCGAGTCAGCAGGGTAACGCGAACGCGGAGTTGGCGAAATCGAGGCCCTAGGAGCCGCTCACGGCCACGGGCAGCGCATGCCGATCGCCCGCGGTGTCCGCCTCGAGGAGGAACTTGTCGAGCTGGAGGGGGACCGGGCTCGGGTAGGAGCCGCTGAAGCACGCCGTGCAGAGCGACTGCTCCCGGGAACCGGTGGCGTGCGCCGTGCCCTCGAGGGACAGGTAGCCCAGGGAGTCGGCGCCGATGTGGTCGCGAATCTCCTCGACGGAACGGTGTGCGGCGATCAGCTGCCCCTTGGTGGCCATGTCGACGCCGTAGAAGCAGGGATCGGTGATGGGAGGCGAGGTGATGCGCATGTGCACCTCGGAGGCGCCTGCCTTGCGCAGCATCGCCACTACCCGAGGCGTGGTCGTGCCGCGGACGATGGTGTCGTCCACCACGATGACGCGCTTCCCCTCGAGGAGTTCGCGCAGCGGATTGAACTTGAGCTGGACCCCGCGCTCGCGCAGCCGCTGGTCGGGCTGGATGAACGTGCGGCCGACGTAGCGGTTCTTCACGAGGGCCTCGACGTACGGGATGCCCGACTCGCGCGCGTAGCCGTGGGCGGCAGCCGTCGCGGAGTCCGGCACGCCGATCACCATGTCAGCCTCGACGGGGTGCTCCCGCGCGAGCTGCGCGCCCATCTCCATGCGCACCGGGTAGAGCAGCTCGCCACCCAGCCTCGAGTCCGGCCGGGCGAAGTAGATGTACTCGAGGAGACAGAGGGCGGGGCGCTGCGGCTCGACCGCCTGCGTCGAGTGCAGCCCGTCGCTGTCGATGCGCACGATCTCGCCGGGCAGCACCTCGCGCACCAGCTCCGCGCCGAGGTGGTCGAGTGCGCAGGTCTCGGAGGCGAGCACGTAGGCCCCACGGCCGTCGTTCAAGCGCCCGATGCAGAGCGGGCGGATGCCGTTGGGGTCGCGAAGCCCGTACACCGCATCGGTCGTGAGCATCGTGAGGGAATACGCACCGCTCGCGCGGCGCATCATGACCTCGAGGCGCTCTTCCCACGTCTCGCCCGGCGCGTTGGCCGCCAGCGCCGCGAGCACCTCGGAGTCCGTGGACGTTTCGAACTGCACGCCGCGCACCTCGAGGTCCGCGCGAAGCAGGTCGGCATTCACGACGTTGCCGTTGTGCGCGATCGCCAGTTGGCCGGCCAGCCCGTCGACGATGAACGGCTGCGCGTTGCGTACGACGCTCGAGCCGGTCGTCGAATAGCGCGTGTGACCGATGGCGGCGAACCCGGGGAGTCCGCTCAGGGCCGCCTCGTCGAAGATCTGCGAAACGAGGCCCATCGCGGCGAAGCGGTGAATCGAGCGCCCCTCGGTGGAGGCGATCCCCGCCGACTCCTGGCCGCGATGCTGGAGTGCGTGAAGCCCGAAGAAGGTGAGGCGAGCGACATCCTCGCCGGGAGCGTATACGCCGAAGACGCCGCACTTCTCGCGGATCATGTCCGGCGCTGAGGCCTCGGAGCGAGAATCCATCCGGTCTCCCCGGCGGCTCACATCCCGGCTGAGTCGCAAGTTTAGCACGCCGGGGAGGCCGTACGCCGGGCCGGCTCCTACGGAGATACGCGTCGACGGCGCAACAGCTCCTCGTGGTCGATCTTCGTGCACCGGTCCATCACGACGTGCAGGCCGGCCGCCCGGGCACGCTCGGCCGCCTCGGGGTGCACGATCTCGAGCTGGAGCCACACCGCTCGAGCCTGAGCCGCGATCGCATCCTCGACGACGCCCGGCACGAACTCGGGACGCCGAAACACATCCACGATATCCACCGGCTCGGGGAGCGCGGCCAGCGAGGGGTACACGGGCCGTCCCAGGATGGGCCCGGCTTCGGCCGGGTTCACGAGGTACACCTCGTAGCCGCCACCGATGAGGTACTCGGCGACCTCGTACGAGGGCCGATCGGGGCGGGATGAAATGCCCACGACCGCGATCGAGCGGGCCGCCTCGATGATCGGGAGCGCTTCCGCAATCGGGGTCGTGAACTCGCTCATCTCGCCTCCTCCGGCCCCGGACGAGCACGCGCGCGACGCGGGCGCCGCCGCGGCGCAACCGTCCGAGTGGGCACCGCCGCCACCTCGGCGAGCGCCGGGGCGATCGTAGCGACCGGCCGCCCCGTCATCTCGCCCAGCGCCTCGGCGAGGCGGTTGGCGCGGCGGATGCCGTCCTCCAGCAGCGCGTGCGCCGTCGTGAGGCTCGCCACATCGAGCACCCGCCCGTTGTCCTTCACCAGCCGCACGTCGAGCTCCACAAGGTCCTGGGCCTGGCCTGAGGTGAGGTCGTCGTCGATGTCAGACTCGGCAACGATCCGCTCGATGCGCTCGAACGGCACGAGCTCGAACGTCCCGATGCCGAGACCGAGGAAGCCCTGGTGCCACCTCGCGGTGCCCTTGCGGCGCTCCACGAGGAACTCCGTGCCGTAAACGCTGTAGACCACCCCGAGGACGGCTGCCGGGCCGAGCAGCAGCGAGATGCCGAGGAGCACGAGCAGCAACCAGAGCGGAAGCACGTTGATGAACGTAATCAGCAGCCAGACCGCGCCGCCCGCGATCAACGCCTGCACGAGGGGAATCACGAGCTGTTGCCGGCTGGGGCGGATCGCGATGGAGTCCGGGCGAATCACGGCGACCGCGCGATGCATCGGAATACGCTCGTCGTCGGCCACGCGCACCTCCCATTGACAGTCTAGGGACCTCGAGCGCCCGCACTCCACGGGACAGGGCCGGGAAGTGGCAGCAACTCGGAGGTTTGCGAGGCTGCGCGCCCCCTGCCTATGATCGGCGCGAATCGGGGGACTCATGCTGCGCGACCTCGTCGAGATCCTGGCCTGCACCGTCTGCCACGAGCCACTGACTCTCGCGGTCACTCGAGAAGACGGTGTCGAGGTCCTGACGGGCACGCTGACCTGCGCGGCCTGCGGCGAGGTCTACCCCATCAGCGATGGCATCCCAAACCTGCTGCCGCCCGATCTGCGCAAGGCCATCGAGGCAGAAGCGTCGGGAGCTGCTCGATGACGATTGAGCGCTCTCAGCAACTCGGCCGGCTGATCATGGCCATCTCCGGCGTCTCGCTCGCGATGTTCCTCGCCGGGATCGTGCGGCGCTCGTACCTCGTCCTGGCGGTTCCCGTCGCGATCCTCGCCGGGGCGACGGCGGGACTCACCTTCTGGATCGGCTACACGATGGCCACCACGAGGTGGGAGACCGATGACCTCGGGGAGCTGGACTTCCCGGAAGCCGAGGGCGCCCCGCCCCCGGAGTACGTCGACCCGAGCTACGGATTCCGGCCCTAGTCGCCAGGCTCGCTAGTCGAGGGCGATCCACTCGGGGCGGGCGTAGAGCCGCACCCCGGCGCGCTCCCCCTCGTCCAGGGCCTGCAGCAGCTGCGTGACGCTCGACCCGATCTGCGGATGCACGAGGCCCGGCGCGACCTCCGCGAGCGGTACGAGGACGAACGCCCGCTGATGCATCGCGGCGTGGGGCACCTCGAGATCAGGCGCGCTGAACGTTTCGCCATCGATCAGCAGGATGTCCACATCGATGGGGCGTGCGCTGTTCCGTGGCGCTCGGAAGTCGCGGCCTGCCGCTGCCTCGATTGACTTGCACAGCGCCAGGAGACGGTACGGCGACAGGTCGGTCGTGCCGGCAACCACCGCGTTGAGGTAGTCGGGCTGCTCGATGCCGCCCCACGGGGGCGTCTCGTAGATCGAGGACGTGCGATCGACCGCCACACCGCCGGCACGCAGGGCCGCGACGGCCTCCTGCAGTCGCGCGACGCGGTCACCGAGGTTGCTGCCCAGCGCGAGCCACACGCGCCGCGGGTCCGTCACGCGGACCCCTCGGGGGTCCAGCCGCGGACCACCGCGTCGGCCATGCGCACCACATCGACCATCGCCGCCACGTCGTGCACGCGGACGATGTCGACACCGGCGGCCACCGCGAGGGCCATCGTGGCAGCGGTCCCCCACTCACGCTCCTCGACAGGCTGCCCGAGGACGAGCCCGATGGTCGACTTGCGCGACGTCCCGAGCAGGAGCGGCCGTCCGAGCGCGCGCAGCTCACCGAGGCGGCGCAGCATCTCGAGATTCTGCTCCGGCTTCCAGCCGAAACCGAATCCGGGGTCGACCACCAGCTGCTCCACGGGCACACCGCCCGCCTCAGCCGTCGCGAGCGACCGTTCCAGGCCGGCCCGGATGTCCGCGATCACGTCGCCGCCGAACGTGCGCCCTCGCTGGTTGTGCATGACGATCGCCGGCAGCCCGCGGCGCCCGAGGAGCGCCGCCAGACCGGCGTCGGCGAGCAACCCGTGCACGTCGTTCAGTGCGTCCGCTCCGAGGTCGAATGCGCGCTCGGCGACACGAGCCTTGCTCGTGTCGACTGTGATCGGCACAGAGACCACGCGGCGGACCGCACGCAGGACCGGCTCGAGGCGTCGCCACTCTTCCGTCGCGTCGACACCGGCGAAGTCCGGCCGGGTCGACTCCGCACCCACATCGAGGAGGTCAGCGCCGTCCTCGACCATCCGCGCCGCCTGCTCGGCGGCGGTGCCGGGGTCCATGACCCCGTCCCCCGAGAACGAATCGGGCGTCGCGTTGACGATCCCCATGACGTAGGTGCGGCGGCCCCAGGGAAAGGTGACCCCACCGATCGAGAGCGGCGCGGGGGCTGGCTGGCTCGGCGTCACCACGTCAACTCACGAGGCGCGGTCGAGGCCGCCGGGCTGTCGGCCGGTCAATCGACCACCTCGATCGGCTCTTCCTCGATGACGCCGCCCATGCGGATGTGGAAGGCGCGCACTGCGGGTGGGTCGTACTTCAGCGACACGAGCACGTAGTACGTCTCGGGGAACATCGGCTCGTTGTCGATCTCACCGGGAGGCCAGAAGGCCATGCGCACGTCGGTGGGTGACGGGTACGCCTCGGATGCCACGTGCGAGTGGTAGATGGCGAAGAGGGACTCGCCCTCGTCCTCGCGACGGCGGTCCAGCTTCAGCATCTGCAGCGGGTTCATCTCGTAGCGAAACGGGCTGGCGGCGTCGTTCTTCACGCGGATCGCCTCGAAGGCCACGCCGTCACGAGCATGGACCATGCCGCACGCCTCGTTGGGTAGGTCCTGGTGAGCGTGGGAAACCATCGCCTCGATCACCGATGAGGGGATGCGCGGCATCAGCGACCTCGCCCGGACGCGCGGGAGTCGATCACGTCCACGCCTCGGGTTCCCCGTCGTCGACGCACGCACCGGCGGAGAGCCGCATCTGTAGGAACGCGGGACTCACGGGGCGGGCGAGCAGGTGGTCGATCCAGTGCGCCCACTCGTCCTCTGGAAGCCGGTCGACGAGGTCCTGGAACGGCACGTGCAGCGAGCCATCCGGGGCAATGCCCACATCGAGTGACCAGCGACCCGTGAGGGTGACGCGCCCGACGGAGCGCGTCCGCAGTAGCTGCGCACCCTCGATGGCGCGGTATCGAGCGATCACCGCGCCATCGAAGTACACATGGAGATTCGAGGCATCGCGGGTCGTGAGGGCACGACGCAGCACGGACTGCTGCAGCACCTTCGTCGCGCGGGCGTCGCTGCTGACCATGGTGGGGACTCGTTACTTCTCGATCGGCACGTCGATCATGGAGCCGTACTCGGTCCACGAGCCGTCGTAGTTCTTCACATCGTTGTTGCCGAGCAGGTACTTGAGGACGAACCACGTGTGGCTCGAGCGCTCGCCGATGCGGCAGTAGGCCGTCACCGGCTCGTTGACCTTGATCCCGGCGCCCTCGTAGAGCGCGCGGAGCTCGTCCTGCGTCTTGAACGTGCCGTCCTCGTTGACCGCGCGCGCCCAGGGGATGTTGCGCGCACCGGGGATGTGGCCCGCGCGCTGGGCGGTCTCCGTCATACCCGGGGGCGCGATGATCTCGCCGCTGAACTCGGCGGGACTGCGCACATCGACCAGTTGCCGTCCGCCGTGGCGGGCGATCTCGATGACCTCGTCGCGCCGTGCGCGCAGCGCCTGGTTGGGCGCCTGTGCCTTGTACGTCGCGGGCGCCACCGAGGGCACATCGGTGACCGTCGGGCGGTTGTCGGCGAGCCACTTCACGCGCCCACCGTCCATCAACGACACGTTCTCGTGCCCGTACAGCTCGAGGAGCCACAGCGCATAGGCAGCGAACCAGTTGTTGTTGTCGCCGTAGAGCACCACGTGCGTGTCGTTGGACACCCCCGAGGCGCTCAGCAGCTCCTCGACGCCCTCGCGGGTGAGGATGTCGCGACGCTGCGCGTCCTGCAGCTGCGTCGTCCAGTTCCACGCGATCGCGCCCTCGACGTGGCCCTCGGCGTAGGCCGACGTGTCCACGTCAACCTCGACGAGGCGAACGCCGGGCTCGTCCTTGTGCTGCGCGACCCAGTCCGCGCTCACCAGCTTGTCAACCATGTCGTCCCCCCGATCCGCTCAGCATCCGTTGGCCCCGGCACGTGACAGCGTACAGATTCGACCGCGCTTCGCGGCCTCACCACCACAGCTTGTCGGCGACGTCTTCCTCGATCGTGGCGTAGTCCGTCGTCCAGAGGTGCGAGGACAGGTACTTCCAGCCACCGTCCGCCAGCAGGCAGACGACGTGCCCCTCCTCGATGCGTTCCGCGAGCCGCTGCGCCGCACGCACGACCGCGCCTCCCGAGATGCCCGCGAAGATGCCGGTGCGCTGCGTGAGCTCGCGCGTGACACGGAACGACGTGGCCGAATCGACCACGATCCGCCCATCGAGGACCGACTCGTCGAGGACTGGCGGGATGTACCCCTCCTCGAGACTGCGCAGGCCCTGCACCTGGTCGCCGGGATGCGGCGCCGCCGCGATGATGCGCACGCCGGGGCGCTCCTCCTTGAGGCGCCGCCCGGTCCCGGTGAGCGTCCCGCCGGTACCCAGCCCGGCCACGAAGTGCGTCACCTCGGGCAGGTCCGCGAGGATCTCGGGCGCCGTGGTGTAGTAGTGAGCGCTCGGGTTCTGCGGGTTCTCGTACTGGAACGGCATGAACCAGTCCGGGTGCTGCGCGGCCACCTCGCGCGCCAGTGCCACCGAGCCGTTCGTCCCGAGGTCGCCCGGCGAGTAGATGATCTCCGCGCCGAACGCCTGCAGGAGCTCAGTGCGCTCCGGGCTCACCGCATCCGGCATGACGACCTTGACCGGGTACCCCTTGAGCCGCCCGACGAGGGCGAGCGCGATCCCGGTGTTCCCGGAGGTCGGCTCAAGGATGGTCTGGCCGGGTTGCAGGCGCCCCTCCCGCTCGGCCGCCTCGATCATGAACTTCGCGATCCGGTCCTTGACGGACCCCGTCGGGTTCTGCCCCTCGAGCTTGGCGTAGAGGCGCACGCCCGGCTTCGGCGAGAGCTCGGAGATCTCGACGAGTGGCGTGTTGCCGACCATGTCCAGGACTGAGCGGTAGCGCACGGAACGCGTGGCCCCGCTATGCGCCGCCGGCAAGCGCCGGCAGGATGGACACCTCGTCGCCGTCGGTCAGCTCGGTGTCGGCGCCCTTCAGGTAGCGGATGTCCTCGTCGTTCAGGTAGATGTTGACGAATCGATGCAGCACGCCCTGCTCATCGGCGAGCTGCTCCCGGAAGCCCGGATAACGCGAGTCGATGTTCGAGATGAGCTCGCCGATCGTGCGCCCCTCGCTGGTGAACGCACGCTGGTTGTCGACGACCTTTTGAATCACCGAGGTGACAAGGACCTTCACCGGCACGCTGTCGTCCTTCCATCGATGCCGCGGCCGCGCAGCCGCGGCCCGTCAACCGCACGCAGAGCTGGAGGTGCGAGGCTAGTCGCCCACGGCCTCCAGCATGAGCGGCGGGGTGCCGCAGAACTGGTCGTAGTCGATGAGCTCGTTCACCGTCGGGTTGTCACCGCAGAGGGGGCACGCCGGGTCGCGGCGGATGCGCATCGTGCGGAACTCCATCGTGAGGGCATCGACGAGCAGGAGCCGGCCGACGAGCGGCTCGCCGATCTCGAGGACCTGCTTGAAGACCTCGGTGGCCTGGATGGAGCCGATGATCCCCGTGATCGCGCCAAGCACGCCGGCCTCGGCGCACGAGGGCACCAGCCCCGGGGGAGGCGGCGAGGGGTAGAGGCAGCGGTAGCAGCCCTGGCCGGGCTTGTAGACCGTCGCCTGCCCGTCGAAGAGCAGGATCGAGCCGTCGACCAGCGTCTTGCCGAGCAGGTAGGCGGCGTCGTTGACGAGATAGCGGGTCGCGAAGTTGTCCGCGCCGTTCACGATGATGTCGTAGTCCCGGATGATCTCCATCGCGTTGTCCGAGGTGATCGGCATCTCGTGGAGGCGGACATTCACCCCCGGGTTGTACGCGTTGAGCGTCTCCTGGGCGGACAGGGCCTTGCGCTTCCCGACATCGGCAGTCTGGTGCAGCAGCTGCCGCTGGAGGTTCGAGAGGTCGACCGTGTCGAACTCGACGATCCCGACTGTGCCCACACCCGCCAGCGCGAGGTAGATCGCCACCGGGGAGCCCAGCCCGCCGGCACCGATGATCAGGACCTTCGCGGCCTTGAGCTTGCGCTGCCCGACCGGCCCCACCTGGCCCATGATGATGTGGCGCGAGTAGCGCATGACCTCGTCGGCGGAGAGCGCCTGCGAGGCAACACCGTCGGAACCACCCGCGAGCGCTGGGATTACCGCCACCTGGTCACCGTCCTCGACCTGCGTGTCCACGCCCGACAGGTCGTGGATCTCCTGGTTGTTCACGTAGATGTTGATGTGCCTCGGCACGCGGCGGTCACTGTCGTAGACCAGCATGTCGAAGCCCGGGTACTGGGCGTTCACCGCGTCGAGGACCTCGCTGATGTTGCGGCCCTCGACGCTGACGTACTCGCGGTTCGCCGTAAGGCGGCGGAACGGCGAGGGAATGTAGACGCTCACCGCCACCCTGGTGTCCTCTCGCTGACCGCTCCCGCGAGCGGCTCCGTTACGTCCGATTGTGCCAATACGAGCCGCTTCACGCTCGTGAGTGCTGCGCGCTCGCGGGTTACAGTGCCACCGTCAGATAACGTTCGCCCGTATCGCAGAGCATCGTGACGACTCGTTTGCCGGGGCCGAGCTGTTCGGCGACCCGCACCGCGGCCCACACGTTCGCGCCGGAGGAGATACCCACCAGGAGCCCCTCCTCGCGGCTGAGGCGCTTCGCCATCGCAAACGCATCCTCGTCGCGGACACCGATGACCTCATCGTAGATCTGCGTGTTCAGGACCCCCGGCACGAACGACGCTCCGATGCCCTGGATGCCGTGGATCCCCGCCCGGCCGCCCTGCAGGACCGGCGCACGCGCCGGCTCGACGGCGACAATGCGCGCTTCGAGGCCCGCGCCGCGCAGCACCTCGCCAACGCCGGTGATCGTGCCGCCGGTGCCGACCCCTGCGACGAATGCGTCGAGTCGGCCCTCGGTGGCTTCGAGGATCTCCGGGCCCGTCGTGAGCCGGTGCACCTCGGGGTTTGCGGGATTATCGAACTGCTGCAGCATGTGGAAGCCGCGGCGCTCGACCAGCTCGTTTGCGGCGTGCACCGCGCCCGACATTCCCTCGATGGCCGGTGTCAGGACAAGCTCAGCGCCCAGGCGCTCGAGGAGGCGGCGACGTTCGACGCTCATGTCCTCCGGCATCGTCAGTACGAGGTGATAGCCGCGGCGCGCGGCGACCAGCGCAAGCCCGATCCCGGTGTTGCCCGACGTCGGCTCCACCAGCGTGTCGCCGAACTTGATGCGGCCGGAGCGCTCGGCGTCATCGATCATGCTGAGCGCGATGCGGTCCTTGACCGAGCCGCCGGGGTTGACCGACTCCAGCTTGCCGAGCACCTCCGCGGCGCCCTCGGGCACCACGCTGTGCAGCCGCACGAGGGGCGTCGCGCCGATCAGCTCGAGGACCGAGTCGGCGATCAATGGACGGCGACGAACCGTTGCCTCGTGCACCACCCACATGCCTTCCCGAACGCCGTCTCCCAGTGCGAGACGTTCAGCCTAGATCGAGTAGTTCGCCTGCCGCGACTGCAGTCGCTCGCGTTCGCGCGCCGCGAGGTCCGCGATCGACACTGCGGTGAGCCGCCGTCGCGTCTCGTCGTAGATGTCCCGCCAGACCCACTGCTGCCCACAGAGGACGTTGTGCTCGTGGTCGTCCGCTTCGTCCTCGAGACAGGCGAGCGGGGCGAGCGACCCCTCCAGGCTCTCGAGGGCGTGCAGGAGACACATCTCCTCGGCGGGACGGGCCAGCTCATGTCCCCCGCCGGGGCCCCTGGTGCTGCGCACGAAGCCATCGCGTCGGAGCTGGGCCAGCAGGTGATCGAGATACGACTCGGGGATCTGCTGCCGGCGCGCGATCTCGGATCGCTGCACCGGACCGTCGCCTCCGTAGATCGCGAGGTCGATCAGCGCGCGTACACCGTAATCACCCTTGGTACTGAGTCGCATCATGCTGCGAACCCCGGCTGCCATATTCTCGACTAACTTTGTCGAGTATAGCACCGTCTTCCGCGCGGAATGCTAGTCCCGATCACCCGACCGGCCCCCGAGTGGACTACCCGCGCGACCCCTCGCGAGCACGGATCTCGACGAGCGCCCGCAGCGCCTGAGGTGACGCGTCGGGGAGATCGTCGAACGCCGACTGCAACGGCTGCGCTGCGATTTCGGACGTGGTGGGGCCATTGGGCTCGACCCGGGCGCCGGGTGGGATCGCACTCGCCGAGCCGGTCACGAAGCAGACGGTGGCTGCCGCCGTATCGAGGGCAAGCACCTGCTCGGGCCACCAGGCGAGGCGGGACGCCTTCGTTTGCAGCCCCTGTGTCAGCTGCACGCCAAACGCCGGGTCGATGGGGCCCAGCGGATACTCGCGGCAGACTCTGGAGACGCGGTCCCAGTTCGGATCGGACTTCGCCGAGCGCAGCGCGTCACGCAGTGCTCGTGCGGAATCGACGGCAGCCGACACCTCGCGAACCGTGGCTTCGACGTCTGCCTCGGAGGTGACCGCCGAGCCGGACACGGGTGGCACGGGCGTCGGCGACACCGCCACGCCGGAGGTCCCAGCGCAGCCGGCGAGCAGCGCCGCAAGACAGACCAGGACCTTCCCGAGTGTCACCCACGCCCTCGCGCATCCATGCAGAGCGGCACCTCGACTGGACGTCGCGGGTCAGACGCCTCCGGCGACCGCCGGCACGATCGACACCTCGTCGCCCGCCTTGAGGTCGGTCGACAGCCCCTGGAGGAAGCGCACGTCCTCGCCGTTCACGTAGATGTTGACGAAGCGACGCAGCTCGCCGGTGTCATCGCACAGCCGCTCGCGCATGCCGGGGAACTCGCTCTCGAGGTTGGCCACCAGGTCCTGCAGGGTACCGGCCTCGGTGCTCACGGTGTCGCGGTTGAGCGTGAGCGCGCGGAGGGGTGTGGGGATCTTCACAGTCACGGGCATCTTGCGTTGCTTTCCTTAGGCTCGATTGGCGGCGGGTGGCGTCCGAGGGCTACCCGCCCTCGACGACATCTCCCGCCAGGGAGTCGATCCGCACGCCGAGCTCCTCGGCCCAGTGCAGACTCCGGTCGATCTCGGACGGATCCCCCTCCAGCTCGAGGATGACCCAGCCCACCTGCTCGTCGACATCCGCCATCCGGATGTTGGTGACCACCTTGAACTCGTGCCCCAGCCGGTAGATCACCGGCTCCGTGATGAGCTGGGGCTCGAACGTCAGTCGCACTCGCTTCTTGGCCATGTCAGGCACCCACTCCCGCCGGAACACGTGCGTTGCGCGCGCGCAGCGCCTCGTCGAAGGCTGCCGACCGCGCCGGGATGTGAATCGGCTCGTCCATCGAGTCGAGGACCGCCTCGACGGTCTTGAGTCCGGCGCCCGTGATGAAGGCGACCGTCTCCTCGTTCGGGTTGATGGCGCCACTCGCGACGAGCTTCTTCAGGCAGGCGACGGTGACCCCACCCGCGGTCTCCGCGAAGATGCCCTCGGTCTCTGCGAGGAGGTAGATGCCCTCGACGATCTCCTCGTCGGTGGCCATCTCCGCGCCACCACCGGTCTCGTCCATCACCTTCAGCGCGTAGTAGCCGTCCGCCGGATTCCCGATGGCGAGCGACCTCGCGATGGTGTTCGGCTTCTGCGGCACGAAGTTGAACGTGTGATTCTGGAAGGCGGTGGCGATCGGCGAGCAGCCGCTGGCCTGCGCCCCCGACATCCGCGTGTGGGGCTCGTCGATCAGTCCCACCTTGTGGAGCTCCTGGAAGCCCTTCCAGATCTTCGTGAAGAGCGACCCGGAGGCCATCGGCGCCACGACGTGCTGAGGCGCGCGCCACCCGAGTTGCTCCGCCACCTCGTACGCGAGCGTGCGCGAGCCCTCGGCGTAGTAGGGGCGCACGTTGATGTTCACGAACGCCCAGTTGTGGTCCGCTGCCACCTCGGTGCACAGCCGGTTCACGTCGTCGTACGACCCCTCGATCATGACGAGCGTCGGGCGGTACACGCCGCTCCCGACGACCTTCCCCTGCTCGAGGTCATCGGGGATGAACACGTAGGCGTCCATCCCGGCGGCCGCGGCATGCGCGGAGACGGAGTTCGCGAGGTTGCCCGTGCTCGCGCAGGCAATGGCCTCGAACCCGAACTGCCGCGCGCGGGCAATTGCCACGGAGACGACTCGATCCTTGAACGACCACGTCGGGTTGACCGTGTCGTTCTTGATCCAGAGCTGCTTGAGGCCCACCGCGCGGGCGAGGCGTTTCGCATCGATCAGCGGCGTGTACCCCGTGCCGATGTCCACCTTGTAGGCGGGATCGCAGGGGAGGAGGTCGGCGTATCGCCACAGCGTCGAGGGACCGGCCTCGATCCGGTCACGCGAGATGGACTCGCGGATGCCGTCGTAGTCGTAGGCCACCTCGAGGGGACCGAAACAGAACTCGCATGAGAAGACGGGCGCGAGATCGTACTCGCGGCCACACTCCCGGCAGCGCAGCGCTCGTTCGAACGACATGGGTACTGACTCCGGACCCGCGTCCTTCCGGACGCAGACAATGCAACTTGCTGGTGCCGCCTGAACGCCCGAGTCGTCACCCCTCGCGGGGTCACGATCGGGCTAGCGCATCGCCATGCCGTGTGCTGCCGCGCGGCAACGAGATGTGGAGTCGGGCTCGACCATCGAGGGGGCGCCTTCCGTTCATCTTCCCCGCCCGGCGTGCCGGAAGGGTCGGAATTGGCACCGTGTCCACCTCGGCGAAGGATGGCCGGTTGCCGTGGCTTCGATGGGCCGTGACCCTCAGCCACTCTGGATGAACCGCGCCCAGGGCGCAGAGTGCGTCATACGCTACGGCCCGTTTCGGAAATCTGTCAATCAGCGCGCACCGCGGCGCTAGCGGCCTCGGAGGGCACGCCGCACGCGGTCGAGGTCGACCGGGGCCTGCGTCGTGATCGCGCCGTCGACCTCGACGACAGGGATCTCGAGGAGCCAGCGCTTCGCGAGCTCGCCGTCGGAGTGGATATCGACCTCACTGAACACAAACGGGATTTCCCGGGCGAGGAGCTGCAGGCCCCGCCGCGCCTCCTCGCAGAGGTGGCAGCCCGGGGCCGAGTACAGGACCACCGAGTGCACACCGGGCACGCGCTGCGCGGCCACGGCTAGAGATCGCCGCCGCGACGCCCGCGCGTGGGGCGCGCCGGCGCAACCACGCGAATGCGCGCCGCGCTCGGACTCGACGCAGGCGCCGGCTGCAGCGGCCGCGGATGCCTCCAGAGCCACAGCATCGCCGGGATAGAGGCAATGACGACGACCACGGCGATCATCTGAGGCACATCGAGGCCGAATGCCGCGCCCGCCGAGTCGACGCGGAGGAACGAGACCAGGAACCGGAGCACCGAGTACACGTCGAGGAACACGAAGAACAGGAGGCCGGGCCAGGCGCGCAGGCGCTCGAGCAGCACGAACATGAACCCCAGCAGGAGCAGCATGCCCAGCATCTCGTAAGTTGTGGCCGGGTGGTGCGGACCAACGGCCAGCGAGTGCGCGAAGGCCGGCGAGTCTCGATCGGTGTAGACCACACCCCACGGCAACGTGGTCGCCGTGGCGAGGTGCTCGCCGTTGATGAGGTCACCGAGGCGCCCGATCGCGAGGCCGACGAGCAGCCCGAAGGCGGCCGAGTCCAGGCCGAGCCGAACGTCGTAGCGCCGCCACATCGCGAAGAGGAGCCCCGAGAGCACACCACCGATGACGGCACCCCAGACCGAGATGCCGCCCTCGTTCAGCGCAAGGATCTCGAGCGGGCGCTCGCGGAAGAACGTCCAGTGCTCGACGACGTAGAGCATGCGCGCGCCGAGGACCCCGCCGGGCACGGCGACGAGGGAGATCGAGTACGCATCGTCCTCGTCGAAGCCGATCCGTCGCCCGATGAACAGCGCGAGCTGGACCCCCGCCAGGATGCCCACGGCGGTGAACAGTCCGTGCCACGTGAGGACGATGCCGCCGATCGTGACGATGTTCGGGTCCCACGGGATCCCGATGGCGAGCAATGGCACGACCACCCCCTCAGGCCACGCCGAAGAGCTGGAGGTAGAGGCTGCGCACGACCGCCGGCTCCACGCCCTCGCCGAGGAACGTGTCGCCGATGCGCACCTCAGCGTGGAGGTGCATCTCCGTGCCCGGTGCCGTGATGAACTCGGGCGTGCCCGACTCACCCACACCGCCGAGCTGCTGCCCGGCCTGGACCTGGACCCCAACTCGGATGCCCGGGGTGATCGAGCTCAGGTGGCAGTAGCGGGTCACGATGCCCCCGCCGTGATCGACCCATACCTGGCGGCCTCGATAGGTGTCCAGCGTCTGGGGGTCCGAGAACCCCTGCTTCGCAGTGAGCTCGCCGAGCTGGCGGACCTGCTCGGGAGTGATGTCCCGGTAGTCGAGCTCCGCGCGCACGACGGTCCCTGCGTACATCGCCGTCACCGGCGTCCCGAACTGGATCACCGCGCATGAGGACCCTGCGTAGAAGTCGAGGCCCTCGTGGACGCCGTTACGGTACGTCCGAGGAGCGTTCGGGAGCAGGGCGTCCGATTGCGGCAGGCAACCACCCTGCACGGGCCAGGCGAATGGCCTCGGGATCCGGCGATCCAGGACCGGCGAGCGCGGATCAGGCGTCGCCGAGGGCGTCACCGGCGCCGGAGTGGCCGTGCGCAGCGCGGGAGCGAGCACCAGCTCCTGCGTCGGCGTGGGAGTCGGTGGCGACGCCACGGCCTCGGAGCCGCCACACCCGACGAGCGCCAGCGCACCCACTCGGGTCGCCAGTGTGAGGAACGCGCGGCGGCTGACTCGATGGAACTCCACGCTACGAGGATGCCCATCCGCCGCCCGACCGTCAAAGGCATCAGTCACGAGTGCGCATCGTCGGCAGCGGTCACGTACGTGGACGTCCGCGCGAGCGCGCGACCTCGGCGGCGGACGCGTGTGCCCGCACGGCCCACTCGTCACCCGGGACCTCAGGCAGTGACTCGTCAGGACCGTATCGGTGGCGCAGGGCCGCGAGGATCAATCGGTCCAGCAGCGCGGGATTCTTCGGCAGCACGGGCCCATGGAGGTAGGTCCCGATCGCCTCGCGGTACACCGCCCCCTCCGAGGGGTCGTCGCCGTTGTTGCCGTGGCCGAATCGCACCAGCGCGAACGGCCGTGCGCGCGGGCCGAGGTAGGTGCGCCCGCCGTGGTTCTCGAACCCCACGACCTCGCCCACGCCCTCCACGAGGGAGTCGGCAAGCACGTCACCAATGCACCGCTCCCAGCCCAGTGGAGGCGCCACTGTGGTGACATCGAAGACGCCGATGCCGGGGAGCTCGTCACCGGCGCCGGTGCGATACGCCTGGCCGAAGAGCTGGTACCCCCCGCAGATCGCGAGCACGCCCGCGCCCTCCTCGACCCAGCGATGCAGCGTGTCTCGGCGTTCGAAGAGGTCGGGCGCGACGCGCCGCTGCTCAGCGTCCTGGCCGCCCCCGATAAGCACCAGGTCCGCCTCGGTCGGCAGCGGGTCGCCGAGACCGACGTTCGCCACCTCGAGCGCCACCCCCAGCGCCCGACACCGGGCGCGGAGGGCGATGAGGTTCCCGCGATCCGCGTAGACATCCATGATGTGCGGATACAGCACGACGGCGCGGATCGCGCGTTCGAGCGTCATGCCCTCGCCTCCCAGTACGCGTCGCGTCCCGTGCGCGCGGCGAGGAGGGAACGCACATCGAGCATCGCCGTGTACGTCGCCACGATGTCGAGCTGACCGCCCTCGGAAGTCGCCTCCAGCGCTTCATCAAGCGCGTCGCGGATGCCGGGCCGGGTGCTGCTCGCGTCGAGACCCCCGAGGTGCAGACGCAGCGCCAGGTCGCTGGCGCGGTCGCCACCGACCGTCAACTCGCGGACGCGGCCTGCCAGCACCTCGATATCGGCATCGTAGATCCACGAGACATCGCGGCCGTCCTGGATGCCATCGTTGAGGAGCCACAGCAGATGCAGCTCGGGGCCCGACGCAGCCAGCGTCCGGATCACCTCGTTGAGGCCCGCCGGGTTCTTCGCGAGGAGCAGGCGCACCTCCCGACCTCCCACGGTGAAGCGCTCCTGCCGCCCAAACGCCGGCCCGGCGTCCGTCAGCGCGCGAGTCACCGCCTCCACCCGTAGGTCGAGGGCGACAGCGCCAGCCGCCGCCGCCAGCGCGTTGTACACCGAGTACAGTCCGGCTAGTGGCAGCCGGAGCTCGAGCGACCCGCGCGGCGTCACGAGTTCGAATCGGGCCCCGGACTCCTCCAGGCGGATGTGGCGCGCCGACACGGTGGGTGCCGGGCGTGCGCGCGCGCACGAACTGCAGTGCCAGTGCCCGACGTGACCGATGAACCGCGCGTCGTACTCGAAGGTGCCGCCACAGAGACAGAACCGGGCGTCGGCGGCGTGCTCGGCCGCGCGGAGCGCCGCGCCGCGGTCGTCGACGCCGAACGTCACGACGTCGCCGCGAGCGACCTCGGCAAGTTGCGCCACCGAGGGGTCATCCGCATTGAGGACCAGCGTCGGACCGCCCCCGTCCGCCTCGAGTGCGTGCCACCAGCCCTGGGCAATCGAGTCCACCTCGCCATAGCGGTCGAGCTGGTCGCGAAACAGGTTGAGGACCACCACCGCCCGAGGGTGCACGCGCGGGAGCACGGCGGCCGCGGCTGCCTCGTCCACCTCGAGGATGGCGACCGAGCCGTCCGGCTGCGGCAGCCCGCCGAGCTGGCCGGCGGCATCGACGAGTGCTCCCACCACCCCCCGCTCGAGGTTCGAGCCAGACGGGTTCGCGATGACCTGGAGGCCCCCCGCGCGGGCGATCGCGGTCAGGAGGTGTGCGGTCGTGGTCTTGCCGTTCGTGCCGGTGACCAGCACCGCGCCGTGCTCCGAGGCGCGCCCCAGCGCCTCGACGAGGTGCGGGGCGATCCGTCCGGCCACCAGGCCGGGGACCGCGGTGCCTCCGCCGCGCCCGAGGCGTCGCGAGGCGGCACCGACGGCACGCCCCGCCAGGAGCGCGAGGCGCTGCCTCGGGGGCGTGGGACGTCCCGCCGCAGCCTGTCGTGAGAGCAAGAGCAGCACCGCTCCATTCTCGCACCGCGCTGCGGCTCGCGCCGCGTGCCACGACGTACAGCGGTATGTGCGACGTGCGGCGCGTCGTGTTGCGAACGCGCGGAGAAGGCCTACGCTGCGCGGGTCGACGCGAGTCGACGCGCATGGTGCGGAGGGCAGCGATGACATCGGACGTGGACACCAGCAGCTGGAAGAAGACCCCGGACGGCATCGCCATCCCGCCCCCGAGTCCCGACGATGTCCTCTACGAGTCCCGGGGCGACATCGGCTGGATCACGCTCAACCGGCCGGTTGTCCTCAACGCGATGAACAAGAGCATGCAGCGCGCCCTCGGCCGCGCGCTGGACGCCGCCGAGGCCGACACGGGCGCCCGCGCGTTCGTGCTCATCGGGGCCGGGCGTGCATTCTCCGCGGGCGGTGACCTCTGGGCGTCCCTCTATCCCGACGACGAGCCCGCCCCGAACGGTGACGAGCTGAAGATGCGCATCTTCGACTTCCCTCGGCCGGTGGTGGCAGCCGTCCGAGGCGCCGCCGTCGGCCAGGGCTTCGAGCTCGCGGCCGTGTGCGACCTCACGGTCGCCTCGGAAACCGCGCGCATGGGCGAGATCCAGATTCGACACGGGTTCGGTCCCCCGTTGCTCATCACCCCCTTCGTCGTGGGGCTCAAGCACGCGAAGGAGATCCTGTTGCTGGGTGAGACGCTCACGGCACAGGAGGCGTACCGCATGGGCGTCGTCAATCGCGTGGTCGCGGACGCCGACCTCGAGAGTGCCGCCGAGGAGACCGCGCGGAAGCTCGCGAGCCTGCCCGAGAACACCGTGCGCCTGAACAAGGCGCTCGTGAATCGCGTGTATCGCCTCGCGAACATGGACGAGGGCCTGAACTTCCGCGCTGACCCTGCGCTCGCGGACCTGTTCTCCGGCCGCGACTCGGTGGCGCAGGAACGCCACCGCCTGCGCGAGGAGCAGGGCTGGAGTGCCTTCAAGAGCGAGCGAGACAGAGGCTACTAGCCGAGCCCGGCGCGCACATTCGGGTACGACTGCGCGATCACCCTCGAGGGCAGCTCAACCGCCCTCGAGGGCTGCGGCGTGGACCTACGCCTGCACCCACCCGACGCGGTCGGCATCCTCGATGCGCCGAACGCGCTCCTCGTCCTGGAGGAGCTGCAGGTGGGACAGCGTCTCGCCGAGGGCTGAGCGCTTCATGAAGAGGTTGAAGTCCTCGAACGGACCCGTGTTCCAAGCCACGCGCATCGAGATCTCGCGCGCAGTCACCGGCCCCTCGTCGCCGATGGCCGTGAACACCTCCTCGAGGCGTCCGTCGTGGTGATGCTGGAGCACGTCGCAGCGGTGCCCGAGGTCCCCGATCGTGAACTCGTGGGCCGGTAACGCGAGCTCCGGACGGAAGTCGGCGACCTTCTGCAGTGAGGCGCGGAAGTCCGAGAGCGGGCTCGTGCCCTCCTGGTCTGCGTGCAGGGACACGTTCGGCGAGATGTACGGCAGGACGTGGTCACCCGTGAACATGAGCCGGTGCTGACGCTCGAACATGCAGAGGTGGCCCGGCGTGTGGCCGGGCGTCCAGACGGCCTGGAACGACCAGCGGTCGAACTCGTAGGACTCGCCGTCGCGCAGCTTCACGTCGGGTTCGACGTAGCGCTGACCCGAGGGGTTCGTGCCCGGTCCAGCGCGCGGCACCTCGACGGCTGGCGCGCCGGGCTGCACGCGCGGCGAGGTAGGTGCGAGCGCGCCCTGGCGATGCGCCTCCTCGATCTCGTCGATGGGTAGCCCGTGACGCACGAGCCAGGCGTCGGAGAGACGCGTCCAGCCGGTGTTGTCGATCCAGCGATCGACGACCCACTGCCACTCGCGCGCCAGCATCACGACCTCGCAGTCGGGATTCTGCTCGCGAATCCACGGCGTCATCCCGTAGTGGTCCGGGTGGGCGTGCGAGATCATGATGCGGCGGATGTCGGACGGCGTGCGGCCGAGCTTCGCCAGCTCCGCCGTCATCGCCGCGGTGGCCTCGGGCGTGCCGAAGCCAGCGTCGAACAGGCCTACCCCGTCGTCGCACTCGAAGATGTACGCGAGGACGTACGGGAGCGCCGGGCTCGGCATCGGCGTCTTGACCTGGTGCAGGCCCGGCAGGATCTCCACGCACAGCCCCCTCTACCGCCACGAGGAATCGAGTGGCGCGATTCTAGAGGGTGGACTCAGGAGTGCGGGAGCGCGAGCGTGCTCGGCAGCGCACCGACTCAGATCGGCGCGTGACCGGCCTCGGCGCTGCGTGGCGTATTACGTGCTGGCGGGGGGCTCGGACTTGGGGGCCGTTGAGGCCGCCACATCGGCCTTCGGCTCGGGCTTGTCCGAGTCGCTCTTCGCCTCCTGGCGGAACTCCCGGATACCGCGGCCCAGCGCACCACCGAGGTCCGCCACGCGCGATGCACCGAACACAAGCGCGAGAATCGCAAGAATGATGAGCAGCTCTTGCCAGCCAAGGCTACCGAGCATAACCGTGTCCCTTCAGGCGCACCCATCGTAGCACCAACGCGCCGAGGGACACGCCCGGATGCACCCGTCGGTCAGCTACTGAAGCACGATGGTGCCGTACATCCCGTCCTCGAGGTGGGGTCGGAACGTGCAGATCACGAGGTACGCACCACGGCCGAGTCCACGCGTGTCCCAGTCCCACTCGGTTGGCGCCGGCTGGACGAAGGGAAGCACCGGCGACTCCGTCACGCGGCGGTTCGGGTCGATGAGGATGGCATTCGCGCCGGGCGTACCGGCGACCCCACCGAGGATCTCGCGCTGGATGTCCTCGACGCGCGTGCCGGGCGCGTAGATCGCCACCTGGTGCGACTGCGCACGGATGTTGAACCGCACCGAGTCGCCCATGCGCACCGTCGTGTCCCGGGGAATGAGCACGTCCGCCTCGGGGCAGCGCCCGGCCGGTGGACACGCGCCCGGGTTGCCGAACTCGATGGAGGTCAGCGGCGCTGGAGGCGGCCCGCTGCTCGAGGGTGGGCTCGGCGGTGCGGCCACCGCGGGCGCCTCGGTCGCTTTCGGCGTCGCTTTGGCCTTCGGAGTCGCCGTGGGCACGGCACCCGGCTTCGGGAGGACCACGATGCGGCCGTTCCCGGCGTCCGAGATGAACACGTTACCGAGGTTGTCGATGGCGGCCCCTCGAGGGCCGTTCAGGTGCTGGTCGTCGCTGCCGCCCTCGCAGGGCACGCCGAACACCGGGTAGCCGGCGCCGAACCGCTCCTGGTACCAGACCACGTTATTGGAATCGACGATCAGCGCGGGCTCACCCCCGAGCTCGTTCGCGGGGAGCACCACCACATCCCGAGGCAGCACCGGCGACACCTTCGAGTCAGCGCACGGAGCGTACGTCGAGAGCCACCGCTGGGCAGCGCCGCTCTGCACCACGCGCACCTGCTCGTCGGGGCGCCGGGGCGCGGTCTCCGGCACCACGTACATCAGCCGCGAGTCGTCGCCCGCCGCGTCGAGCCCCAGGGCCCGACCGCCCTCAACCCAGGGCCGGAGCGTCTTCCCGTCCGCTTCGAGGCGGAACACGCCCGCCGGGTCGCTCGCTGACAGGTACACCGCTCCCGTGTCGGTCACGGCCATCGCCTGGAGCGCAGCAGGCCACCCGCTCGAGCCCTCGGAACCCACCTGGCTCCACGCGGACGCCGACGCGGGCTTCCGGAAAACGCGCCACTCGAACGGGCCATCGACGACGAGAGCGTAGACGCTCCCGTCCGAGGACACATCGACGTCTGCGATGCGCGACGCGCCGAGGTCCTTGATGTCGGTCGAGACCGTCTTGACTTCGCCCTTGTAGTTCACCGTCTTCAACTCGAGCTTGCGCGTCACGACGTAGGCAAGGCCCTCGCGCGCCGTGACGAACGACGGCTGCTCGACCTTGGCGAAGATCGCTTTCCCGAGGGTGAGGCCCGGGGTCGGCGTGGGCGTCGGTGCTGCCGGGGGTGTCGGCTCGGCGGGCGGTGCGGCCCCATCGGGCGCGGCCGGCGCGAGGGGTGTCGGCGTCTCGACGGCCGGCGTGGTCAGCTCGGTGCGCTGTGAGACGACCCGGCCGCCTTCGTCAACCACGAGGATGAACGTCCGCTCGGCCGCCACCGCGGGCGTGTTCGCCCGTCCACCGAGGCCACCGATGCCATCAGCGCGCAGTCCGAAGCGCCCGATCGGATCGACGATCAGCAGGGTGAGGGCGGTGCAGATCAGCCCGATGAGGATGCCCGAGAAGAACCAGCGCCACGAGTTATCCACGGAAGCCCCCCGTCCGAAGACGCGCGTCCATGCCCACGACGCCCGCCATTACGTCGGGTGTTGGGGGGACTGTACGCAGTGTCACCGTGGGGTGTCCACCGGGATTGCCCCGCGGATCTGAGGGGCGGCCCTAGCCGGAGATGGCCAGGAGATGCCGCCCAAACCTCGCGAGCGACTCCACGTTATGAACAGGCATGAAGTCGTCGCAGTAGGGAAGTGCGGCCGCCATCCCCATCGTCAGTGGCTGGTATCCGGGCTGCCCGAGGAGCGGATTCAACCAGATGAGGCGCCTGGCACGGCGCGCCAGCGTGCCCATCTCGCGCTTCAGGCGTTCGCCGTCGCCGCGGTCCCAGCCGTCCGACATCACGATGACAATCGTGTTCGCACGGACGCGATCGCGCGCGAATCGGCGATTGAAGTCGGCAAGACAGGCGCCGATCTGCGTGCCGCCGCCCCACCCCTCGACGTGCTGTTCGAGGAGCCTCAGCGCCTCCCCAAACGAGCGGGCACGCAGCATCGGCGTGACCTCGTGGAGCCGTGTGGAGAAGACGAACGCGGACACCCCTCGCAATTCCTGCTGCAGGCCATAGACGAACTGCACGAGGAACTCCGAGTACACATCCATCGAGCCGCTCACGTCCGCGAGCAGCACCACGTCGGTCCGTCGCCGGCGCCGGCGGAGGCGGGCCAGCTCGCGGAGTTCACCCCCCGACCTCGCGGCCCGACGCAGCGAGCGCCGGAGGTCGAGTGCATCGCCGAGGCGGTGAGCGCGACTCCGCCTCGAGACCGCGGTGCTGAGCTGGTGCGCGATCAGCTGGATGAGGTGTCGCACCTGCCGGAGGTCGTCCCCGCGCAGAGCGGAGAAATCTCGCGAGGCGAGCAGCTCCGCATCGCTGTAGGACGCGGGCTGTCCGGGCGGTCGCACCCGCGACTCGCCGGTACCGGCGCTCCGAGACACGACTCGCTGCTCCGCCGTGATCCGTGGCCCCTCGGACGTGCGACCACCAGCAACGGAGGCTGGAGGCGGAAGCACCGCCGGAGGGGGCGCGATCAGCGACCAGAACACGACGAACAGCGCATCGAAGAGCGGCCGCTGTGCGACATCGGAGAGCAGCGTGGCCGCGCAGGCCGCCCGCACATCCTCGCGCGAGGCGAGGTCGACCCACGACAGCGCGCGTGCGGCGTCGAGGGCGCGACCGACCGTGACATCGATGCCGCTCTCGCGCAGGAGTCCGCAGAACGCCAGGAGGTTCTCGACCAGCGAGCCCCGACGCGCCGCAGGGGCAAGGGCGAGGAACGCGGCCAGCGCCCGTTCATCCGCAACGAGCGCGCCGGGGTCGCCGAGGCGGTTCGGGCTAGAGAGCACGCTCGCTCACCTGGTCGAGCACTGCCACCAGGTTCTCGTCTCGGAAGCGCTCGACGTCGTCGTGGTACTTGAAGATGCAACCGAGCGTCTCGGCGACCGTGGCCTCATCGAGGGCGTCGCGATGCAGCGCCACGAGGGCCATGCCCCAGTCGATCGTCTCGGCCACGCCGGGGCGCTTATAGAAGTCGCGGTCACGCAGCAGCTGCATGAAGCCGCAGACCTGCGTCGCGAGGTGCTCCTCGATGCCCGGGACGCGCGTCCTGAGGATCTCGTACTCCCGTTCGAACGCCGGATACGACAGCCAGAGGTAGAGGCAGCGCCGCTTGAGCGCGTCGTGTAGCTCGCGCGTCCGGTTGCTCGTCAGGATCACGAGCGGGCGCTGCCGGGCGCGCAGCGTGCCCAGCTCCGGCACGGTCACCTGGAAGTCGGACAGCACCTCGAGGAGGAACGCCTCGAACTCCTCGTCGGCGCGGTCCACCTCGTCGATGAGGAGGACCGGCGGCACCGGGTCGTCGGTGAGGATGGCATCGAGCAGGGGCCGGTGAATGAGGTATTCCTCGGTGAACAGCTCCTGTTCGACGGCGCGCGCGTCCGCCTCGCCCTGGCGGTGGTCCAGCTCCGCGAGGCGGATGTGCAGCAGCTGTCGCTGGTAGTTCCACTCGTAGAGGGCCTGCGAGGCGTCGAGCCCCTCGTAGCACTGGAGGCGAATCAGGCGCGAACCGCGCGCGGTCGCGAGGGCCTTCGCGAGCTCCGTCTTGCCCACGCCCGCTTCCCCCTCGAGGAGCAGCGGCTTCTCGAGGGCCTGCGCCAGGAACACCGTCGTCGCCAGTTCGCGATCGGCCAGGTAGCCCACGTCGCGCAGCGCGCGCAGGACCGCATCCACCGACTCGAATGAGGGCGCGAGGCTCACCGGTGCGCGATCAGCCGGAGACGCGCTCGACGAAGACTCGCATGATCCCGCCGCAGATCTTGTCATCGCCGTCGACGGGTTGAGTGAGATCGACGACCACCATGCGGGGCTGTCCATCCCGCATCGTCTCCATCGCGTCCTGCCAGACTTCGGCCTCGCCGCAACCGCCACCGATCGTGCCGGTGAACGAGCCGTCCGGCCGCAGGAGCAGGCGCGCGCCGGCCTTGCGCGGCGTAGACCCGAGCGTCTCCGCCACCGTCGCGAGGACGCGCGGCTCGCCCCGTCGCTGCGCCTCCCGTAACTCGCCAAACAACTCGCGAGACACAACGACCTCCACCACAAACGTAAGTGCGGAGAGTATACCGCGGCCGCCCCCTCGCGACGGGAGATCCGATGGGCGCGCAGACGACGTTACTCAGGTGCAGAGGGAACGGCCGGGGGCCGCGCGACGCGGCCTCCGGTCAGAACCACCATCAGGTTCCGGTCAGCAGGTTCCGGTCCGCATCGACAGCCCCGACCCAGGCCTCCCGAGAAGCCCGGGAAAGCAGAAGCTCGGGAAAGCGTAGAGGCCGATCGCTCGGCCCCTACGCCCCAGAGGGAACTGGCAGATTCGGGCGGCTCAGGGCCGCAAACACAGACTAACAGAATCGAACTCGCCTCAGACGGCGAGTTGGGCTGCCCCGGTTACTTTCGAGTTAAGAACGACGGTCAGGTACGACGGCTCATGACGGCACCGGTGCCCCCGCGCCGGACCATGATGATCTCGGCCAGGATCGCGACCGCGATCTCCTCGGGGGTCTCCGCACCGATATCCAGTCCGATCGGCGTACGCACCGTCGCGAGGACCTCGGCCGGAACACCGAGGTCGCGCAGATGCTCGAGGACCGTCTGCGTCCGCCGGCGGCTGCCGATCATCCCCACGTACGCCGCTCCTCGACCCACCGTGTGCCGTAGCGCCATCTCGTCGAGCTGGTGCCCCCGGGACACGAGGACCACGAAGTCGCTCGCGCCCATATCGATGGCATCGAGGGCCGCGGCCGTGTCCCCGGCGAACACATGCTCGGCCATGGGGAACCGCTCGCGGTTGGCGAACTCCTCGCGGTCGTCGAAGACGGACACCTCCATGCCGCACAGCTCGCCGAGGGTGGCCACGGCCAGGCCGACGTGCCCGCCTCCCACGATGAGCAGCCGGGCCGGAGCCTCGTAGAGCTCCATCATCACAGTGGTCGCGTCCGCTGCCGCCTGGGAGCGGCGCACCGCGGCACTCCCGTCGGCGCCCAGCCAGACGGTCTGCACGGTGATACGAGGCAGCGTGCGGAGCTGATCCAGCGCGGCGTCTACGAGGATGCGATCCACCGCCTCGGCGATCCCGCCGACGACCTCGCCGTCGGACCGCACGAGGAGCTTCGCGCCAACCGCGAGGCCCATCGCGCCCGCACTCGTGACGGTGGCAACGGCGACCGGGGCGCCGCCATCCAGGGCGCGCTGGATCGCCTCGGTGATCTCTGCCTGGTATGCCTCGTTCATGGCGACATCATAACCGCGCAGGCCCGCCTGGCAGTCAGGGGCTTGCGGCATCCTCGGGAGATGGATCGTCAGACTGGGCCACGGCGGCATCGCGCAGGAACTCGACGCGTTCGAGGTGCTCCTCGAACGGAGCGGGTGCCGCCGCGGTCACTGCCCAGAGCGCGATCGCGAGGACCGCGCGGTCATCGAGGCGTCCCACTCCGGGCAGGATGTCCGGCAACAGGTCCAGCGGCGTCACGCCGTAGACGAAGGCCGTGATCGGCAACAGCCGCACGAGCATCGGCACGCGCCGGTCTCGCGCGATCCAGACGCCGAGGCGGCCGCGCAGCGGTGGCGCCAGGTCCTCGAGGCGTCCGCGCGCCGCACGGACGCGCGGCGAGCGCTCGGCGGTCAGCCCCACGGTGACCAGGAGGCCGATCAGGACGAGCCACGCCGCGAAGATCTGCAGCAGGGGCATTCCCTCTCACTCCGTCCGCCGATGATAGGCGGGCGTCATCGAGCGCGAAGACGGCGAGGGAGGGAGCCGCGCCAACCGCTAGAGGTTGAAGAGGATGTTCAACACGTCGCCGTCCTGGACAAGGTAGCCCTTGCCCTCGACGCGGAGACGGCCGCGCTTCTTCAGCTCGGCGAGCGAACCCGCCTCGACGAGCTCATCCCAGCGCGCCACCTCGGCGCGGATGAACCCCTTCTCGAGGTCGGAGTGGATGCGCCCGGCCGCCTCGGGCGCGCTGGCGCCTCGGCGCACCGTCCACGCGCGACACTCGTCCTCACCCGCGGTCAGGAACGACTGGAGGTGCAGGAGCTCGTAGGCCGCCTGGATCGCGCGGTCGAGCGGCGACGACTCGGGCAGGCCGAGGTCCGCCCGGAACTCCGTCGCCTCGGCGGGCTCCATCGTTGCGAGTTCCGCCTCGACCCTGGCGCAGAGGGCGACGACCGCGACACCGGGGCCCCCGCAGCGCTCGGCGAAGTCACGCTCGATGGTCTCGGCATCCGCGAGCTGCGACTCACCGATGTTGATCACGAGCAACACCGGACGCCGCGTCACGAACTGGTAGGCCGACAGCGCCTTCGACTCCTCGTCGGTGAACTGGAGCGTCCGGATCGCCGCACCACCCTCGAGGGTCGACTTCAGCCGCTCCATCAGCGCGCGGTCCCGCTCGAGGGGTCCACGGTCGGCAGCACGGACGGACCGCAGCTCCGCCTCGATCCGCGTCAGGCGACGTTCGATCAGCGCGAGGTCGGCGAACGTGAGTTCGAGGTCGAGCGCCTCCGCGTCACGATGTGGGTCCACCGACTGCTGGGGGTGCGGCACCGCATCATCCTCGAAGGCGCGCACCACGTGCACGAGGGCGTCCATCCCGGCGAGCTCGGCCACGTACTTCGCGGCGGGCCCCTCTGCGCCGAATCCCGACACCGGGTAGTCGACGAAGCGCACCTCGGCGTACGTGGTCTTCCTCGGGCTGTACAGGCGCGCGAGGGCATCGACCCGGGCGTCGGGCACGCGGACGACCCCGACGTTGGGCTCGTTCTTCGCCGAGAAGGCACCGACGGCCGCGCTGCCGCGAGTCATCGCGTTGAACAGCGACGTCTTACCGCTGCGTGCGAGTCCGATGATCCCGATGTCGACCATGCGCTCAGTGTCGGCGGCACGACGAAGGCGCGCAACGGCGCGCCCTCGAGGGTTGTGGCCTCAGGCCTGCCGGACCAGCTCCACGACGGGAATCGTGCGTTCCGTGCGCGCCTGGTAGTCCGCGAACTGGGGGAAGTTCGCGGACTGGGTCGCGTATACGCGATCCCGCTCGGCCCCCTCGAGGACCACCGCGCGCGCCTCATAGCGCTCGCCAGCAACCTCGACCGTGACCGCGGGATCAGCGACGAGGTTGCGGTACCACTCGGGACTGGCCGGCGCGCCACCCTTCGAGGCGAATACGAACAGGCGTCCGTCCTCGCGGTGGTGCATTAGCGGCGTCGTGTGGCGGTGCCCGGTCTTCGCTCCGGTCGTCGTGAGGAGCAGCAGCGGACGCCCCTCCCACGAGCCGCCGACACGACCGGCGTTCGCACGAAACTCCTCGATGACCGCGCGGTTGCGCTCATTTGGAGTGGTGGTCGTCATCGCAGCCCCCTCGACAGCCCTGCTTGCCTACGTCCAGTCCCAGCGCACCACCGGCGCCGAGCGCTGGCCCTCCTTCGGCGGATCCTCGGGCCTCGGGTAGCCGAGGTTGACGTAGCCCACGATGCGATCGTGCGGTGCCAGTCCGATGTAGGACTTCGCGCCCTCGTACTCCACCATCGCACCGGTGCTGAAGTGGGCGATCAGCCCCTCGGCGTGGGCAGCAAGGAGGATGTTCTGCACCGCCATGACGCAGGCCGCGTAGTCCTCGAGGTCACGCGTGGCGTCCTCAGGCGTTGCCACCTGCGCCACGACCACGGTCACCGGCGCGCGGAGGAGCTTCGAGCGCGCGGAACGTTGCGCGCCCTCGGGCTTCCCCTCGGCCGCAAGCGAGGCGGCGATCGCGTCACCCATCGCCTCCCGGCCCGCGCCCGCGAGCACGACGAAGCGCCACGGCTCGGTGAGCCGGTGGTTGGGCGCCCAGATCGCAGCATCGATCAGCCGCTCGACGAGGTCGCGCGGCGGAATCTGCTCGGCGAACCGCTCGATGTCGCGGCGCGAACGGATGGCGGTGAACACGTCCATGGCGAACTCCTCTAGCACCGACGCTATCAGTCCGTGAGGCCGAGCGTCCGCTGCCCGAACGGACAGTCCTCGAGGAGCGGGCACTCATCACAATGAGGATTCGACCGCCTGCAGGTGCGCTGCCCGTGACGCACGATGAGCGCGTGCCACTCGTTGAGCCGGTGGACATCGTCGCCGGCGGCCTCGAGGAAGAAGCGCCGGTAGCGCTCGTACTGCCGGGGCCCCGGCGCCAGCTCCAGGCGCTCCGCGAGGCGATACGCGTAGGCGTCGACGACGAACGTAGGCAACCTCGCGGCGTAGAGCGTCATCGCATCGGCCGTCTCCGGCCCCACGCCCCAGATCGCGAGGAGACGTGCGCGCACCACCTCGGCATTTCCGGCGAGGAGCGCATCGATCGAGCCGCCGTGCTCCTCGACAAGGACGCGGCAGAACTCCTGGACCTTGCGGGCCTTCACGTTGAAGTGCCCCGCGGGGCGCACGAGGTCGGCGACGGCGTCCTGCGGGAGGGCGAGCAGCGCCTCGGCCGGCCACGCCCCCGCCGCGCGGAGGTTCGCCAGCGCGCGGGCCGCCGAGGTCCACGCCGTGTTCTGGGTCAGGATCGCGCCGATGCAGATCTCGAAGCGTCCATCCTCGTCGGCGTGGGGCCACCACTGCTGCGGCCCCAGCGCCTCGAGGAGCGCGCGGTACGTGAACTCGAGGCGGTCGGCGTCAGGCGTGCGTTCGAGTCGGCGCCTGCGCCCGGCGGCCGTCCCGTCAGCCACGAGCCCACTTCGGGAGGGAGGCCTTCGGCTCCGCGTCGTAGAACGCGATGTAGGGCTTCACATCGAGGACCGGCGTCCCGTCGATGAGGTCGAGCCCCTCCACCTCGAGGATGGCGCCGGCCACACCCCGGAGGCGGCACACGGTCACCGAGATCGGGTTCGGCCTTGCGCCGCCGCGCAGCGCCAGCGCCCCCTGCAGGGGGAGCCGCTGGTCCCCCGAGGGGTACGCCTGCGTCCTCGAACGCATGTCCTGGGGGATCTCGTGCAGCCAGCCGAGCACGATGACGTGGGAGTAGTCGGCGAGGCCCAGCAGCGCCGCTTCGAGGTCGGCACGCAGTTCGAGGCGGGAACGCACGCCTCGCCAGTCCTGGCGGGCTGCATCGAACTCACCGTTCCGCACCACGCCGATTGGGACGAGGTTCTGAGGCGGTTCCGGCGGATTCATGACCAGCATCTTAGCGACCCCGGAAGCCGGCGCCAGAATGGGTTCTGGAACGCTCGAATCGGCTATCATGACGGGGTGACCAATGAGCGATCGCTCAGCACCTCGAACGGTTTCCGCCGCCCCACTTACTCCTCACCCGGCTGTCCTGCTCCGTGGGATCAGGACGAGCGCGCCGCGGGTTGTACGGGCGGCCTCGAGGGCGATCTGGCTGGGGATGCGCACGCACACAGAATGGGACATGGATGACCTCGACGGCTGCGCGCAACGGCAACACGAACGTGGCAACCGACTCGACGTACGACGCATCGAGCATCCAGGTCCTCGAGGGCCTCGAGGCCGTGCGGCGCCGGCCGGGCATGTACATCGGTTCGACCGACGAGCGCGGCCTGCATCACCTCGTCTACGAGATCGTGGATAACGCGATCGATGAGGCGATGGCCGGCTTCTGCGACCGCATCGAGGTCACGATCGAGGTCGACGGGCACGTCAGCGTGAAGGACAACGGCCGCGGCATCCCGGTCGACGTCCACGAGAAGACCGGCCTCTCCGCCCTCGAGACGGTGCTGACCGTGCTCCACGCCGGCGGCAAGTTCGGCGGTGGCGGGTACAAGGTGTCGGGCGGCCTCCACGGCGTCGGCGCCTCGGTGGTGAACGCGCTCTCCACGGAGCTCGAGGCGGAGATTGCGAAGAACGGGAAGCTCTACCGCCAGCGCTACGCGGTCGGGAAGGCCGAGGGTCCCATCGCCGAGGTGAAGGGCGAGACGCCCGAGCGCAACGGCAGCACGATCCGCTTCCTCCCCGACGCGAGCGTCTTCGAGACCCTGGACTACGACTTCGCGACGCTCGCCAGCCGGTTCCGCGAGATGGCGTACCTGACCAAGGGCGTCTGGATCCAGTTCCTCGATCTGCGCGGCGACGGCCGCGAGGTGAACTTCTACTTCGACTCCGGCGTCGAGGCGTTCGTGCGGCACATCAACCGCGAAAAGGGCGCGCTGCACCAGACGCCGATCTACGTCCTCGAGGAGCGCGACAGCGTCCTCGTGGAGGTGGCGATCCAGTACAACGCCGGGTTCTCGGAGTCGGTGTACTCGTTCGCGAACACGATCAAGACCATCGATGGCGGCAGCCACCTCACCGGGTTCCGCACGGCGCTGACGCGAGCCCTGAACGACTACGGCCGCAAGGCGAAGCTCCTCAAGGACAACGACCCGAACCTGAGCGGCGACGACGTCCGCGAGGGGCTCTCCGCCGTGATCAGCGTGAAGATCGGCGAGCCCCAGTTCGAGGGCCAGACGAAGACCCGCCTCGGCAACCCGGAGGTGAAGGGCGTCGTCGAGTCGGTGGTGGCGAGCCGCCTCACCCAGTTCCTGGAGGAGAACCCGGCAGACGGCCGCAAGATCATCGAGAAGGCGCTGACCGCCTCGCGGGCCCGCGAGGCCGCCCGCAAGGCGCGCGACCTCGTGCAGCGCAAGGGCGTCCTCGAGGGGTCCACGCTGCCAGGCAAGCTGGCGGACTGCTCGGAGACGGACCCGTCGATGAGCGAGATCTACCTCGTCGAGGGCAACTCGGCAGGCGGTTCGGCGAAGAGCGCGCGCGACCGGCGCACCCAGGCGATCCTGCCGCTGCGCGGCAAGATCCTCAACGTGGAGAAGGCACGCCTCGACAAGATGCTGGCCCACGAGGAGATCCGGATCATCATCACCGCGCTCGGCACCGGCTTCGGCCAGGACTACGACCAGGCCAGGCTCCGCTACCACAAGGTCATCATCATGACCGACGCCGATGTGGACGGGGCCCACATTCGCACGCTGCTGTTGACGTTCTTCTACCGCTTCATGCCGGAGCTGATCGCCGACGGCTACCTGTTCATCGCCCAGCCGCCCCTCTACAGCGCCACTTCGGGCCGCACGGTCAACTGGCTGTTCACGGACTCGGAGCGCGACGCGTTCTTCGACAAGAACAAGGACAAGAAGTACAACGTCCAGCGCTACAAGGGCCTCGGGGAGATGAACCCCGAGCAGCTGTGGGAGACCACGATGGACCCCGCGCGGCGGAGCCTCCTCAAGGTCGAGGTGCACGACGCCGAGCAGGCCGACGAGCTGTTCACTCGGCTCATGGGCGACGAGGTGGCCCCGCGCAAGGCGTTCATCATGCACAACGCGCAGTACGCCACCCTCGACGTGTAGGGCCTCGTGACCGTCCGCGGGACAGTTGACCGACTTCGGGCAACGGTCACGAGCAGGAACGGTGCGACTTGGGTGTTCGCCGCCGTAATCGGACTCGTCATGGCTTCGTGCGCGGATGCGAATCGACCCCCCGGGGCAAGCTCAACCGCCGCGTCCGTCTCAGGGTCCCCGATCACCTCGACAGCAACGGCGATGTCGTCGCGGGGCCCTCTCACCATCGAAACGCTGCTAGACGGCACCTACCCCGACATGTCGGGCCCGGAAACGGTGACGCTCACCGGGGGGGAGTGGGCGAGGGACGTCACCCTCACCAGCGGCGGCTCAACCCGCACCTACCACGAGTCTGTACGTGCGTTTGGCAGCGCGCTGGGCGACCTCGATGACACCGACGGGGTGGTGGTGCTCGGCTACAACGGCGGTGGCACGGGAACGTTCATGCGCCTCATTCCTGTGCTGAACGAGGCCGGCCAGCTGACACCTGGCGCACTGAGCGCACTCGGCGACCGGATCAGTGTGCGGGCGCTTGAGGTGACAGCTTCCGGCACCGTTGTCGTCGACGCGCTGATGCACGGAATCGGCGACGGTCTGTGCTGCCCGACGCTGCCGTTGCGAACCGAGTGGCAACTGCACGGCTCTCAGCTCAAGTGGCTCGACCCCGAGGTGTGCGCGGGTCGGTGCGCCGACTCGATTGGCCCGCGCGCGAACCCGTAGTCCCTCCGAGGCGCCCTCTGACCCCTCACGTCCGACTGCGCGCGTAGAATCCTGCGCGCGCAGTTGCGCTGGGCGCACGGGAGGTCCACATGCTGGGAGACAAGATCTGGGAGGCCACGGGGCGGATCACGGGACAGCGGGTGCTGCCGGGGGACGACTACCGCCTGCTGAAGGTCGAAACGTCGATCGAGTACCAGGGGAAGCTGTTCGGCAAGGACGCGATGGGGATGGCCACGTTCGTGTCCTTCGAGCGGGTGCCCGGGCAGATGTACGCCGAGGGCCAGGGCATCATCGGGACGGCCGAGGGGGACTCCGCGATCTGGAACGGCCACGGGATCGGCTCGATGGGCGCCGACGAAGGCGGCCTCACGATGTCAATCCGCTACTCGATCGCGTACCAGGCGGCGCCGGCGGGGCCCTCGAGGCCCTGAACCGCGCACTCGTCGTCGGCGAGTTCGAAACGAAGTCGGACGGGACCTTCACGGACAGCGCCTGGCTCTGGCAGTAGCTCGGCTCTGGCAATAGCTCGCCCGCCCGGAGCTGTCCGGAGCGCTAGCATCGAGGCATGACGCCAACCCTCGAAGCCCAGCAGGCCGCAGGACGCCGGTTCTTCATCGAGACCGACGGCACCGAGCACTGCCCGCTGGACTTCGAGGGGAACCCGGACATCGTGCTGTTCTTCGCCAGCTGGGCCTATGCGGTGCAGTTCGGCGGCATGCACGAGCTGGCGCAGGCCGCCCTCCATCTGCAGCGCAAGCACCGGATCAAGCTGCGCGCGCTGCTGCGCTACGCCGACCGCGACATCGAGGATCCCGATGACGCACGCGAACTCGAGCGGGCATGGCAGCCGGGCGCCGAGCTCGCAGAGTGCTGCGATGCACTCGTCACCGCCCTCGAGTCCGCCGACGAGCGGCTCAGGGAGTTGACGGCGGGATACGAGGAGCTGCTCCCGCGGCTGCGGGACCTGCGCGCCATCGCGCAGTGGGCGGCGGACCACGACGCGCGCGTGCGCATGTCGTTTGACATGCGACACGACGAACCGACGGCCCCGCGCCCCGACCTCTCGGCGCACGGGCCGCTGCTCGGCCCCCTCGGCCGCGCGTAACGTGACTGCCGACTTCGGACTCGACCGCGAGGCGCGGGCCGAGGGCGTGCGGCGCATCCGCGCGTACTTCGAGCGCGAGCGCGGCGAGGAGCTGGGCGAGCTGGCCGCCGGCTTCATCCTCGACTTCATCGCCGAGGAAGTGGCGCCGCTCTTCTATAACGCCGCGCTTGGCGACGCCCAGGCGCTGGTTGCGAGGGCGGCGGACGCGCTGGACGCGGACCTCGAGGCGCTGCGGCGGAGCCCGCCTCGAGCAGTCCGGCAGCCACCCCGGGAACCGGAGGATTGAGCGGCCTTCGCACACCTGCGACCATCAGTCCGTGACAGGTTCCTCAGAAGCCCACCGACTGCGGACATTCGAGCGCTGGCAGGCCTCGCTGTCGCCGTTCGCGCTGCTCGAGCGGTTCCTGGGATCGCCGGCGGGCGCGTTCCTGGTCAACGCCCCCATCTTCCAGCTCAAGGAGAACCTGAAGATCGAGCCGTGGATGCGCGTGCTGGACGTGGGCTGCGGGGCGGGCAGCGCCCTGCGCCTCCTCGATGAACGAGTCCAGTTCGAGCACCCTCCGGTCGGCGTGGACTTCTCGAGCGTCGCGATCCGGAACGCGCGTGCGTCCGCGCAGAGCGCCGACCGCCCGCCGGAGTTCGTGCGCGCCTCGGCGCTGGCGTTGCCATTCCGGGACGGCACGTTCGACCTGATGGTCAGCAGCTACCTCGTGCGGCACCTCGACGACGAAGAGATGCGCACCTTCCTCCTCGAGGTCAGGCGCGTCCTCGCGCCCGGCGGCCTGGCACTGCTCTGGGATTGCGCACCGACTGGGAACCCGCGCCTGGACCGCTGGAACGCGTACGTGCTGTCGAGGGGTACCGGCGACCCGCGCTGGCGCAGCACCCGGGCGCTCATGGCCCTCGGGGAGCTCGCGGGATTCGAGTACATCCGGCCGGCGAAGCTGAGGCCGTTCCTCTTCCCGCCGATCCCGCGCGCTTCGGTGCTCCTCGGGAAGCCGCCCGAGGGCTGGCAGGCCCCCTAGCCGTCGCCGTCCCGGCCTGAGCGCAACGCATCGGCGATCAGGGCGAGCAGCGTGACAGCCGCGGTCTCGATGCGGAGCGGGCGCGGCCCGAGGCTCACCCGGACCTTGTCCTCCGCCGCATGACGAGCGCGCTCCTCGAGCGTCCAACCGCCCTCCGGACCGATGTGAAGTGCGACGGATGAGGCCTGCACGCCTCGCGCGCCCCGCAACGCCTGGCGTGGTGTGAACTCAGCACCGAGGTCGGCGACCAGCGTGAGAGCGTCCGGCGGTGCCGCCATCGCGAACTGCGGCAGCGTCGCACGTCCGGACTGCTCCGCCGCCTCGATGGCGATGCGCCGCCAGCGGTGAACGCGGCCATCGCCGGGGTGCATCACGCTGCGGTCGGCCTCGAGCGGCACGAACGCGGCGGCACCGAGCTCCGTGGCCTTCTCGACGAGCCAGTCGCCCCGGCCTCCGCGAGGGAACGCAGCGCAGATGAACACCGGCACGGGCAGCTCGGCGAGGGGCTCCACCGCCTCGCCGAGGATGAGCGTGACGAGGCCCCGGCGTACCTCCTCGATCCGCGCGCGCCGCTCGTGCCCCAGTCCGTCGAAGACACCGAGCTCGGCGCCCGGCTTGAGCCGGAGCACGCTGCCCAGGCGCCGAGCCTGGTCGCCGGCAAGTTCGACGCTGTGTCCGCTGAACGCGCCAGGCTCGAGGTAGAGGCGGCGCGGCAGCGCGCTAGCCCTCGCGGACCGCGACGAGGCAGCGCCACTCGATGCCGCTCTCGTCCTCCTCGATGTCCTCCCGGAGCAGCCTCAGTCCCGCGGCGGCGACGGCCCCGTGCACGTCAGCGGCCGCGGCATCGATGAACCCGGCGCCCACGCAACGCCCTCCTGGCGCCAGCGCAGCCGCGATGTCGGGCAACAGCTGCGCCAGCACAACCGCCGAGATGTTCGCGACGACCACATCGAAGGCCCCGGCGGCTGGCTCGGCGGGCCAGGGCCAGCTCGTGCCTAGCGAGCCGGTTGCGGCGCGCACGCGGCCGGCGAAGCCGTTGACCGCCGCGTTCTGCTCGGTGGCGCGGGGCGCCTCCTCCTCGATGTCCACGCCCAGCGCCTCGGACGCGCCGAGGGCGACCGCGGCAACCGAGAGGATGCCCGATCCGCAGCCCACATCGAGCACACGGTCACCCGGCCGGACCTCGCGCTCCAGCGCTGCGAGGCACAGTCGCGTCGAGGGATGCTGGCCGGTGCCGAAGGCGGCACCGGGATCGAGCACGATCACGACGTCACCGGGCGTCGCGTCGAACGCCTCCCACGACGGGCGAACGACCAGGTGCTCGCCGACGCGCAGCACGTGGTAGAAGCGCTTCCACTCCTCGGCCCACTCGCGCTGCTCGAGCACCTCCGTGACCAGCGGACCGGCCGGCGCGCCGAGCGGCAACCGGGCGAGTCGCACCTCGAGCTCCTGTCGCACCTCGGGCAACAGCACTTCGAGGGCTGCACGCACCGTGCCGCGCTCGAGCACGCGGTAAGCGAAGTCGCGGTGGTCGGATGTCTCGATGGCCGGCTCAATCCAGACGGCGCCCGGCGCGTACTCCCTGAGGAGATCGGCGATCGCCTCGAGGTCCGCGCTGGCGGCGGTCACGGCGAGCTGGACCCAGGCGCCCTCGGAGGAGGCCACGGTCAGCCCGAGAACGCGTCGCGCAGGCGGTCGAAGAAGCCGCTCTTGCCCTCGACCTGCGTGCCGAGCGTGTCGGCCAGCTGCTCGAGTAGGCGCTTCTGGTCCTCGGTCAGCCTCGTGGGAGTCACGACCTGGACGCGGACCTGGAGGTCACCGCGCCCGGAGCCTCGCAGGTGGGGCACCCCGAGATGGCGCAGCGTGAACGTGTGGCCATGCTGCGTGCCCGGCTCGATCTCGATCGGCTCGTCATGCCCGTCGAGGGTGGGCACGTCGACAGTCGTGCCGATCGCCGCCTGGGCGATGTTAAGCGGGAGGTAGTAGACGAGGTCGTCATCCTCGCGCTCAAACTGCTCGTGCGGCTGCACCTCGAGTTCCACGTAGAGACCGCCCGAGGGACCGCCGCGCTGTCCGGCGTCACCCTCACCGGAGATGCGCAGGGTCTGGCCGTCCTGGACCCCGGCGGGGACCTTCACCGTCCGCTTCACGGACACGCGCCGGGCGCCCCGTCCGCTGCACGTCTTGCACGGGTCCGTGACCATCCGGCCTTCGCCGTGGCAGCGATTGCAGGTCGCCACGTTGACGAACTGGCCGAAGAGTGACTGCTGGACCCGTCGGATCTCGCCCGTGCCATTGCATTCGGTGCACGTATCGAGGGGCTGCCCCGCGGCCTGGCCGCGGCCGCGGCAATCGGCGCACTGCTCGACCCGGTCGTACTCGAGCGCCCGCTCGACGCCGAAGACGGCCTCCGCGAAATCGATGGTCATGCGCGCGCGGAGGTCGGCGCCGCGCTGCGGCCCCGCCTGTCGCGTCGCCGTGCCTCGGAAGAACGCGTCGAAGATGTCGCCAAAGCCGCCGAACGAGTCGAAGCCGGCGAAGCCCTGCGCGCCGTTCCCGACGCCGGCCGCGCCGTACCGGTCGTAGCGCGCGCGCTTGTCCGGGTCGCTGAGGACCTCGTAGGCGCTGTTGACCTCCTTGAATCGCTCCTCGGCATCGGGCGCCGAGTTGCGATCGGGGTGGTACTGCATCGCGAGCTTGCGGTAGGCGCGCTTGATGTCCTCCTGCGAGGCGTCGCGGCTCACTTCGAGGAGCTCGTAGAGGTCGGTCTGAGTGGTCATGAGGTTCGAGTGTACCGGTCTCGCCTCGTGGGAGGGCGGGCCTCAAGTAGGGGACGGCCCCTAATCGAGGCCGCGTGGGAGCGGTGGACGCCACGGGGCCCGGCTGCCGTTCTGGCTACCGGGCCCCGTGCTGCATCGGGACTAGACCTCGCGGAACTCACCTTCGACGGTGCCCGCGGGCTCGCCGCGGTCCGCGTCCGGAGCTCCCGGGCCGTCCGCCGCGCTGCCCGAGGCGCCGCCGTACACCGCCTGGCCGATCTCCTGCATCGCGAGGGAGAGCGCCTCCGAGGTGGTGCGCAGCCGCTCGACATCGTCAGTCCCGAGCGCCTCGCGGACGTCCTTGATCCGGCCTTCCACCCGCTCCTTGAGGTCGGACGGGATGCGCTCGGCGTTGTCGCGGAGCGTCTTCTCCGCCGAGTAGGCGAGCGAGTCCGCGACGTTTCGCGCCTCGGCGGCCTCGCGCTTGGACTGGTCCTCGGCGGCGTGGGCCTCGGCCTCACGCTGGAGCCGCTGGACCTCCTCGTCGGACAGGCCGGACGAGGGCTGGATCGTGACGTGCTGCTCCTTGCCGGTGGCCTTGTCGCGCGCGGCGACCGTCACGATGCCGTTCGCGTCGATGTTGAACTCGACCTCGACCTGCGGGACGCCTCGGGGAGCGGGCAGGATGCCATCGAGGATGAAGCGCGCGAGCGACTTGTTGTCGGTCGCCATCGGGCGCTCTCCCTGCACCACGTGGATCTCGACGGACGGCTGGTTGTCGCTCGCCGTCGAGAAGGTCTGCTTGGCGCTGGTCGGGATGGTCGTGTTGCGCTCGATGAGCGCCGTGGCGACGCCGCCCAGCGTCTCGATGCCCAGCGTCAGCGGCGTGACGTCGAGGAGCAGGACGTCCTTCACCTCGCCGCGGAGCACGCCGGCCTGGATCGCCGCGCCCACGGCGACCACCTCGTCCGGGTTCACGCCGCGGTGCGGCTCCTTGCCGAAGAACTCCTGCACCTTGCGCTGGACGAGGGGCATGCGCGTCATGCCCCCCACGAGGACCACCTCGGAGATCTGGGCGGGCGACACACCGGCGTCGGCGAGGGCACGCCGGCACGGCTCGAGGGAGCGCGAGACGAGGTCGTCGACCAGCTGCTCGAACTGCGAGCGCGTGATCGTGAGGACCATGTGCTTCGGCCCGGAGGCGTCGGCGGTGATGAACGGGAGGTTGATCTCAGTCGACTGCGCCGAGGAGAGCTCGATCTTGGCCTTCTCCGCCGCCTCCTTGAGCCGCTGGAGGGCAGTGCGATCCTTCGAGAGATCGACGCCCTGGTCCTTGCGGAACTCGGCGACGAGGTAGTTGATCAGCGTGTCGTCGAAGTCGTCGCCGCCGAGGAACGTGTCGCCGTTCGTCGCCTTCACCTCGAAGGTGCCTTCGCCGATCTCGAGGATCGAGATGTCGAACGTGCCACCACCGAGGTCGTAGACCGCGATGATCTCCTCGCCCTTCTTCTCGAGGCCATAGGCGAGGCTCGCCGCGGTGGGCTCGTTGATGATGCGCAGCACCTCGAGGCCCGCGATGCGCCCGGCGTCGCGCGTGGCCTGGCGCTGGGCGTCGTTGAAGTAGGCGGGGACCGTGATCACGGCCTCGGTCACGGTCTCGCCGAGGTAGGCCTCGGCGTCCGCCTTCAGCTTCTGGAGGACCATCGCGCTGATCTCGGGCGGCGAGTACTCGCGGTCGCCCATGCGGACGCCCGCGTCACCGTTCGACAGGCGCACGATCTCGTAGCCGCCGAGCTCGCGAGCGTGCTTCACCTCGTCGTCGTCGAACTTGCGCCCCATGAGGCGCTTCACCGAGTACACCGTGTTCCTCGGGTTGACGACCGCCTGGCGCTTGGCCACGGTGCCCACGAGGCGTTCGCCGTCCTTGCCAATCGCAACCACGGACGGCGTCGTGCGCCCACCCTCGGAGTTGGGCACCACCTGCGGCTCGCCGCCCTCCATGACCGCGACGCAGGAGTTCGTGGTCCCGAGGTCGATCCCAATCACTCTTGCCATGTGACCCTGCTTTCGATATCCGCGTCGGGGCGAGCATCGCTCCGCCGCGGCGCTGTCTCGTGTGATCCGCCGGCCGAGGACTACGTGCCGGCCTCGGCGCCTGCCTGGCCCTCGCCATTCCCGACCACGACCATCGCCGGCCGGATGATCGTGCTGTCGAGGACGTAGCCGGCCTGGATGACCGCCACCACCTGGTTGAGGGGACCCGGCGTGTACGCGACCGCCTCGTGGTGCTGAGGATCGAACGCGACCCCCGTGCCCGCCTCGATCGCCTGCACGCCCGCCCCCTCGAGGACGCTCGTGAACTTCCGCTGGACCATGCGCACCCCATCGACGAACGCGTGGTCCGCGAGCTCGGGATGCTGCGTGACGCTGTCCAGTGCCCGGTTCAGGTCGTCGAGCACGGGCAGGTAGTTGAGGACGAGCGTCTTCATCGTCAGCCGCGTCTGCTCGGCACGGTCCTCCCGCGACCGGCGCTGGAGGTTCTGGTAGTCCGCCATGGCGCGCTGGTACGCCGCCCTGGTGCGCTCCAGCTCTGCCGTCAGCTCCTCGATGGACGCCGCGTCACCCGCGTCATCGGGTTCGAGGACGGCGTCAGTCGGCTGCACGGATTCTGATTCGTTCATGTCTTCACCGATCTCGGCTGCGCGCTGGATCAGGCGCCCGCGGACCTCAACACCTCGGTGAGCAGGGTGGCGAGGTAGCGAACGCGCGGCACCGCACGCGCGTACTCCATTCGGGACGGTCCGACGACGGCGACGGTGCCCGAGGCCCCGTCCTCCGCGCCGTAGGCAGCCACGACGACGCTCCACTCCTGCATCCACGGAACGCCGGTCTCGTTGCCAATCAACACCTGCGCGCTCCCCGGACCGACCTCGGACGGCACCGGCAGCGCCCGCCGCAGCTCGTAGGTCTCGAGGTGCCGGACCGCCTCGAGCATCCGGTCGACCGTCGAGAACTCCGGCTGCGCCAGGACGTCCTTGACGCCCTGCACGAACGTGTCGTCGGCGCCGTCGTACTCCTCGAGCAGCGTGGCCACCGCGTTCGCCAGGCGCAGCGTGTCGGCGTTGAAGGGACCCAGTGCCGCTCGCAGCGCCGCCGCCGTCGTCTCCGCGAACTGCCCGTTGAACCGCTCGGCTGCCCGCGCCAGGTCCTCCTGCCGGGTGGGCTCCGAGAGCGTCAGGATGCGCTGCCGGACGCCACCATCGTCGACGACGACCACGACGAGCACGTTCGCGTCGCTCAAATGTACGAACTGCGCCTGGCGCAGCCGCGCGACCGAGCGCCGCGGACGGGTCACCACCGCGAGGTTGCCGAGCGCACTCGCGAGGACCGTGGCGGCGAGCCCGAGCCACTCCTCGAGCCCCCCCGCCTGGTGGAACTGGTGGGTGATCGTTCGTTGCTCATCGGACCCGACCGCCACCTCCTCCATGAGGCTCTCGACGTAGACGCGGTAGCCCCGGTCCGAGGGGATCCGCCCCGCCGAGGTGTGCGGATGGGTGATGAACCCATCGTCTTCGAGGCGTGCGAGCTCGCTGCGGATCGTGGCCGTCGACACACCGAGGCCGTGCCGATCGGCGAGTGCCTTCGAACTCACGGGCTGGGCCGTCGTGATGTACTCGTGCACCACGAGGCTCAGGATGTTCGCTCTACGAGGTGTGAGCACCACGTCGAGTTCCTCCAATTAGCACTCTCCTGTCGAGAGTGCTAACTCTGCGGTCATTGTATTCAGGACCCCCTCGCCGGGTCAATTCGCCCCGGTCCAGCCCGGTGCGTCCCGGTCGCAAGCGCGCATCAGGTTCCGGAGCTTCGGGGCGCTGGAAGCGCCCGCTTATACTCGGATGGATGAGCGGCGCACAGGACACCCCGACCAGCGCCGAGGAGCCTCGCGCGTTCGAGGAGCTGTACCGCAGCTACGCGCCGACCGTGTACGGCTACATTCGCGCACGCGTGAACTCAAACGCCGAGGCGGAGGACCTGGCCGCACGGACGTTCGCCAACGCGTTCGCGAGCCTGCCGACGTACCGCGCGCGCGGCGGCGGCTTCGGCTCGTGGCTCATGACGATCGCGCATAACCTGCTCGCCAACTGGTACCGCGAGCGCGGCCGGCGCCCCCCCGCGACGAGCCTCGAGGATGCCGAGGCGCTGCCCAGCGCCGCACCTGGCCCCGAGTTCCACCTCGAGCGCAACGAGCGCATCCGCGCGATCCGTGATGCGATCGGCCAGCTCGGCAGCGACCAGCAGCGGCTGATCGCCCTGAAATACGTGGACGGTCTGACCAACGCGCAGATCGGCCATATGATGGGCCGGAGCGAGGGCGCCGTGAAAGCGCTGCACCATCGCACCCTGAGGAAGCTCCTCGGGCTGCTTGCGGGACAGGTTGAAGCGTGACCCTAGCTGACGGATCAGCCGGCGCCGCCCCGCTGAGACCTCGAGTGCGTATCACCGGCCTCGGGCGCGCGGTCCCCGAGCAGGTCCTGACGAACACGGACCTCGAACGCATGGTCGAGACGACCGACGAGTGGATCGTCGAGCGCACGGGGATCCGGGAGCGCCACATCGCCGTCCCCGGTGAGACCACGAGCACGCTCGGCACCGCCGCCGCGCGCGCAGCGCTTGACTCGGCCGGCGTGTCCGCCGAGGCGATCGACCTGATCGTCGTGGGGACCTCGACGCCGGACGCAGTGTTCCCGGCAACCGCCTCGCGCATCCAGGACGCCCTCGGAGCGCGGCGTGCCGGGGCCTTCGACGTGAACGCCGCGTGCGCGGGGTTCCTCGCCGCGATCTCGACGGGGATGCAGTTCGTGGCCGGCGGAGGCGCCGAGCGCGTGCTCGTCGTCGGCGCCGAGACGATGTCGCGGATCATCGACTGGACCGACCGCAACACGTGCGTGCTCTTCGGCGACGGCGCGGGCGCGGTCGTCCTCGAGCGCGGGACCGCCGACGAGCCGGGGGCACTCGAGTCGTTCGTGCTGCGCTCTGATGGCAGCCTGGCGTCGCTGCTGTACTGCGGCGGGCCCAACGAGCCCGCGATCGCCGGATCGCCCGCCGGTCCGTACATCGTGATGGACGGGCGCAACGTCTTCCGGCAGGCCGTGACCGCGATGACCCAGGCGGCGGCAGAGGCACTGGCGCGGGCCGGCCTCGGCGTCAGCGATATTGCGCTGTGCGTGCCGCACCAGGCCAACCTCCGCATCGTCGATGCGGTGGCGCGCAACCTCGGGCTGCGCGGTGACCGGGTCTTTACGAACCTCGAGCGGTACGGCAACACCTCGAGCGCCTCGATTCCCATCGCGCTGTCCGAGGCGAACGACCTCGGCCGCCTGCAGCCGGGCGACCACCTGCTGATGCTCGCCTTCGGCGGAGGCCTCGCCTGGGGGGCCATGGTCGTCGAGTGGGCCGGCGTGCGATCCGCGAGGCCGCGCGACGCCTCGGTGCACGTCCCGCTGGAGCAGGCCGTCCCGGCGTAGCCGCAGACTCGCCTGCTCGCGCGCGCCCACGTACGATCGACCCACACATACCGGAGGGATCATGGACATCAGCTGGCTCGGCCACGCCTGCATTCGCGTGCGTGCAGGCGGCGTCTTCGTGGTCATGGACCCGGTCTCGCGCGAGGCCGGTTTCGACATGGGCCGCCCCACGGCCGACATCGTGACGATCTCGAACGCCGATCCCGCCCATGGCAACGTGAAGGGCCTGCGTGCCGAGCCGCTGGTCCTCGATGGCCCCGGCGAGTACGAGGTCCAGGGCGTGCAGATCGTCGGCGCGGCCACGAAGCTGAAGGCGCCCGACGAGGAGACCCCCGCGGGTCGGAACGTCGTGTTTGTCGTGGAAGCCGAGGAGCTGCGGCTCGCGCACCTCGGCGCGCTCGGCGGCCGTCTGACCGCCGACCAGAAGGAGCAGATCGGCGACATCGACGTGCTGATCGTGCCGGTGGGAGGCGAGCGAAGCCTCGACCCGACGGAGGCCGCGCGCGTCTGCCGCGAGTTCGAGCCTCGTGTGGTGATCCCGATGATGTACGCGCCCGGTGACGGTGGCGCGGCACCCGCCGAGTTCGTCCGTGCCCTGGGCGTCGAGGCTGAGCCGCCCACCCCTCGAGTGACGCTCCAGAAGCGCGGGCTGGGCGAGAAGATGCGCCTCGTGATCCTGGAGCCGCGCGCCTAGCTCTCGAGCGCACGCCAGGGCCCGGGTCCGAGGCGTTCGGCGCGCGCCGCTGTGCCGCCTCCGGCGCGCCTACGGCAGGAACGAGAGCGGATTCACGATCTGACCGTTGCGCCGCATCTCGAAGTGGAGGTGCGGACCCGTCGAGAACCCCGTGTTCCCGCTGATCCCCAGTAGCTGTCCCTGGTTCACCACCTGCCCGAGCGAGACTCGGATCTCGCTGAGGTGTGCGTATCGCGTGGAGTACCCACCGGGGTGCTGCACCTCGACGTACAGGCCGTACGAGCAGCACCGGTCGCCACCGGCGAACACGACCACGCCACCCTGCGATGCGGCGACCGGCAGGTACGGCGCGCTGATGTCGATCCCGAGCGGGTGTGAGGGACCGAACAGCGAGGTGATGGGACCGCTGAGCGGCCACGCCCAGCTCGCGGACACCGGCACCGCGGGCGCCGCCGCCGATGGCCCCTGCACCAGCGCCGGCGGGTCGGGTCGGAGTGATGGTGCGGGCTTCGGGGTGATCCGGCCGCCGGGCACGAGGATCGTGCCGTTCTCGGGAAGGCGGTTGGGGTTCGTCAGGCCGTTGGCCGGGAAGGCGATGATGTCCGCGACCCTGGCATCGTAGTGGTCCGCGATCTCGGTCAGCGTCTCACCGAGGCGCACCGAGTGGATGATGCCCTCGACGGATGGCACCTGCAGGAGCTGCCCGGGCTTCACGAGGTCGGAGTCGCCCTGGACTTCGATGTTGTTCCAGGTGATGTACTCGCGGCCGACGCCGAACTGCTTCGCGATGGCGTCGAGGGTGTCGCCGACCTTGACCTCGTAGCGATAGAAGATCGGCGTCTGTTCGCGCTCGCGGGACAGCGTCGTCGCGCCCGAGCCGGCGGCGGCGCGCGCGGCGAGCAGGGACGGCGAGGGCGTCACCGCGACCTGGTTCACGGCCGGCGAGGTAATCGTGAGTGGGACCGGCTGCGCGCCGATCGAGTTGACGCTCGAGATCGGCGCCGATGCGGGCAGCCCGGGAATCGAGATGGCCGCCACGGCGAGCCTCGGGCTGGCGGTGCCGCCGCCGGTGGTGGTCATCGGGAAGAGCCCCCCGAGTGCCGTGAAGAGGAAGACCAGGCCGATCACGCCGACACGGGCGTGTGGCCACTCGGCCCCCGAGCGCTGCAGCGGCCTCGGATGCCTGCGAGCCCGGAGCAGCATCCTGCTACGCCGTGCCCTGACGAGCGAAGGAATCGTCCCCCGGATAACCGGCGCCCTCTCACGTAAGCCCCGCCCCGCCACAGGACAGCGCATTCCGTGCATTGCGCCGACCCCACCGGGGTCGTCGCTCGACCGCCTCCGCCGTCTAGTCGTGCGAAGACGTGGGGAGGTTACCGAATCGAACAGGCCCCTGACCACCCCAAACGTCGAGAAAAGTCACCCGACCACCAACGACCGTGAAAGGCCGCGGCCAGATGGCGAGTGCTCCGGGGCGCCCGTCGGCGGCTAGATCACCTCGGACTTGAGGCCCATGAGGAACTCGGCGTTGTTCTGGGTCTTCGAGACGCGCTCGATGACACGCTCGGCGGCGTCCTGGCCGCTCTCCTCGACCATGGCGGCCATCCGACGCAGCAGCCAGATCTGGCGCAGCTCCTCCTCGCTGAAGAGAAGGTCCTCACGTCGGGTGGACGAGCCGAGGACATCGAGGGCCGGGTAGACCCGCTTCTCGGCGAGGCGCCGGAGGAGCCGCAGCTCCATGTTCCCGGTGCCCTTGAACTCCTCGAAGATGACGTCGTCCATGCGGGAGCCGGTCTCGATGAGACAGGTCGCGATGATCGTGAGCGAGCCGCCCTCCTCGGTGTTGCGCGCGGCACCGAAGAAGCGCTTGGGCGGGTACAGCGCGATCGGGTCCATACCGCCGGAGAGCGTCCGGCCGCTGGTCGGCATCGCGATGTTGTAGGCGCGCGCCAGCCTGGTGATCGAGTCCATGAGGATCACGACGTCCGTGCCGCTTTCGACGAGGCGCTTCGCCCGCTCGAGGGCGGCCTCGGCGACCCGAGTGTGGTCCTCGACGGGCTCATCGAAGGTCGAGGCGATCACCTCGCCGCGCACGGAGCGCTGCATGTCGGTGACTTCCTCGGGGCGTTCGCCAACGAGCAGGACCATCAGGTGCGCGTCGGGTGCGTTCTGAGCGACGCCGTGGGCGATCGACTTGAGCAGCATCGTCTTGCCGGCCTTGGGAGGCGAGACGATGAGCGCGCGCTGTCCTCGTCCGATGGGGGAGAACAGGTCGATCATCCGCTGGCTGATCTCTCCCGGCCCCGTTTCGAGGTGAATCATGCGGTTGGGGAAGATCGGGGTGAGGTTCTCGAAGAACGGGCGGCGCTTGGCCACCTCGGGATCAACGCCATTGACCGCGTCCACGCGGAGGAGGCCGTAGTACTTCTCGGAGTCCTTTGGCTGGCGCACCTGGCCGGTGACGTAGTCGCCGGGGCGCAGGCCGAACCGTCGGATCTGGGACTGCGAGACGTAGACGTCGTTGGGGCCGGGGACGAGCCGTTCGCCGCGGAGGAAGCCGAACCCGTCATCGACGACGGTGAGCACGCCGCTGGAGAAGATGTTCCCCTGGCGCTCGGCCTGCTTCTGAAGGAGGCGGAAGATGAGTTCCTGGCCGTGCATCGCGGCGGCGTTCTCGAGGCCGAACTCGGTGGCCATGTCGAGGAGCTCGTCGCGGGGTTGTTTTTCGAGTTCGGAGATGTTCAGCGATGGCGCGTCCGGGTTGAAGGGGACGTTTTCGACGTAGTCGCCACCTCCGCCGTTGCCACCTCCGCCGCCACCACGACGACGACCGATGCGGCGGACTTCGCCACCAGCCTCAGAGGGGGCGCCTCGGCGCCCACGAATGGGAAATTGCGTCATGAGCCCTATTTGCTGCGAGTGAGGGGGGTGCTGGGGATAAGAGAGGAACGTCGCGGACTCGCGACTGCAGTGATTATAGGAAGTCGAACTCCAAGTACACAACAGGCGAAGGCACTGGCGGCGAAAGATCAGGGGTTGCCCGTACCTCGGGGATGCGGTCGGCTGGGCCTTCGACAGGCTCAGGGCGAACGGATGACGACGAACGTCGGCTGAGACCTCTCAGAAGGGCTTGAACACGGCCAGGGCGAGCTGGACGGGCACGCTCAGCGCGAGGAGGGTGCCAAAGACCAGCGGGACGTTGTCCGCGAGCGCGTCGCGGAGTGCATCGGTCATTTCGCCCTGCTTGGCCGCCTGGAGGGCCAGGAGGTGCACCCGCCGCAGCCCCACGCCGAGCAGGGGCACGAAGATGAACACGTCGAGGCCGAAGATCAGCTCGAGGGCCACGAGCCAGCCTGTCGTGACCGGGTTCCAGTCGGCGGCAGCGGTCCACGCGAAGCCGCTGAGGCCGGTCGCGATCAGGCCGGGGAGGAGCCACATCCGCTCGCTGCGGGTCGCCTCGCTCAGGAGGAGGGCGCGCGTCTGGAGGTCCGGCTCGTTCCAGGCGCGCCAGACCGGGGACATGACGGCTCCGAGCCCCCACATCATCCAGAAGAGCGACAGCATGTGAATCGCGCGGAGGACGAGGATCACGCGGGGAGCATCTCCCGTGAGCTCGCCTGAGCACCGTCGGTCTGACCGGCGTGCGTGACCGCCGCGCCGATGAAGTCCCGGAACAGTGGATTCGGGCGGTTGGGTCGCGAGGTGAACTCGGGGTGGAACTGCGAGCCGACCATCCACGGGTGGTCGCGCACCTCCATGATCTCGACGAGTTCGCCATCCATCGTCCAGCCGGAGGCCACGAGGCCGTGCCGCTCGAGCTCGGGCAGGAGCGCGTTGTTCACCTCGTAGCGATGGCGGTGCCGCTCGCGGGCGAGGTCGGCCTCGTAGGCCGCGGCCGCGCGCGTGCCGGGCACGACCTTCGTGTCGTAGCCACCGAGTCGCATCGTGCCGCCCAGGCTCTGCACGTCGCGCTGCTCGGACAGCATCGAGATCACCGGGAACGCCGTGTGCACGTCGGCCTCGGTGGTGTTGGCGCCGTCCATGCCGGCGACGTGCCGCGCGAACTCGACGACCATCATCTGCATCCCGAGGCAGGAGCCGAGGTACGGGATGAGGCCCTCCCGTGCGTAGCGCACGGCCGCGATCTTCCCCTCGAGGCCCCGGTCGCCGAAGCCCGGGCAGAGCAGGATGCCATCCACCTCGCCGATCAGCTCAGCGGGGGGACGCGTCTCCAGGTCCTCTGAGTGGACCCAGCGCATGTCGACGCTCACGTTGTGATGCACGCCCGCGTGCACCAGCGCCTCCTTGATTGAGAGGTAGGCGTCGTGGAGCTCGACGTACTTGCCCACGATCGCGACCTTCACCTCGCCCTGCGGCGAGTGCAGGCGTTCGACGAACGTGCGCCACTCATCGAGGTAGCCCTCGGGCGCGGGTGGCAGCCCGAACTGGTTCGCGACGATGTCCGAGAAGTGCGCCTCCTCGATCTCGAGGGGCACGTCGTAGATCGAGGCGGCGGTCACGAGCGGGATCACGTGGTCCACGGCCACGTTGCAGAACAGCGAGACCTTCTCGCGCAGCGAGCGCGAGACCTCGAAGTCCGAGCGCGTCACGATGACGTCCGGCTGGATGCCGTACGAGCGCAGCTCGCGCACCGAGTGCTGCGTCGGCTTCGTCTTCAGCTCCTGCGTCGAGCCGATGTAGGGCAGCAGCGTCACGTGCACCGACATCGACTCCGTGCGCCCGAGCTCATGGAGCATCTGGCTGATCGCCTCGAGGAACGGTTGCCCCTCCATGTCGCCGACCGTGCCGCCGACCTCGACGATCACGATCTCGGCGTCGAGGGCCTGTCCGGCCGCGCGGATGCGCCGCTTGATCTCGCCCGTGACGTGCGGGATCGCCTGGATCGTGCCCCCGAGGAAGTCCCCGCGACGCTCCTTACGGATGACCTCCTCGTAGACCTGGCCCGAGGAGGTGGAGTTCGCGCTCGTCAGGTTCTCGTCAAGAAAGCGTTCGTAGTGACCCAGGTCGAGGTCCGTCTCGGCGCCATCGTCCGTGACGAAGACCTCACCGTGCTGGTAGGGCGACATCGTGCCGGGGTCGACGTTGATGTAGGGGTCAAGCTTGAGGATGGAGACGCGGTGCCCTCGGGCCTTCAGGGCGCGGCCGAGGGAGGCGGAGACGATGCCCTTGCCCACGGATGAGACGACCCCACCGGTGACGAAGATGTACTTCGGCATCACGAGCTCTTATCGGCGGGGAGGGCGTGGGGGGATGGTGTCTTCGAGTGCACGATCCATCTTCCCGGGACCCGGCGGGCGTGTCAAACCGGCGTGGCACGAGGCTCTTACGCGTCGTTAGAGGTGCTTCAGCGCCTCGCGGCGGGAGAGCCCGCTGAGGCCGGCGCCGCGCCCCTCGACGTAGGCGCGCACGCACTCGGGATCCGTCCGGGCGTAATCGCGGAGCGCCCAGCCGATCGCCTTCCGGATCCAGAACGGCTGCCTGCCGTCGCGTCCCGGGCCTTCGAGGTTCGCCTCGATGCATTCGACGAGGAGCGGCCAGTCGGTGCGGGCCTTGAGGCCGAGCTGGCTGATGATCGCCGCCCGGCGCTTCCAGACATCGTCGCTGCGTGCCCACTGACGCATGCGCGGCACCAGCTCATCGTGGTCATCACGCACGAGGTCACGCACAAGCTTCGCCGTGCCATCGACGTGATCCCACCAGGCCCCGGTGACGATGAACTCCTCGTACAGCGGGAGGGCGGCGAGTGTCCGGAAACGCCGGTACCGGGGCCGCGACGCGAGCCCGAGGGCGACGTACCGCTCCTCGCGATGGGTGGCGCCGCGCCAGAGTGCGAGCAGCGTGTCGCGCCAGACCTCGAACGTGGCGAGGGGATGCCGCGCATCGACCTCGCGGACGACCGTTCCGATCGGCGTCAGCGACACGCCAAGGAACGGCATCGCCGACTTCATGTACCGCTCCATCGCGGGTGCGCGAGCGGGATCGGCGACCGCGCGCAGCGAGGCGCGCACGTCATCGATCAGTGCCTGGTCGGCGCGGGGGGCGGGCGAGGGGTTCACGGCGTCGCTACTCGAGCGCCGCGCCGCCCACCATCTGGATCACCAGCTCCACCGTGTCGCCGTCGCGCACCGGCGTCGAGGGCTCGGCCTGGACGCCGTTCACCATGACGAGGATCGCCTCGGCCTCCTCGGACGAGAACCCCTCGTCGAGCACCACGTCGCGAGCGGTGAGGCCCTCACGATGAGGCTTCGTGAGACGCAGCAGCCCGCTCCGAGAGCGTTCCGCGAGAATGTCGGGCATACGGAGCATGACGGCCATGGACAGGTGCCTCGATTGGTTGCCGCGCCTCGGCGAGCCGACTTACGCTGACGGGCACAAGCGCAGGAGGAGCAATGGCCCCCGTCACGCCCGAGATTACCACGCTGCCCAACGGGCTCCGCGTGCTGACCGTATCCGTCCCGACATCGCAGGCTGCCTCGACCGCCTTCTTCGTGAAGATCGGATCGCGAGGCGAGCAGCCGCGCACGAACGGACTCTCGCATTACATCGAGCACATGCTGTTCAAGGGCACCACGCGCCGCCCGACCGCCCCTGAGATCTCGCAGGCCATCGAGGGGGCGGGCGGGCAACTGAACGCGTACACGACCCGCGAGCTCACCTGCTACTGGAACACGCTGCCGTTCGAGTCGGTCGAAGTCGGCATCGACGTCGTGGCCGACATGCTGCAGCACTCGTTGCTCGACCAGAGCGAGATCGACCGCGAGCGCACCGTCGTGCAGCAGGAGATCCGACGCAGCCACGACAGCCCGGCGGCCTGGGTCGGCGAGCTCATCGGGCGCGCGACCTTTGGAGACCAGCCGGTGGGCTGGCCCGTCGCGGGTTCCCTCGAGACCGTGGGCGAGATGCAGCGGTCCGACTTCATCGACCACATCAACGCCTTCTACTCCTCGAAGAACGCGGTGTTCGGGGTGGCGGGCAACGTCAGCCACGAGGCCGTCGTGGAGTCCGCGCTGCGACACTTCACCTCGCTGCCCACGGGCGACGTCGACGGGGTGCCCGCGGCACAGCCGGGGCTGCCCTCCGAGCGTGTGATCGTCGAGCCGCGCGAGCTCGAGCAGACCAACCTCGCGCTCTCGATGCAGACGTTCGGCCGCCGCGACCCCCAGCGGCACGCCCTCGATGTGTTGAACGCCGTGCTCGGGCGTGGCATGTCGTCGCGCCTGTTCAAGGAAGTCCGTGAGCGCCGAGGACTCGCGTACTCCGTGGGCTCGAGCACGTCTCGGCTGACCGACATCGGCACGCTCACGGTGAGCGCGGGCGTCACGCGCGAGCACCAGGAGGAAGCCCTGCGCGTGATCGTGGACGAGCTGCGGGACCTCGTGACGGCGCCCGTGCCGGCCGATGAGCTGCAGCGCTCGATCGACTACGTCGCTGGATCCCTGCGGCTGTCGCAGGAGACCGCGATGTCGCAGGGCCAGCGTCACGCGAACCAGCTGTTGATGGACGGTGAGCTCGAGTCCATCGACGAGCAGGTGGCGGCCGTGCGCGCGATCACCGCCGCCGACGTGCAGGCCGTGGCCCAGCGCATCATCGGCCCGGGCGAGTTCGCGCTCGCCGTGGTCGGGCCTTCCGCGGACGCGGACGTCCTCGACAACCTGTTGCAGGGCTAGTCCTCGGGCGGGGCGCGGAACTCGCCATGGCAGGCCTCGATGAGCTGCCCGACGCCGTCACGATCGCGCGCCTCGTGCGTGACGTGACGGGCCACGAACCGAGCAACCCGCGCCCCCTCGGCAGCGGCGTCACGACGATCGCGTGGCGGGTCGAGACGGACGACGAGCCCATCGTGGTGCTCGTCGAGCGGCCCCTCGACGCCGCGGTGAACAACGTGGTGCGCCCGCGCTTCGGCGCGCAACTCGCCATCTACGAGGCGCTCGAGGGCCCGCCCGGCCTCGTCCCCGGCGCGATCGCCTGGAGCGGCGACGAGGAGTCGCAGGGCCTCGCGCGGTTCGACCTCCCCTGGGCGATGGTCACGGAGGCCAGGGGACAGACTGGCGAGGCCGATGACCTGAGGGCAGCAGGCGTGGCCGACCTCGGCGCGTGGCTGGCGAGGTTGCACGCGCTGCCGTGCACTGGACTCGGACTGCTCGAGGACCGGCGTGACCGCCTGACGGCACCCCACACCGAGATGGCGGCCGCCCTGCTCGAGCGCTGGTCCGGCCTCTGGCCGTTCGACGGCACATCGCTGATCGCGCACCCCATCGCGCGGCTGGCGCCGGCACTGGTCGAGCCCGCCTCGCGGTTCCGCGAGGCGCTGCTCCGCTTTGGACAGCTCACGAAGGGCGTCGTGCTGCACAGCGACCTGAATCCGGTCCACGTGTTCCTCGCCGAGGGCCGAGTCACGACCGTGATCGACTTCAGCGATGCGTTCATCGGACCCGCTGCTGCTGACCTCGCGGTCTTCGCGAGTCACTACGGGTGGGAGCGGACGGAGCAGCTCCTCGAGACGTACGCCGCCTCGGCGGTGCTGCGCGAGACGAGGCTCGCGGAGTCGCACCTGTTCGGGGTCGCGGTGGGCCTCTATCGCGTGCGCAAGCGGTTCCTGGGACAGCAACCCCGCGAGCGCATCGAGCGTGACATCGCGTTCCTCGGGACTACCATCGAGCACGCCGCGCACCTCCTGCGCGGGTAGCCGCCGCGCGAAGGGCCAAGCACGTGCCGCACATCGAAACGCCCGAGGGCATGCGCATCCGCTACGAGGAGCGCGGGACGGGGCGCCCGCTCGTGCTGGCGCACGGCTTCGGCGTGTCCCTCGAGATGTGGATGCCTCAGGTGCTCGCGCTCTCCGAGCGGAACCGCCTGATCACGTGGGACGCGCGCGGGCATGGCGGCTCGAGCGCCCCCGGACATCGCGAGGCGTACTCGATGGAGGTCCTGGCCCAGGACTTGCGGGCGCTGCTCGAGCAGCTGGGGGCCGTCGACGGCGCCGTCATCGGCGGCATGTCCTTTGGTGGGCAGATCGCGCTCCAGTACGCGGTCGACTACCCCGCGGACACGTACGCGCTCGTGCTTTCCGATTCGACGACGCGCGGAAGCGAGCCGCCGCGGGACTCGCGGGAGGCGGCCGCCGCGTGGGGCGTCACCGGCGACCCCGGACTCGAGGGCTGCCTCCACGCGATGGCAAGTCGTGCCGACCTGACCTCGGTGCTGCCGTCGCTGCCGATGCCCGCGCTCGTCCTCTACGGGCAGCACGACGAGATGATCGAGCGGGGCGTGCATCGAGTCGTCGACGGACTTCCGAGGCGGCGCGTCACGGTCCTCGCCGACTGCTTCCACGGCACCTCGGGCCAGCGCCCGCGGGCGTGGAACGACGCGGTCCTGCGATTCCTCGACGACATCGAGGCAGGAGCCAGCCTCGGTGAGACCGAGTTCGTCTGAGGATCACATCGACACCGAGCGAACGAGACTGAACTGAGAGGCTGCCGGTGGTTGCGATTCGCAGCATCCTGCTCATCCGGGGCACCAACCCCGCAACCTACGAGGCAGCCGCGAGCACCGGTGCGGACGCGGTCGTCATTGACCTCGCGGCGCCCGAGACGCACCGGGACCGCGCGGCGCTGCGAGCCCTCGTGGCCCGGCATGCACCGCTGATCGCGCGGCGTGGCCGCGAGGTCCACGTACGTGTCTCCGACGCCCGGTCGGGTGAACTGGACGCGGACATCGAGGCGGTCGTCAGCGCCTCGGTGCGCGCGGTCCTGCTCGCGGGCGCCGAGGAGCCACAGGACGTGCGCGACGCGGATGTGGCCATCCGCCAGCGCGAGATGCGTCGCAAGGTGGCGCCGGGACACGTCCGCCTGATCCCCGAGATCGACTCCGCCGCCGGGCTGCGAGCATTGCCGCAGTTGATCGCGGCCGTCGACCGGCACGGCGCCGTGGCGCTGAACATCGAGCTCCTCGCGCACGACCTCGGCGTTGCGCCGTCCTCGGGCCACCTGGCGCCCACCATGCCGTTGGCGGAGCACGCCATGGCCGCAGTCTCCTTCGAGGCGGCGGCCTCCGGCCTCCCCTGGGTCCTCCTCGCGCCACACGCCGACCACGGCGCGCGTTCCGCGCTCGCGACGCGGGCCCACGCGATGGGCGCGTCCGGCGTGTACGTCCGGTCGGAGTCGGAGGCGGTGGGCTTCCGCCAGCTCTTCACGGTGCCCCGCGCGCGGGTCGAGCAGGCCCGCGCCGTCCTCGACGAGTGGGAGCGCGTGCGCACAGCCGGGGACTGGGTGGGCACCGTCAACGACGAGCTGGTCGATCGTCGCAGCGTCCGCCGCGCGCGCCGGATCGTGGCGCAGGATGCCGAGTACCAGTCCGAGGATCGCTCGCGACGGAGCTAGCGCGCAGCCGCGAGGCGCATGACCTCGCGCCTGACGGCGCCAATGATCCGCGACCGGCCGCCCTCGAGCAGCGCGCGCGCCCGCGCGACGCGTCTCGCGTCCGCCTCGGTCATCGCGCCGGTCTCGATCGCGGCGGCGACGTCCGCTTCGTCGTCCCAGCGAGGCCCCGCGTGATCGAGCCAGAGGTCGAGCAGGAGATCGCGGTAGCGCACCTCGGGAGGCGTGGCGGCCAGGCCGATCTGGACATCGGTGACCACATCGCAGCGGACAAAGACCGAGTCGACTGTGCCGGCGCGCACCGCGTAGTAGCAGTTGTACGGTCGCCGCACCCAGAAGAACCCGTACGAATCGAGCGCCACGCCCTCGCGCTCGAGGCGAAAGAGCACGACAGCGCGGGCACGATTGGCCTCGACCAGCTCGCAGTCGAAGCGTTGCTCGCGTGCGCCGTCGAAGGAGCGCTTCACCTCGACGATGCGCGCGCCCGGCGTCCGAGGTGTCACGGACGCGGCTCCAGCCACGCGAGCACGAGCGTCCCATCGCCCCGAGGGTGCACGTCGTATGCGAAGGCCACGGGAGTACCGACGGCAACCCCGTCCACGCGGGCCGTCCCCGACGCGGGGAGGCGGAGGGTCAACGGACGGCCGCCGGCCTGGACCACGATCACGCGCTGGGCCGGGTCGCGTGCCACCAGCACACCCTCTTCACGCGTCTCGCCGAGCCAGCTCGTGGCGGACTGCGTCACATCGAGCGTGTGCGACTGGCGAAACGCGTCCTGGATCACGACCCGCCACCCGCCTACGCCCGGGCGCTCGAGGACCGACTCGACGCGAAGCTCGCGCACGGGCACCGACAGCAGCTCGCCGAGGTACTCGAGCGCGCGCACGGAGGCCCCCTCGAGGTCGGCGGCGCCACCGGGCCCGGCGGGCTCGGGCGCCGCGAGCATGGAGCCCGGCGCGGGCGGGACGGGCGACGGCGTCGCGGCGGCCGTACGGCCCTCGAGGGCGCTTCGCGGGGTGGTGATCGGGCGCGCGTCGTTCCTGATCGACGCGCCACATGCCTGGAGGGCGAGCAAGCTGGCGGCGGCCAGGACGAGGAGCTTGACCCTCATGGGCATCGCGTCCTTGCGACTCGGAAGGCAGTAGCTCGTTGCTTGTGTATGATCCCCGAGGTTCGAGCGCCCTTCAATGGGTCGTGTGTGTGCGCCCTCGGACGGGCGGCGGGAAGAGGCAACGATGCCGGCCACAGTGATCATCGGCGGGCAGTGGGGCGACGAGGGCAAGGGCCGGGTGGTGGACTACCACGCCCGCAACTGCTCGATCATTGCGCGCTACTCGGCGGGCACGAACGCCGGCCACACGATCGTCAACGACCGGGGTCACTTCGCGCTGCACCTCGTGCCGGCCGGGATCTTCTACGGTGACAAGACCTGCGTGATCGGCAAGGGCGTGGTCGTCGAGCCGGTGGGCCTGCTCAAGGAGCTCGCGATGCTGGGCGAGCGCGGCGTGGACACCTCGCGGCTGCTGATCAGCGACCGCGCGAACGTCGTCATGCCCTGGCACCCCGTCATCGACAGGCTGGACGAGGCGTTTCGCGGGGAGCACGCGATCGGCACGACGGGAACCGGCACCGGGCCCGCGTTCACCGACAAGGTCTCGCGGAACGGCGTCCGGGTCATCGACCTGATCACGCCGGAGCTGCTCGCCGCCAAGCTCGAGATGGTGCTGCCATACAAGAACCGCGTGATTACCGAGCTCTACGGCGGCCCCGCCCTCGATTTCGACACGGTGCTGCGCGAGTACCGCGCGTTCGGGGAGCAGCTCGCGCCGCACGTCGCCGATGTCGACACGATCGTGCAGGACGCACACGATGCGGGTGACCGCATCCTCCTCGAGGGCGCACAGGGCGCGCTCCTCGACCTGGACTCCGGCACGTACCCCTACGTGACGTCGTCGGTCCCCGCCTCGGTGGCGGCCGGCGCCTCGATTGGGATTGGCCTCGGGCCCACCGCCATCGAGCGCGTGGTCGGTGTGTACAAGGCCTACCAGACCCGCGTCGGCAACGGCCCGATGCCGACCGAGCTGTTCGGCGAGGACGCCGACCGCCTGCGCGACCCCGCGGCGGCGCAGGGGCAGGGCGAGTACGGCACCACGACCGGTCGCTCGCGGCGCTGCGGCTGGTTCGACGGCGTGCTCGCGCGGTACACGGCACGCCTCAACGGCGTGAACTCCGTCGCCCTGACCCGCCTCGATGTGCTGTCGCAGTTCGACAGCGTGAAGGTCTGCATCAGCTACGAGCGCAACGGCGATCGCGTCAACACCCTCCCGGCGGCGCTGCAGCACCAGTACGAGGTGCAGCCGGTCTACGAGGAACTGCCGGGCTGGCGCTCGGACGTGTCGGGCGTACGCAGCTTCGGCGACCTCCCCGCCAACGCGCGTGCCTTCGTGCGGCGCGTCGAGCAGCTCATCGGCGCACCCGTCGACATGATCTCGGTGGGACCGGCCCGCGAGCAGGTAATCGTGACGCACGATATCTTCGGTACGGAGTTGTAGCCCCAGACCACAGGTCACACGAAGGAGAGCAAGCGTGGGCGCGGCGTCGCTGGTGGTGCACGTGCTGCTGGCGACCATCCTCGTGGGACCCCAGATCCTGATGTTCTACGCCGTCGCGCCGGCATCGTGGCTGATCGACGACCACGCGCTGCGCACGTCCGTCGTCCGCGTCATCGCGAGGCGGTTCGCGACGCTCTCGATGGTGGCGCTCGTCGGACTGCTTGTGACCGGCCTCTTTCAGTTCTACACGCCGTCGATCGTCCCGCCCCAGATTCGCGAGGAGATGAACGCGTACCGCTGGGGCACGGTGTTCCAGCTCAAGATGACGCTGTTCGTCGTGCTCGTCGGGATGATCGCGTTTCACGCCGCGGTCCTCGCGAGGCGGATCGCAGCCGTCACCGAGGCCGTGACGAACGGTCAGCTGGAGATGTGGGAGCTCGAGCGCGCCCGTCGCAATTCCCTCGTGTTCTCCGGGCTCATGATCGTCGTGTCGGTCGCGATCCTCGCGCTCGGCGTGCTGCTCTCGTACCCGCCGTTCGCCGACCGGACCGTCTAGGAGGGTAGATGCGTCCTCCTCGCACGTTGCCCGACCTCCTCCGGCCGGGCCTCGACCTCGTCTTCATCGGCATCAACCCCGGGGCGACCTCGGCGTTGCGGGGCCACTACTACGCGCACCCGGGCAACGCGTTCTGGCGCGAGCTCAGCGCCTCCGGGCTCACCGAGGGCGCATGCACACCAGCGGATGACCGACGGCTGCCCGCGTGCGGCATCGGGTTCACCGATGTCGTGAAGCGCGTGGTGACGGACAGCGCGGCGGTATCGCCCGCGGAGCTCGCGGCCGCCGCCCCGGCGCTTCGAGCACGGATCGCCTACGCGCGGCCGGCCGCCGTGTGCTTCACGAGCACGCGCGCACTCGAGGCCGTCCTTCCTCGGGTGCGCACGGCGCACGCATGGGGGCGGCAGCCCGCCGCGCTCCACGGCGCCGAGGTCTGGCTCATGCCCTCGACGTCCGGCCGTGCCGCCGCGCACCGGGCCGAGGTGCGTCGTGTCCTCGCGGAGCTCGCCGCTCGCGTCCGCCTCCCGCGCGTGGAGGAGGCTGCATGAGCGCCGACTGGGCCCGGGGCGACGAGCGCTTCCAACCGGACGACGAGTGCCCGCTGTTCAGCGATCGCCTCGAGGAGCACATCGTCGGGATCACCCGTGGCGAGCTCCCCAATCGAGGGCGGTTCTGCGGGCACTGCTACACGCCCATGTCCATCGAGACCGTGCGCTGCTCGCATTGCCAGACCGCGGTGCGCGATCGGGCGCCGGTGGGCGCGATCCCGGACGCCGTCGTGGCGATGCTCAGACGCCAGCGCAAGACCGAGTCGAACTGGGTGAACGGCTTTGCGTACCTCGGGCTGGTGCTCGCGGCGGTGTTCGGCCTCGGCGTGGTGCTGGGAGTGCCGTACCTGCGCGCGAACCTGCTGCCGGCGACGATCGTCTACGGGCTGCTGCTCGTCGTCGGGAGCCGCATGCTCGCCGGCCTCCTCGGTGGGTACTGGGGCGACCGGATGGGGTACGAGCGCGCGCGACGGGACCTGCGCGAGGCGTGGGCGGAGCTCGTCGTCGAGCGGGACGGGCGGCCCGCGGAGGTCCGGCGCTAGCGAGCCGGTGCCGGCACCCGCACGTCGATCTGCTGTCGTGCGAGCTCGGCGCGGATCCGAGCGGTAGCCCCCTCGGAGGCCGGCAGGAGGGGCAATCGCGGCGCGCCGACCGCGAAGCCAACCTCGTGCATCGCCTGCTTCACCGGGATCGGGTTGCTCTCGATGAACAGCACGTCGACGAGCGGGGTCAGCCGGTGATGCAGAGCCGCGGCCTCGCCGAGGTCGCCGCGGAGGCAGGCATCGATGAGCTGGCGGATCTGCCGGCCGACCAGGTGTCCGGCCACCGACACGATCCCGTACCCCCCCATCGCCATCACGCCCAGCGTGTCGGAGTCGTTGCCCGACCACACGCGAAAGCCGGACGGCGCGCCCGCGATCACCCGCCCGATCTGCGCGAAGTCCCCACTCGCCTCCTTGACCCCGACGATCCGGGGATGCTCCGCGAGGCGCAGCATGGTCTCAGCGGTCATGTTGAGCGCCGTGCGTACGGGGACGTTGTAGAGCATGCACGGGAGGCCGGTCGCATCGGCGATCGCGGTGAAGTGACGGACGAGGCCCTCCTGGGGCGGCTTGTTGTAGGCGGGCACTGTGAGGAGCAGGCCGTCGCAACCCACCCGCTCCGCCTCGCGTGAGAGGGCGATCGACTCGGCGGTGGAGGAGTTCGTGGAACCGGCGATCACGGCCACATCCGAGGGGAGCGCGCGGCGAATCGCCGCCCAGAGCGCGATCTTCTCCTCGGCGGTCAGGGTGATGCCCTCGCCGGTGCTGCCTGCGATGACCAGACCCTCGTTGCCGGAGTCCACGAGCGCCTTCGCGAGGTCGGCGGCGCGCTCGTAATCGACGGCGCCATCCTCCCGCATCGGCGTGATCATGGCAGTGAGCAGGCGACCAAACTCGGCAGGCATATCCGGCCCCTTCCGAGGAACGACGCGGGCGCGGGCACCGCATCAGAGGGAGCAGGATAGCGCAAGGGACGCGGCCCATGAGCCGCGCCCCCTCACCTCGCGCTCAGCGCATCACTATTCGCCGAATTCGAGAATCTCCGAGAGCCAGGAGCGCTTCTTTTTCTTCGGGTAGCGCCGGTCATCGTCGTCGTCATCATCGTCACGGCGCCGGCGCTCGTCGTAGCTTGCGCGTTCGTCGTAGCGAGGCTCCGAGCGCCGTTGCTCCTCGAGCAGCGGTCGCGGTGCACGTGAGTCCGACGCAGCGCGCGCGTCGGCCTCGTCATCGGCGCCCGCCGCCTCGAGGAGGTGTTCGAGCTCACCGCGGTCCAGCCAGATGCCGCGGCACTCAGAACAGAGATCGATCTTGACGCCGCGACGCGTAACTTCTCGAAGCTGGGCATCGTCGACGGGACAGCGCACTGCGTACCTCCATCCGGGGTGGAAGCCCGTACCAATGTACCCAGTCGGCCCTTCGCCGTGGGCACCTTCGAGCCGAGCGTAACCGGCTAGAATCGAAGCTCGCAGGCGCAGGCGCCAGGGGGGTGGGCAGGCATGGCGCAGGAATCGGCAGTGACCCGGCCGGGACCCGGCACGTCCGCCCTGCATGACGCCATCGCGCGCGTCCAGGCCTCGATCAGCAGCGTCATCCTCGGCCAGGAAGCGCTGGTGCAGCGCCTGCTGATCGCCCTGCTCACGAACAACCACGCCCTCGTCGAGGGGGTGCCGGGACTCGCGAAGACGCTCACCGTCTCCGCGCTGGCGCGGTCCATCGACGCCACGTTCACGCGGATCCAGTTCACGCCTGACCTGCTGCCCGCCGACATCGTGGGCACGCTGGTCTTCAACCCTCGGGAGGCGGACTTCAGCGTGCGGCGGGGTCCGATCTTCGCCAACGTGGTGCTGGCCGACGAGATCAACCGCGCTCCGGCCAAGGTGCAGTCGGCCCTCCTCGAAGCGATGCAGGAGCGGCAGGTGTCGATCGGCGGGGACACGTTGCCGCTGCCCGACCCGTTCCTGGTCCTCGCGACGCAGAACCCCATCGAGCACGAGGGCACGTACCCGCTGCCCGAGGCACAGCTCGACCGCTTCATGCTCAAGGTGCTCGTCGACTACCCGCCGCGCGACGCAGAGCGAGCGATCCTCAAGCGCGCGATCGAGGGCGACGACACCGAGCTGACGCCCGTCGTCACGCGCGACGAGGTCCTCGCGCTGCGCGCAGCGGTCGCCGCCGTCGAGGTCAACGAGCGCCTCCGCGAGTACATCCTGCGGATCATGGAGGCGACACGGCAGCCCGCGCGCTTCCAGCTGGAGGCCCTTGCACCCCTGATCGAGTTCGGGGCGTCGCCGCGCGCATCGGTGTTCCTCGCGCGTGCGGCCCAGGCGAACGCCTTCATCGAGGGGCGTGACTACGTCCTGCCCGATGACGTGAAGTCGCTGGCGCCGGACGTCCTCCGCCATCGCATCGTGACCACGTACGAGGCCGAGGCGCGCGGCGTCGACGTGGAGGCCATCATCGAGCAGCTCCTCGGTGGAGTCGGAATCCCCTGAATGTGGTGGCCAGGACGCCGGGCGGACGGTTCGCGGTCGGCCACGCCAGACGGTGCTGACATCGACGCGGACCTGGCCTCGCGCGTCCGGCTCCTCGAGATCCAGGCGCGCCGCCGCGCGGCCTCCTCGATGCAGGGTGACTACCGGAGCGTGTTCCGTGGCGCGGGCATCGAGTTCGCGGAGGCGCGCGAGTACGTGCCCGGCGATGACGTCCGTCTCATCGACTGGAACGTGACCGCTCGCACCGGGAACCCGTGGGTGAAGGAGTACGTCGAGGAACGAGAGGTGCCAATCGTGTGCGCGGTGGACGTGTCCGCGTCGCAACGCGTCGGGCGGCCCATCGAGGGCAGGCTCGGCGTCGCCGCGGAGCTGACCGCGCTGCTCGCCCTGTCGGCAGCGCATCACGGCGATCGCGCAGGCCTTCTGCTGTTCGATGGCGGCATCGACCTCTTCGTCGCCCCGCAGCGCGGCACCCGGCATGCGCTCCGCCTGGTGCGCGAGGTGCTCGGATGCCCGACCCTCGACGGTTCGTCGGACCTCGCGGGCGCGAGCGAGTACCTGCTCCGCGTCCTGCGACGACGCTCCGTGATCTTCCTCATCACCGACGGACTCGTGACCCACTTCGAGGCAGCGGTGCGTGCGCTCGCGCGACGCCACGACGTCATCGCGCTCACACTCACCGACGAGAACGACCTCGTGCTCCCGGATGTCGGGCTGATCGACCTCGAGGACGCCGAGACCGGGCTGCGCGTCCTCCTCGACAGCAGCGATCGGCTCACGCGGGACGAGTACGGGCGGGCCGCACGCGCGCGCGCCGCGACGCGCCAGGCGGGGTTTCGGCTCGCCGGCGTCGACGAGGTCGAGCTCCCGATCTCCGGTGATCACGTGACCCCGCTGGTGCGCTACTTCCGCCAGCGCGCGGCGGCGCGGGCATGAGGCGCGCCGCGAGACACCTCCTCGGTGCCATCGTGCTGCTGCTGGCGCTCGGTGCCCGCGGACCGGCACCGACGTACGCGCAGACCCCCGAGGCACCCGCGGTACCCCTCCGCGTCACCATCTCCGTCGAGCCGGAGGAGCCTCGGCTGGGCGAGCTCGTGCACGTCGTCGTGCAGGTGGAGCACCCCTCGGACCGCGTGGTCGTGCTGACTCGAGGGGTCGAACGGAGCGCAACGCTCGAGGTGATCGCGGCAGCGCCTCCCGTCACCGCCCCTCAGGGCAACGGACAGACGACGAGCTTCTCCTTCACCGTCCAACCATTTGCACTGGGCGGGAACGACCTCGGGTCAGTCGAGCTGCAGGTGCTGGCCGAGGACGGGAGCAGCGAGGACCTCGTCGCTGCGATCCCGCCGTTCAGCGTCCCGAGCACGCTCGGTCCGGGGGCGGCGCTGCGTCCGCTCAAGCCACAGGCGACGGTCGCCGGAGCGCCGCCCGCCTGGGTGCAGCCGGCGATCTATGCTGCGGTCGGCGTCCTCGTGGTGGCCGTCGGGAGCGCCCTCGTCCTCCAGGTGCGACGGCGGCTCGCGCACCGTGCGAGCACGGCACCCCTCCCGCTGCCCGCGACGGCCGAGGACGAGGCGCGACGCCAGCTCGACGCGATCCGCGCCCGCGACCTGCTCACCGTGCCCGACCTCGAGACCTTCTACGGCCAGCTCTCGAGCATCACCCGGGGCTACCTCGAGGAGCGCTTCGACTTTCGCGCGACGGCGCTGACGCGGCGAGAGCTGGAGCGGCGCATGGCCGCCGAGGGCCTCGACCGCTGGCAGACGAGGCTCGTCGCGGGCCTGCTCGAGCGCTGTGACGCCGCCGTGTATGCGCGGGTGTACCCGCCGCTTGCCTCGGCAGACCACGACCTCACCGTCGCCTACGAAATCGTCGAGCTGGCGCGACCGCCCCTTTCCGAGGCGGTCCCCGCATGACCCCGGGCCTGCCGTTCGGCCTCGTGTTCGCGCCGGTGTGGCTGCTGGTCGCGCCGTTGGCCCTCGCGGCGTTGCTCCTCGGCGTCCGCTCCTGGCGTCGTAGCGGCGACGAGCGCCCCACCGTCTGGGTCGGCGATGGCGCACCCGCGTCGGCGGCCTCACGCAGGCGCACGGTGCGGATGCGGATGCGCTGGCTCCCGGGCGCCCTGCACGGGCTCGCCGTGCTGCTCCTCCTCCTGGCGCTCGCGCGTCCGAGGCAGGGGCTCGCCGTCTCCGTGATCCCCGAGGACGGCATCGACCTCGTCATCGCGCTCGACACGTCGTCCTCGATGACCGAGCGGATCGTCGGAACCACCGAGTCGAAACTCGATGCGGCGAAGCGCGTGGTTCGGGACTTCGCCTCGGAGCTCGACGGCGACCGCGTGGGCCTCGTGATCTTCCAGGCGCGCGCGCTCACGATGTCGCCGCTGACGGTCGATGAGCAGGCGATCAGCAGGTCGATGGAGCAACTTCGATCCGGCTTTCTCCCGGACGGCACCGCGATTGGCCTCGGACTGGCGGAGTCCCTCAACCTGCTCCGTGAGTCGCCCGCGAAGAGTCGAGTGGTCGTGCTGCTCACCGACGGTCAGCACAACTCGGGCGAGATCGAGCCGAGCAACGCGATCGCGCTGGCGAAGGCACTGGGCGTCCGCGTCTACACCATCGGCTTCGGGGCAGGCCGCCCCGGCTCCGTGGACGCGAACATGCTCACGCAGATGGCCGAGGTGACCGATGGCCACTACTTCGACGCCGCGACCGCGGAGGACCTGACGGAGGCGTACACGGAGATCGGCCGCCTCGAGCGGAGCGCCGTCGGCGAGCGGCGATACACCCGCTACCGCGAGCTCGCGCCCGCACTGGCACTGGCGGCCCTCGGCACCCTCGCCATCGAGGGTGTGCTGCGCAGCACCTGGCTCAGGCGACACCCGTGATCACCCTGATGCAGCCCGCGTGGCTCGCCGCCCTCCTCGTGGTACCGCTCGTCTGGTGGTGCCTCCGCCTGGCCGACCGTCGCCGCAGGCAGGCGGACGCGAGCCTGGGCGCCGGCCTCGCGATGCGACCCCCTCATCGGGACCGGCGGGCGCGGCTCCGAGACGCGCTCCTCCTCGGTTCCCTGCTCGCGGTAGGGGTGGCCGTCGCGAGGCCCGCGTGGGGCTCGGCGGAGCAACCGCTCGAGCGCCGGGGCGTCGACGTCGCGATCGCCCTCGATGTCTCACGCTCGATGTCGGCGGCCGACGTGCTCCCCTCGCGGGCTGAGGCGGCCGCCGCGGGGTTGCAGCGGCTGCTGCACGCCCTCCCCGGCGATCGAGCATCCCTCGTCACGTTCGCCGGCACCGCGTTCGCGCGGTCACCCCTGACGCTCGACCTCAACGCGCTCGGCCAGCTGGTCGACCAGGCGCAGGGTGAAACGGCGCTCGTCGACCGCGGCACCGACCTCGCACTCGCCATCGAGGCGGCGCTCACCACGCTCGCCGTCGAGGATCGCGCCGAGACCCAGGTGATCGTGCTGGTCTCGGACGGCGAGCACGTGGGTCGGGAACTCGACGTCGCGATTCAGCGTGCCGCCGAGGCGGGGGTACGCGTGTACACCGTCGCGGCCGGCACGCCAGAAGGCGCCGCGATCCCCGGCTCCGCTCCCACCGGCGGACCGGTCGAGTCGACGCTGGACCGGGCCACCCTCGAGCGGATCGCCGAGGCCACAGGGGGTCGGGTACGCGACCTGAACGCGATCGCCGGCCTGGCCGTCGACTTCTCCCGGCTGCGCCAGAGCACATTCGAGGGGACCACCGAGTCCGCCCCCGTGGAGCGAATCCACTGGTTCGTGGCTGCCGGGCTCGCGATGCTGCTGCTGCGCTCGCTCGTGACCCCGTGGGGGCCGCGCCGGGCACGGCTCTCGACACGAGAGACCCGTAGGCTGGCCGGACTCGTCGCCACCGCCGTCGCCCTGGTGCTCGGCGCCTGCAGCGGTACGGCTCCGTGGCAGGCGGTCGACGAGGGCAATCGCGCGTACGAGGACGGACGGTTCGAGCAAGCCCTCGCCGCGTACGACCGGGCGGGGACGCTCTCCCCCGACGATCCCGCGGTGACGTACAACCGCGGCAACACCCTGCACAGCCTCGGTCGGTTCGAGGAAGCAAGCGTGGTCTCACTCGCGGCGGTGACGGCCCTCACCGAGGGGCCGCTGCGTGAGTGGGCCCGGTACGCGCTCGGCAATCACGCGTACCGCCGCGACGACCTGGCCGCGGCGCGCGACGCCTACGTCGAGGTGCTGCGCGCCGACCCGGCCGACGAGGACGCGCGGCACAACCTCGAGCTGGTGCTCCTCCGGCAACGCGAGCAGGCCCAGCAGCAACCGGGCGACGGCAACGGCAGCAACGGCGGTCAGGAGAACCAGCCGGGCGACGGACCCACGCCAGGCTCGAGCGACCCCGGCTCCCCTCCCGGGCGGGGAGCCGCACCGCCCGAGGGCGAGCGCTCGCCGAGCGCGTCCGGGGCTGGCTCGCAGGCCGGTCAGGGCACCCCGTCGACCGCACAGACCGAGGAGGGGGCGCAGACCGCCCTGACCCAGGCGCTCGCGGAGCTGGGGCCGGAGGTCACCGCCGAGGAGGCGCGCGCCGTGCTGGACCGCCTCCGCGAACTCAACGCGCTCCAGCGCCTCGAGGACCGGCGCGCACCCGGTTCGATGCCCGACCGCTAGCCCTGCTGCCTGAGCGCCACTGCGGACGGCAATGGCCGCCTCGAGCGGCGCCACGGCACCAGCCGTCGCAGTGCGAGCCTGAGCAGCTGGTTCCGCGCTCGGACGTACGCCAGGCGGTGTGGCTCATCGGCATCATCGTCAGCGGGACGGGGGCTCTCGCCCTCGGACGCGCGGAGTCCGTAGCGCTCACGGTTGTAGGCAGCGGCCAGCCGCTCGATGTCGGCATCGAGGTGCGCTGAAGAGCGCAGGTCGCGTGCGGCCTCGAGCGGCGTGCGGGTGACGAGGGGGCTCACGTCGGCCCACCGCGCGAGCTCTTGCAGCTTCGCCCAGCGGGAGCGAGCGGGGGAGAGCCCGCGGAATCGATACTGCCACGACAGCCGGAAGCCGATCGCCGCGAGGAGACCGGCCAGCCCGGCCACGATCACGATCGTCGCCAGCATCGCGAAGGCGGACGCAACACGTTCGAGCAGCGACGGCTCGGTGACCACGGTGATCGAGCCCTGCGGCACACCGCCCGTGGGATCCACCTCCAGGTCGCTGAGGAGACCCAGCTCTCCATCGAGCACGGCGGCCGCTGCTTCCTCGGGCGTCGGCACGAACTCCGAGTCGTCCTGTGCGCGGGCGATGAGCGGCCGGGTCGGCGTCGGGTTGAACTCCACCCAGCCCAGCCCGCCGAGGTAGACCTCGGGCCAGGTCCAGGCGTTGCGATCTGAAATCGTGTACGTCTTCGTGGTCGGGTCGAGGTCGCGCGGATCGAGTGCGAACCCCACCGACAGCCGCGCGGGCACACCGCTCGCCCGCAGGAGCACCACCATCGCCGATGCGTACTGGTCGAAATAGCCACGACGCTGATCGAGGAGGAACACGCCGACCGCGTCCGCGCGTGGCGGCGGGTCGGGCGTGTTGAGGTCGAACATGTACTGCGTCCGGAGGTGCTGCTCGATGCGGCGCGCGCGCAGGTACGGGGACGACACGTCCTTCGTCAGTGACTCTGCGAGCTCAATCACACCCGACGGGAGCGTCGCCGGCAACTGCAGGTACCGATCCGTGACCCATTGCGGGTAGAGCGCAGGCGCGCGGGCGAGCGTCCCCGCCGATGCCGCCGTCAGCGTCCCCACTGTCTGGTACGAGCCGTCCTCGTGGAGGCGGCCGGACGGCGCAATGCCGAGGACATCGCTCGGGTCGCTGCCGACCAGCAGGTTGGAGTCGACGCTCGCAGCGAGCGGCTCACCGGGTGCCAGCATGCGCCGGGTGAGGGCTGAGCTCTCCAGCTCGATGGATGTGACGAAGGGCTTTCGGAACACCGCTCGGGTCTGCGGCGTGCCGAACGACGCGGCGTCGATGCTGGCGGCCGCGAGGGGGACGGGGTGCGGCTCCGTCTGGCGCCAGGCGCGCCCCGTGTACTCGTCGTACGTGGCTGCTCGGAGGTACTGCACGTCGGGCGGCGCCTCGGCCGTGAACAGCGGCTCCCCCGAGAGCCGCACGCGCCCCTGCAGCGGCAGCACCTCACCGAACTTGTGGAAGAGGTCACCCCGCTTCGCGTCGATCCCGAAGAACACGCGGCCTACCCGCTCGATCCGGCTGTTGAGCGGCTCGGTGAGGTCCTGCCAAGCGTCGGCCACGGGCCCCCAGTGGTTCGCCGTCGGCACGATCCACGCCGCGATGATGAGCGCGAGGCCCGCCCACGTCGCGAAGTTCAGCACCTCGAGGCTGAGCAGCGCCGGGTGCACGGTTCGATCGCGGCGCCAGCGCAGGTCCGCTCGGATCGCCTGCATCCGCGTGACGATGAGGATGCCCGCGAAGAGGTACACGACGAACGCGATCGATGGCTGGCCCGGGAGGTAGGAGATGTTCGTGAGCAGCGCGATCCCGCCGGGGATCACGGCCAGCCACCCGTTGCGCAGGCGGAAGACCGACCAGACCGCGCTGAATGCCAGGAGCCAGGAGAGCAACACCACCACGAGGATGAACGGCATCGGGTCCGTGGAGACGTCCCCGGCCACCAGCGCCGTCACCCAGTCGCCGAGGCGGAGTCGCAGCTCCGTCCAGCGCGACACGAGGTCCGTCCCCAGCGACGGGTCCGAGAGCTGCATCGCGTACGCGGTCTGCACGACCGTCGACAGGACGCCGAGGGGAAGCGCCAGGATCACGAGGATCGCGCTCGGCCACGGCACGCGCGCGAGCAGGAAGGCGGACGTCAGCCCGAGCATCGCGGCGGAGGACAGCGAGGGCATCTCCGGGACCCAGTCGGCCTGCTCGATCGAGATGCTCACGGAGAGGAACGCGACGAGGATCAGCCCGAGGCTCATCCACGTCTCCCACGAGCGCAGAGAGCCGTGGGGGAGCGGCTCGTATGGCACCGGCGGCCCGATGGGAACCTCGAAGGGACTGGCGGGGAACGCACGCGTACTCATCCCGCAACCTCCGAGGTGGCGAGCTCACCGCGGCCACCCAGGGCGCGGGCCAGCTCGTCAGTCTGCTTCACCGTGTACGTGTAGATGCCGGCCGCGGCGAGCGTCCCGTAGACATCCAGCGATGAGCGGGAAGCGCCCCACGTTTCGCCCTCGAGGAGCACCGCGGCGACCTTGACCCCGCGGCCGCCGAGCGACATCAGGGTCATCGCCCAGCTCTCGTCGGGCGACGGTGTGACGACGACCACCGTGGTGTGGCGCCCGAACCGACGCGAGATCTCGATGAGGAGCCGGTCGAGCGGGATGTCGCCCACCGCTCGTGCGAGGGCCAGCGACTCGAGCATCCTCGTGTGGTGGTTCTGTCCACGATCCGGGTCGTCGACGCGCAGATCCGAGCCAAAGCTGATCAGGCCGACGGAGCGGTGTGCCTGGATGAAGAAGCGAATGATCGAGGCAGCGACCGTGACCGCCACTTCTTCGGTGCTGTCCTCGCCCGTTCCGTGGTGCACCGCCTGATCGAGGTCCAGGACGACCCAGATGTCGGAGCTCGGGTCGAGCTCGAAGAGCTTCACCATCAGGTTCCCGGTGCGCGCCGTCTGCGGCCAGTGGATGCGGTTGTAGGAGTCCCCGGCGACGTACTGACGGAGACCCGCGTAGTTGGGCGTGACGTTGTGCGTGCGTCGGCGGAACTTGCCCTCCCCCGGCAGGTTCGCCGGCGGGATGTAGAAGTTCGGCAGGTCCGGGGCCGCGGGATACACGAGGACCGTGACGGCCTCCCCGAATTCACGAGTCATCCGGAAGAAGCCGAACGGGTCGGTCGCCGTGATGCGGATCGGGCCGAGGCGGTACAGCCCTCGTTGGAGTGCCGGCTCCGAGTAGCTCCAGCCCGCCGACCCACGCGCCCCGATCGTGACCACGCGCTTCGACCGGTAGCTCGGAATCGACGACTGGTCCTCCACCTCGAGCCACACCTTCGGGAGCAGGCTCGTCGAGCGCAGCAACACCTGGCCCTCGAGGGGCTGACCCTGGCTCACGCGGTGGGTGCGTCGCAGCACTTCCACGTCGAGGTTGCGAATCATCGATCTGGTCCAGAACCAGACCAGGGGCACGGCGAAGGCCACGATGTACGCCAGGCGGAAGAGCAGCCAGAACCCCGTCGCCAGCCCCACGATGACGCACGCCACCGCGAGGGCCAGCGCGACCGAGACGTTCCCGTGGCCGCCGATCCAGCGAGCGATCGAAAGCAATCTCCGCACGGAGGCTGACCTCCCCGGGGCTAGACGCCGCCGCGGGCTCGCACGCCGGGCACGGCCGTGCGCTGGATGCACTCGTCGACGATCTCGGCGGCGCTGATGTTCCGCACCCGCGCGGCCGGACTCACGATCACTCGATGGCCGAGCGCGGGGTAGGCGAGGAGCTTGATGTCGTCCGGCTGCACGAAGTCGCGCCCCTCGAGCATGGCGAACGCCTGGGCCACCCGCATGAGCGCGAGCGACCCACGCGGCGACGCCCCGAGGTAGACCGACTCATGCTCGCGCGTGGCGTTGACCAGGCTCACCACGTACTGCTTGATGAGCGGGTCGACGTAGACCTCGGAGACGGCCCGCTGGAGGTCGAGGACCTCGTCCGCCGACGTCGCCTGCGGGAGCGAGTCGATCGGGTGCGCTCGCTGCTGGGCGTCCATCACGAGGATCTCATCGGTCGGGGACGGGTACCCGAGGTGCACGCGCATGAGAAAGCGGTCGAGCTGCGCCTCGGGGAGGGGGAACGTGCCCTCGTACTCGATCGGGTTCTGTGTCGCCATGACCATGAACGGCTGAGGCAGCGTATGCGTCACCCCATCGACCGTGACCTGGTGCTCCTCCATCGCTTCGAGGAGCGCCGACTGCGTCTTGGGCGTCGCGCGGTTGATCTCATCGGTGAGGACGATCTGAGACATGATCGGGCCGGGCCGGAATTCGAAGCTGCCCGTCGCCGGGGTGTACACGGACACGCCCGTGACGTCCGTCGGCAGCAGGTCCGGCGTGAACTGGATGCGCGCGAAGGAGCAGCCCGTAGAGCGCGCGAGGGCGCGCGCGAGCATCGTCTTGCCCACGCCCGGCACGTCCTCGATGAGCAAGTGCCCGCGACAGAGGAGCGTGATCAGCGCGAGGCGAGCCTCGTGCTGCTTACCGATGATGACACGCTCGACATTCGCGAGAATGCGCTCGGCAAGCAGTTTGGGGTCTTCCACAGCGCCTCCGCCTTACCGTCATCAGGCCCGACCGCGGACACACGATCATGGGAGGACCCCACCACCGAGGTCATCCAGACGACGCGCCCAGTATATGCAAGCGGAGACAAGCCTCGCGGTGCGTGGGCGCGAGGCCTATCCTGAATTCTCCCGGAACGGATCATGGCTGGGCGGAGCGGCACTTGGAGGAGCGGCCCGGCAGTGCGAGCCCCTGGTGGAGGCGAATGCCGGTGATCGTCGCGGGTGCGGCATGCGCCGTCGCCCTCGGCGGTGCCGGAGCCCTGCTCTGGATCCGAGGAGAGCCCGCAGCCCCGGCCGTGACCGTGACCGTGGCCAGCACGACCGCGGCTCCCGTCGCACGCTCCACGGACCGGACCCCGACCCCCGAGCTCCCCCCACCGACCTCAACCGCACCGAGTGCCACCTCGAACCCGACGCCCGTGGCGACGGGAGCCACGGGGACCGCCGAGCCCGGGACGCCCCTCGGACGCACGCCCTCGCCGATGCCCACGCCAGCACCGAGCGCGGTCGCGACCACCGTGGTGCCCACCGCCTCGCCCGCGGCCACCACGGCAACCCCTTCCGCGAGCGCGGCCCCCTCACCGTCACCGGGGCAGGGCACACCCGGCCTGGCCGCAGCGCCGTATATCCTGGCGCCGGCCTCGGCAGGCATCGGCGACTCATTCGTCGTGCGCGTCTTTGCCGATGGAGCTGCGTCGGTGTCGCTCGAGCTCGACGCGCGCACCTACACCCTCACGCCGGCGCCAGATCGCTTCTGGGGCCTCGTGGGACTGCCTGTCGATGCAGCGGCGGGACCGCGGACGCTGCGCGCGGTAGCCCGTAGCGCCTCCGGCACCGTGCTCGGCGCCGCCGAGGTGCCGCTCGTGTTCGTGCCCGTGCAACGGCCCGTCGACTACCTCGAGCTCACCCAGGAGCTGACCTCCATCCTCACGGACGAGTCGGCAGCGACGGAGCTCTCGATTCGCGCCGGGCAGTTCTCGACGTTCGATACCGGACGACGGTGGAGCGGCAAGTTCGTGCGGCCACTCATTGGCCCGCAGACCACCGCCTTCGGCCAGGGCCGCTCGATCAACGGCGGCCCCGTAGGCGGCTTCCACTCGGGTGAGGACATCGGGGCGGACGCTGGCACGCCGGTCCACGCGTCCGCCGACGGCCGCGTCTCCTCCGTCGTGCGCATGCCCATCCGAGGGCTCAGCGTGGTCATCGATCACGGCTCCGGCGTGAAGTCCGGCTACCACCACCTTGAGAGCGCCCTGGTGCAGGAGGGACAGCAGGTGGTGCAGGGGCAGGTCATCGGGCTCGTCGGCTCGACCGGGCTCTCCACCGGTCCACATCTCCACTGGGAGATCAGCGTGTGGGGGACCAACGTCGATCCCGTCCAGTGGACGCGGGACCTGTTCGAGCCCTGATCGAGGGCAGACAGCCGCGCCACCGCCTCAGGCGCGATAGAGCCCCAGCTCCTCGATGAGCGCGCGGACACGAGGCGGCAACCACGACCCCGTCGACTCGCCCATCGCGATGCGCCGGCGGAGCTCCGTCGACGACACATCGACCGGTTGCATGTCGAGCCAGTCGATGCGGTCCTCGATCCCCGGCACGGCACGTGCGGCCTCGCGAGGCACGAGTCGCGGCGCTGGTGGCCGCACCGCAACGGCGAGTCGTGCGACCGCCACGAGGCGCTGCGGATCGCGCCAGTGCGGCAGGTCCGCAAGCACATCGGCGCCGATGATGAACCACCACTCGCCGCCATCGCGCGCGAGCACGCTCAGCGTCTCGTCGGTGTAGGTCGGACCGGCACGCTCGACCTCGATGTCACTGACCTCCGCCCACGGCAGGTCGGCCGCGGCCGCGCGGACCAGCGCGAGTCGCACCGCGGCGGGAGTGACGGCTCGTGCCGCCTTGCGGTACGGATCACCGGCGGGCATGAAGATGACCCTGTCGAGCCGCAGCTGATCGCGAGCGGCCTCGGCCAGCCGCAGGTGACCGAGATGAGGCGGGTCGAAGGTACCCCCGAGGACCCCGACCCTCACGATGGCCACACCGGACTCAGGCGTCCCACGTCAGGTCCGTGGCACCGACTCGAATGCGGTCGCCGGGCTTCACGCCCAGCCGGGCGAGGGCGCGCCCGATCCCGAGGCGCTTGAGCCGGTCGATGAGCTCGTAGCGGGCGTCCTGGTCGTCGGTGTCGAGGGTCTCGGCGAGCCACTCGGGCGTCGACCCCGTGACGACCGCCGTGCCCTGCTCGTCGAGTGAGGCCTGGAACCGCTCGCGACGTGCGGGCGGCTCGAGCACCGGGAGCGTCTCCGCGTCGCGCTGGGCCTCGGCGCGCCGCGAGTCCTGCACCGCGTGCCACGCCGCCCGGGCAAGCTCAGTGGTGCCCTCCCCCGTGAGGCCCGAGAGCGCAAACCACGGCCGAGGCAGCTCGCCGGCTTCATCGAGCAGGACGACCCGGGCGCGCGCATCCTGGTCGTCGACCTTGTTCAGCGCCAGGATCTGCGGCTTCTGTGCCAGGCCGTGGCCGAACTCGGCGAGCTCCCCGTTGATCAGGCGGTAGTCGGCGAGCGGATCCTCCCGCGTCATATCGAGCACGTGCACGAGCACTCGAGTGCGCTCGATATGGCGGAGGAACTCGTGCCCGAGGCCGGCGCCCTGGCTCGCCCCCTCGATCAGGCCCGGCATGTCGGCAGCCACAAAGGAGTCGTATCCCACCGTCACCACGCCCAGCTCCGGCTCGAGCGTCGTGAAGGGGTACGCGCCGACCTTCGGCTGCGCGCGCGACCAGGCGCGGAGCAGCGTCGACTTGCCCGCGTTCGGCAGCCCGACGAGCCCCACATCGGCGAGGAGCTTGAGCTCGATGATCAGGAGTCGGGCGCGCCCCCCCTGGCCACGCTGCGCGAAGTGCGGGGCCTGCCTCGTGGGACCGGCGAAGCGCACGTTCCCCCAGCCGCCGCGGCCTCCACGGGCGCAGACCACGGCCATCCCGTCCTCCACGAGGTCAGCGATGTGCTCAGCCTCCCCGTGCTCGTCGATCGCGGTGATGGTGCTTCCGATCGGCACGCGGAGCTCGAGGTGTGACCCCGACGCGCCCTTCTTGCGGTTCGAGCCTCCCGGCTTGCCGTCGCTCGCCCGATGCACGTCGCCCTCGTGGTAGTCGCGCAGCGTCGAGAGCGACTTCGTGGCCACGAGCAGCACGTTGCCGCCGCGCCCACCGTCGCCACCGTCCGGCCCACCTCGAGGAACGAACTTCTCCCGACGGAACGTCGCGGCGCCGTCCCCGCCGCGACCGGCCTCCACGCGAATCCGGACGCGGTCGATCACGGCTGCCTCGATGTCAACAGGAACGGGAATGGGATTGCCATGGAATGAACACCAGAGAGCAGCAATGAAGAAGCATGTAGACGCAGTAGTAGTGCTGTGGATGCTGTGGACAGCGTACCTGCACCAGATTCAGCGCGGGTGTGGGCACATGATGCGGTTCGTCCTCGTGATGCGGATCATCCCCTCCGCGAGTGGGGTAAGTCAGCCCCTCGCGGCGTGGGGCGTTCCCGCCGAGGTGCCACCCATCCACATCGGTGCGACCTTACCAACGGAATCCGCAGGTCTGCCCACACCATCCGTCCGAGAACTGTGCACATGCATAAGCTGGTAACGAGTACCGGGCGAGAACCACAAAGCAAGACGCCCATCGCGCGGGCGACGGGCGTCTGTCGAGATCGGGCGGGCCGAGGGGTCAGGCGATGCGGCGTGACTGCTCGATCATCTCGCGGAGGCTCGAGACATCGCGCTTCGTCTCGGGGTCGATCGCGAGCGAGCGCTCCATCTTCCGCCAGCCGTGATGCACCGTGGAGTGATCGCGCCCGCCGAGGGCGGCACCGATCTCCATCAATGAGCGGTGGGCGAGCTCGCGCATGAGGTACATCGCGATCTGCCGCGGGTACGCCACTCGCTTCTCGCGGCTCTTGGAGAGCAGTGCGTCCTTGTCGAGGGCGAAGTACCGGCACACCACCTCGATCACGAGGTCTGGCGAGGGCGGGAGCTTCGGCTCGTTGGACTGGAGCGAGGCCAGCGCGGCCTGGACGGCGTCTGGCCCGAGGGGTTCCCCCGTGAGGCGGGAGTAGGCCAGCACGCGTGTCAGCGAGCCCTCGAGCTCGCGGATGTTGCTCGTGAAGCGCGAGGCGATCATGTGCAGCACGTTGTCAGGCACGACCGCGTGCTGCTCCTCGGCCTTTGACCGCAGGATCGCGATGCGCGTCTCGACGTCGGGCGCCTGGATGTCGGCGATCATGCCCCACTCGAAGCGCGTACGCAGGCGCTCCTCGAGCATCGGGATCAGCGCCGGACTCTTGTCGGACGTGATCACGAGCTGGCGTCCAGACTGGTGCAGGTCATTGAACGTATGGAAGAACTCGGTCTGCGTCTGTTCCTTGCCACCGATGAACTGGATGTCATCGATGAGGAGCACGTCGACGGAGCGGAAGCGCTGCCGGAACTCCTCGGTCGTGCGCTGCTGGATCGCCGTGATCAGCTGGTTCGTGAACTGCTCGGCGGAGGTGTAGAGCACGACGAGCCCGCGCTCGATGCACTCGTGACCGATCGCGTGCAGCAGGTGCGTCTTGCCGAGGCCCGCGTCGCCGTACAGGAAGAGCGGGTTGTAGAGCTGCCCGGGCGAGCGCGCGACGCCTCGAGCGGCTGCTGCGGCGAGGCGGTTGCCCGGACCGACGACGAACGTATCGAAGGTGTAGCGATCGCGCAGGCGAGGGCGCGCCGGGGTCGGGCGCTCGTCACCCGGGACCGAACGCAGCGCCGGTCCGTTGTCAGCGGCGGCGCGAAGAGGCTCGAATCGCACGTCCAACGGTTCCCCTGCCAGGTCAGTGATCGTGCGGACGATGAGCGGACGTAGCCGTTTCTGGAGCCACTCGGTGACGAACTCGGACCGTGTACCGACGACCAGGGTGTCGGCCTCGAGCCGAATGCCCTCGGTGCTCTCCAGCCAGGTGGCGAAATTCGGTCGGGAGACGTGTTGTGCGAGGTGACGGAGGGCGTCCTGCCAGAGCACGCCAGCGTCTCGGTCCAAATCGGCCCCCCGCCGCGCAAGTTCGGATGGACGATCGCCAAAGGCCGAGCGCGCATCCTACACGGAAGGCAGCCGCGGGCACAGATGCCAACGGAGCACCGTCGCGAGGACTTGCTCAGGGGTGGTGACCGTGTGCCAGTCAGTGCTCGGGGGACCGCGCCGCAATAAGCGGTGCCTCGAGCGCTGGCGGAAGGTACCGCGGGCCCTAGTGCCGATCAAGGCTGTTATGTGGAGTGTTCACGCCGTTTTCATTGTGCAGAGACCTGCCGCAGATCGAGGCCGCTCGGGTTCTCACGGGCGCCGAGGTGGCGACTCGTCTCTATAATGCGCGACGCATCCAGACCCGGAGGGCGCAATGACCGGCGGCTTGCTCCTCGCGATCGACGTAGGCAACACGAGCATCGCGATCGGCGTCTACTCCGGGAAGGAACGCCTCGCGACGTATCGGATCGCGACCGACCAGGACAACCTCGCGGACGAGTACGCGATGCTGGTGACCGGCCTGCTCCGGACCAGCAACATCGAGGCCTCTGCGGTCGCGGCCGCCGTGCTGTCCTCCACCGTGCCGCCGCTCGTGCAGACGTTCGAGGCGGTGTGCCGGCGCTACTTCGGCGTGACGCCCCTCGTCATCGGCACCGGTGTGAAGACCGGCGTCCGTGTGCGCTACGACAACCCTCGCGAGGTGGGACCGGACCGCATCCTGCACGCCGTCGCCGCCCTCGATAAGTACAAGCCGCCGCTGATCATCGTCGACCTCGGGACCGCGCTCGTCTTCGACGCCGTCTCCCGCGAGGGCGACTACCTCGGCGGGGCGATCGCACCGGGCATCGGGATTGCCTCGCAGGCGCTGTTCTCACGCGCCGCGATGCTGCACCGCGTCAGCCTGCAGCGCCCGGCGATCGAGGGGTCGATCGGGCGGAACACGGTGCACTCGATGCAGTCCGGCATCTTCTTCGGCTATGCCGAGATGGTGGCGGGGATGGTGCGGCGGTTCAAGGAAGACGTGGGGCAGGACGCGACGGTGATCGGCACCGGCGGGTACGCCGAGGGCATCGCCCAGGAGTCGCGCGTGATCGACTTCATCGAGCCGGACCTCAACCTCGACGGGCTGCGCATTGTGCACGAGCTGAACCAGGAGGCGCGCCCATGAACGGTCCGCTCGAGGGCAGGCACGTCGTGCTCGGCGTGTCCGGCTCGATCGCCAGCTACAAGGCCGCGGAGATCGCGAGCCGCCTCGTCCAGGAGGGCGCCGTCGTCGACGTCGTCATGACCGCGTCAGCGACGCAGTTCATCGCCCCCGCGACCTTCCGAGCGCTCACGCAGCGTGAGCCGTACACGGACATGTTCGGGTCGTACGGCGCGGGCGAGGCGCACGTGGAGCTCGCCCGGCGCGCCGAGGCGTTGCTCGCGGCGCCGGCTTCAGCCACCACCATCGCACGGCTCGCGCACGGCATCGCCGATGACTTCCTCGCGCTGACCGCGCTCGCGACGACCGCGCCCGTGCTCGTGGCTCCCGCGATGGACGCGCAGATGTGGGAGCACGCGGCGACGCAGGCAAACATCGAGACGTTGCGCGCTCGCAACGTCGAGGTGATCGGCCCGGCCAACGGACGCCTCGCCTCGGGCCGGATGGGTGCCGGGCGCCTCGTCGAGCCCGCCCTCGTGGTGGACGCACTGAAGGCGCGCCTCGGTCGGGAGCACGGCGACCTGAGCGGCAGGCACGTCGTGATCACCGCCGGTGGAACCCGCGAGGCCATCGACCCCGTGCGCTACGTGAGCAACCACTCGAGCGGCAAGCAGGGCTACGGCCTCGCCGAGGCGGCGCGCGACCGCGGGGCGCAGGTGACGTTGATCTCGACCGCCTCGCTCCCCGACCCGGGTGGTGTGCACGTCGTCCGCGTCGACTCGGCCCTCCAGATGCTCGAGGCCGTACAGGCGGCGATGCGCTCGGCGCAGGTCCTGATCATGGCTGCCGCCGTGGCCGACTACCGTCCCGCCGAGGCCGCGGAGCAGAAGATCAAGCGCGCCGAGATGGGCGGCGAGCTCTCGATCCCCCTCGTCGAGAACCCCGACATCAGCAAGGAAGTCAGCGGCGAGTTCGTGAAGGTCGTCTTCGCGGCCGAGACGCAGAACCTCGTCGAGAACGCCACGGTCAAGCTCGCGAACAAGCGCGCCGCGCTGATCGTCGCGAACGACGTATCCGCGAGTGACGCCGGGTTCGGCGTCGACACCAACCGCGTGGTCATCCTCGATGCCCAGGGCGGTCGCGAGGACCTGCCGCTAATGACCAAGTACGAGGTGTCGAACCGCATCCTCGACCGAGTGGCGGCGCTCCTCAAGTAGCGATGGAGCCACGCGAAGGCTACGTCGACGGCAACGGGCTGCGCCTGCGCTACCTGGAGTGGTGCCCGGAGCAGGCCCGGACCCGCGCGGCGCCACTGGTGTGCCTGCACGGCATCGGCGGCAGCGCCGAGGACTGGCAGGGCCTGGCAGCCGCGCTCGGTGGAGGTCGACGCGTGATCGCGCTCGACGCGCGCGGGCACGGCGCCAGCGAGTGGTCCTCGGACGCCGCGTACAGCACCGACGCGCACTTCGCGGACCTCGCATGTGCGGTCGATGCGCTGGGCCTCGAACGCTTCCTGCTCGCCGGCTACTCGATGGGTGGCGGCGTCGCAATCCTCAGCGCCAACGCGCTGCGCGAGCGAGTTGCGGGCGTCGTCGTGGTGGACGCCTACCCGGGACCCGAGATGACCGAGGGCTCGCGCCGCATCGCAGGGTTCATCGCGCGGGGACCGTGGCTCCACGAGGGCAAGCCACGCTTCGACCCCGCGATCTCAGCGGCGTTCGCGCGTGACCTTGAGGCGGGCGAGCCACGCCGGATGGACCTCTGGCCCCACTGGGACGCCCTCGATTGCCCCACGCTGCTGGTCCGCGGTGAGCTGAGCCGCGTGCTCCCAGCGTCCACCGCCCTCGAGATGCAGGCTCGGCTCCCGGCCGCGACCACAAGGACCATCGAGGGTGCGACGCACAACCTCATCTTCGGGCATGCAGAGCCAGTCGCCGCTGCGCTCGGCACCTTCCTCGAGAGGTGCGACGAGTAGCGCTCTACTTCGACCGGTTGAGCACCAGGTGGACGAGCGTGCGGACCGGCTGGCCGGACATGCCCTTCACCCACTCGCCGCGGTCGCGCTCCACGTCCATGACGCCGGCAATGTCGAGGTGCGCCCAGGGCGTGTCGCCCGCGAACTTCTCGATGAGCTTTGCGCCCGTGATCGAGCCCGCGGGCGCGCCGCCCGTGTTCTTCACGTCGGCGACATCCGACTTGATCTGGTCCTCGTACTCCTTGTCCATGGGCATGCGCCAGAGCTTCTCGCCGGAGAGCGCCGAGGCGCGCTCGAGGTCCGCCATGAGTGCATCGTTGTTCGTGTGCACGCCGTAGCGCACCTTGCCGAGGGCCACGTTGATCGCCCCGGTGAGCGTCGCGACATCGATGAGCGGCGTCGCGCCCTGCTGCTTCGCGTAGGCCACGCCGTCGGCGAGGACGAGCCGCCCCTCGGCGTCCGTGTTGATCACCTCGATGGACTGGCCGTCCATCGCGTAGACGACGTCACCCGGCTTGGTGGCGCCACCCCCCGGCATGTTCTCGGTGCAGGGCGCCACGCCGATGACGCTCGCCGACGGCTTGAGGCGCGCGATCGCCATCATCGCCCCCAGCACCGAGGCGGCGCCCGACATGTCGCCCTTCATCCGCTCCATGCCCGCCGCGGGCTTGATCGATGTCCCGCCCGTGTCGAACGTGATCCCCTTGCCGATGAGGGCGATCGGTGCCGACTGGGCGCCCCGCCCCCGGTACCGCAGGACGATGAACTTCGGTGGCTGGTGCGACCCGTTCGCGACGGAGAGGTAAGAGCCCATCCCGAGGCGCTCCGCCTCGGCGCGCTCGATGATCGTGCACTCCAGCCCCTCGCGAGCCGCCATCTCCTGGGCGTGCGTCGCCATGATCGTTGGCGTCATGAGGTTGGCCGGCTCGTTGGCGAGGTCACGCGCGAAGTTGGTTGCCTCGGCCATCGCGACGCCCTGCGCGACGCCTCGGGTTGCCGCGGTAGCTGCTCGAGCGCTCGCCTCGACGAAGGTCACGCTCGTCACCGCCCCGCGAGGGCGGTCCGCCTCCCTCGTGTGGTGCTTGTCGAAGCGGTAGAGCCCCATGAGGACGCCCTCGGCGCGGGCGGCCGCTGCGACCGCCGGGTCCACCGTCCCGGTCGCGTAGCTCTGCGTCGACCAGGCGACGCGGCCGGCGTTCAGCCCTCGAAGCGTGCGGGCCGCGTTCCCCGCGTTCCGCCGCTCGGCGTGCGCGTCGAACGCCTCGGCCTTGCCGGCCCCGGCCACCACCACCCGCTTTGCCCGGAGCTTGCCGCCATGGAGCACGGTCGTCTCGCCCGAGCGGCCCGTGATGAGCCCATCGCGAATCATCACCGCGAGGGCGCCATCCGTGGCGCGATCGACCGCGGCGGCGTGCCCGCTGAGTCGCGCCGAGCCCTCCGGGACCCAGCAGAGGACCGTATCGACATCGAGTTGCCCGATGTTGCCCCCGCTGACGCTCAACTCTGGGTTCGTCACTCGGGGCCACCCTCTCGCTTGAGGCGCGCTTGTGATGTCGTTCGCGCGGGAGCATATGGAGGCTTGATGGCAGGCGGCAAGGCGAGGCCTGACGTACGCGGTAGAATGGCGCGGCGAGAAGGGGGCGCCTGTGCGCGTGCAGCGAGCGCTGCAGTACGTACTGAGGCAGACTCACCCCGAGCGCCGGCATCCGAGCTGGTGGGACCTCAGCGAACTCGCCCTCGTCGCGGTTGGCTTCCTCGCGTACTTTCTCGTGCGCGGTGCCGTTGTTGACCGCGCTCACGATGCCATCGCGAACTCACGAGAGATCGTCGCGCTGCAGATGGCGCTCGGTCTCTGGGTCGAGCCTCGGATCCAGGAGCTCGCGCTCCAGATGCACCTCCTCGTGCGGGCGATGAACTTCGTCTACTTCTGGCTCGATTTCCCGCTCATCGTCGGGGTCGGGTTGTTGCTCTTCTGGAAGGAGCGGCCCCACTACACCCTCCTCCGCGATGCGCTCCTCGTATCGGGTGGGATGGCGCTCGTCTGCTACTACTCGTACCCGGTGGCGCCGCCCCGATACCTCGTGGACATGGGCTTCGTCGATACGCTCGCGAAGTACGACAACCTCTCGTACCAGGCGCAGTCGATGCGTCCGTTCGTCAACCCGTACGCCGCCGTCCCGTCGCTCCACGTGGGCTGGGCAGCGCTCGTGGGCGCGACGGCGTTCCGCGTCTCGCGGCAATGGCTCATCCGAGGGGCAGGCGTGTTGCTCGTCGTGTTGCAGGCGGTTGCCGTGGTGGTCACGGGGAACCACTTCCTCTTCGATGGGATCGTGGGGCTGATCGTGTGCACCGCGTCGTGGTACGTCGCCGTGGGCCTGCAGGCGCGCGGCTACCCGTGGCTGCGAGGGTGGTTGCAGCGCCAGGAACGAGCGCGACGGGCAGCGATTGGTCGAGCGGGCTAGCCCGCTTACCCCTCGTCCAGGTCCAGCGCGAGGGCTGTCACAAACTGGTCGAAGGCGGTGCCGGAGGTGTCCACCTGCATGTGGTCGCGGGTGATCGGTTCGCGTCGCATCGCGTGGCCGAGGTGCACATCCCGGGGCGACTGAGGATCGCCGCTGGCGCCGTCGCGGATGGGGGCCGCACCGCCGGCGAGCCGTTCCATGACCACACCCGTAGGCGCCGTCACGTCCACCAGCACCAGGCGCGCGCGGTGCAACTCGGCAATGCTGTAGAGCGGCTGCCGCTCCCACTCCGTCAGGTTCGGGGCATCGAGTACGACCGAGATGTTCCGATGCAGCAACTCGCCGATGGCGGCGCGGATCGCGCGCTGGACCCGCTGGTTTTCGCCGAACGAGTACTCGAGTGCGGGTGCCAGCCGCTTCCGGATCTCGTCCGAGGAGATCACGGCGATCGGGGTGCGCTCGGCGAGACGGCGGGCGAGCTCGCTCTTGCCGGCACCCGGCGGTCCGACGAGCACCACCAGCGACGCCCACGCCCGCGCGCGGGGCAGCGGGTGGAGCGCCTCGAGTACCACGTCCGCGTCGCGAGGGGTGTCGGTCCTGGTTGCGCTCATTGCGCTGGAGTATAGCGCCCGTGGCCACTGCGCCGATTGCCGACCGATTGCCGCACGAAGGACCCTCGTGCTAGCGTCAGTATGACAAGAGAGGAAGCGTACGGGCGGGAGCCCGAACCGTGGTCGGCGTGGCGTCTGCGTCGGCCCTGGTGAACACGGTAGACGATAACGACGTTCATACCGGACTCAGCAAGACATCGCAGCTCTGAAGGCACGCAATTCCCCATGCAAACGGCTCAGCGCAAGACCGAGATCATCAGCCAGTTCCAGCGCTTCGACGGCGACACGGGCTCGTCTGAGGTCCAGATTGCGCTGCTCACCGACCGCATTCAGTACCTGACCGACCACCTGCGGCGGAACAAGCACGACTTCGAGACGCGTCGAGGTCTGCTCCGCCTGGTGGGTCAGCGTCGCCGGCAGCTGCGCTACCTGAGCAAGACGGACGTCGCCCGCTATCGGACCGTCCTGGAGCGCCTCGGCCTGCGCCGCTGACGCTTTCGGCTTCGATTCCGCTCCCCGACCCGAACGCCCAGCGCGAGTGATCGCGCGCTGAGGGATGCGTTCGCTGCGTACTGCGTCATCGGCAGATACTTCCGCTTCTCACCTCAACCCCTCGAGACCAACGAGTGCCGGGCGACGACGCCTCGGGCTCGCGCATGCGTTCCTGGCCGCTTCGCGGCGGGAGAGAAAGAGTGATCTGTGACAGAAGAACGAACGTTTAGCCGGGAGATCGGCGGGCAGACCTTCGAGGTCGGCGTGGGGCTCTTTGCCCAGAACGCGGGCGCCTCGTGCACGGTGCGCTACGGCGACACCATGGTCCTCGCGACGGTGTGTGACGGCGACGCCCGCGAGGGCATCGACTTCTTCCCGCTCACGGTCGACTTCGAGGAGCGGATGTACGCGATCGGGAAGATCCCCGGTTCGTTCTTCCGCCGCGAGGGTCGGCCGAGCACCGAGGCGACGCTCGCCGCGCGCATGACCGACCGGCCGATCCGCCCCCTCTTCCCCAAGGGCTTCAAGCGCGAGGTGCAGGTCGTCATCACGCTGCTGTCCTCGGACCGCGACGTGCCGGCCGACGTGCTCGGCACGAACGGCGCCTCGATCGTCCTCGGGATGTCGCGCCTGCCGTTCATGGGTCCCGTGTCCGCCGTGCGCGTGGGCCGCATCGATGGCCAGTTCAAGGTCTTCCCGACCTACAGCGACCTCGAGGTCTCCGACCTCGACCTCATCGTCGCGGGAACCGCGCAGTCCGTGGTGATGATCGAGGCGGGCGCCTCCGAGGTCCCCGAGGCCGACATTCTCGCCGCGATCGAGTTCGGCCGTGGCGTCATCGCCGAGCTCAACGCCTTCCAGCAGGAGATCGTGGCCGCCGTCGGCGAGCCGAAGATGGCCTTCGAGGCGCCCGACACGACCTCCGAGGTCAAGACCCGTGTCGCCGCCGCCCTCGAGGGCGAGCTCACCCGCGTCCTCGCCTCCGTCATGGACGAGGGCTTCACGGGCATCGACAACCTCGCGGGCTTCGCGGCTGAGAAGCTGGCGGACCCCGCGGTCTCGAAGTCGGACGTGCGCCGCGTCATCGAGGACGTGATCAAGCCGATGGTGCGGCAGCGCATCCTCAAGGAGAATCTCCGCGCGGACAACCGCCCCGAGGACAAGATCCGCGACCTCAAGGTGCGTGTGGGCGTCATCCCGCGGACGCACGGCTCCGGCCTCTTCCAGCGCGGGCAGACCCAGGTGCTCTCCGTCGCGACGCTCGGTCCGATTGGCGACCGGCAGCGCATGGACTCGATCGCTCCGACGCAGTTCAAGCGCTACCTGCACCACTACAACTTCCCGCCGTACTCGGTGGGTGAGGCGCGATTCATGCGCGGCCCCGGCCGCCGCGAGATCGGGCACGGCATGCTCGCCGAGCGCTCGCTTGAGCCGGTGCTGCCGAGCTTCGACGACTTCCCGTACACCATCCGCGTCGTCTCCGACACGCTGATGTCGAACGGCTCCTCCTCGATGGCGTCCGTCTGCGGGTCCACGCTCTCCCTGATGGATGCCGGTGTGCCGATCAAGGCGCCGGTCGCCGGCGTCGCGATGGGCCTCGTCACCGAGGAGGGCAGCGACACCTACCGCGTCCTCACGGACATCGCCGGCATCGAGGATGCCTTCGGCGACATGGACTTCAAGGTCGCTGGGACGAGCAAGGGCGTGACCGGCGTCCAGCTCGACATCAAGCTGAAGTCGCTGCCGCCCGGGCTGTTCGAGACCGTCTTCGAGCGCGCCCGCGTCGCCCGCATGCAGCTCCTCGAGGCGATGAACGCCGCGATCGCGGCCCCGCGCACCGAGGTCTCTCGGTACGCCCCGATGATCACGACGATCCAGATCAACCCCGAGAAGATCGGCCTTGTGATCGGGCCCCGAGGCGCGACGATCCAGAAGATGACCGCCGAGACCGGCTGCACCATCGACGTGCAGGACGACGGCTCGATCTTCGTCGGTGGCCCCGACGGCGACTCGGTGCGCCGCGCCGTCTCGATGATCGAGGGCCTCACCCGCGAGGTGAAGGTCGGCGACGTCTACGAGGGCAAGGTCAGCCGGATCATGAACTTCGGCGCCTTCGTCGAGATTCTGCCGGGCAAGGACGGCCTCGTGCACATCTCGGACATTGCCGCCGAGCGCATCGAGCGCGTCGAGGACGTGCTCAACATCGGTGACCCCGTCCAGGTCAAGGTCGTCGAGATCGACAACCTGGGGCGCATCAACCTCTCGCGCCGCGCGCTCCTCGAGGGCTACGACGAGGAGGCCGAGGCCAGCCGCTCGCGCGACGACGGTCGCGGCGGCCGTGGACCTCGCGGTCCGCGGGGTGGCGGCGGCCGAGGTGAGCGCGGCGGTGACCGAGGTGGCGACCGCGGTGGAGACCGGGGTGACCGGTTTGACCGCGGCGACCGGAACGAGCGCAGCGATCGCAACGGGGGTGAGCGGTTCACGCGCCGCCCCGGACCTCGAGGCGAGCGCGCCGACGGCGGTGCTGCCGAGCGCAGCGAGCCCGTCGAGTCGCGTGAGCCGCGTGAGACGCAGCCGGAGCGCGCCGAGCGCGCCGAGCGAGAGCCCTTCGGTGGCGGAGGCGGCTACAGCGGGAGCACCGCCGGCGAGCCGCCGGCCCCGCGGCCGGGAGGCAGGCGCTGGTAGCCTCCGCGCTCCGCGACTGACGACGCGTTAGACTGGCCCCGCTGTCGAACTGGCAGCGGGGCCTTCTGTTGCCCCGTGCAACCTGGACCTCTCGGAGTCTCCGGCTGGGCTCCCCGAGTGAGCGAGCGGGAGAGCGGCATGATTCGAGTCGTGGTATCCGGGACCGGACAGATGGGGGCCCTGACCCGGGCAACCATCGAGGCCCAGCCCGACATGGAGGTCACCGGCATCATCGAGCCACTCGGGGAGGAGGCGTCGCACCTCTACCCGATTGGCTCCGACCCCGCGGCGCTCTTTGCCATCGCCAGGCCCGATGTCGTCGTCGACTTCACGAACGCCTCGTTCACCGGACGCCTCGTCGATGCCGCGATCGCGCATGGGGTGCGGCCGGTGATCGCCACGTCCGGCGTGCCTCGCGAGGTGGTGGACCGCCTGCGCGATGAGTGCGCGCGAGCCCGGATCGGTGCGGTGCTCGCCCCGAACCTCGCGCTCGGCGCGGTCGTCCTCATGCACCTCGCCGACGTGGCTGCGCGCTACTTCGATAGCGTCGAGGTGATCGAGCTGCACCACGACCGGAAGGTCGATGCGCCGTCGGGGACCGCCCTCGAGACCGCGCGCCGCCTCCGTGCCGCGCGTGGCTCCGACTTCGTGCACAACGAGCCGACGCTCGAGCATCTCCCCGGCGCACGCGGCGCCGAGCTAGGCGGCGTCGCGGTCCACTCCGTGCGGCTCCCGGGCTTCGTGGCCCACCAGGAGGTGATCTTCGGCGGGCAGGGTCAGACGCTGTCCCTCCGTCACGACTCGACGGGCCGCGACTCCTTCATGCCGGGCGTCCTGCTCGCCGTGCGCGAGGTCATGAACCTCAACGGGCTCGTCGAGGGGCTGGGCGCCCTCATGGGCCTGCCCTAGCGAGGGCGAACGTCCCGTCGAGGCGAGACGAAGTGCCCTCCGAGCCCGTTCGGCGACCGCGCACCATCCCCTCGAATTGGCTGTTGCCCCGGGGGCGAACCATGGCGAGCGGTCGCTGGAACGTCGGGCTGGGGTTCCTCTCGATTGCCGGGTTCGTCGTCCTCGGATTCGTGCTCGTCTATCTCCGGGACCTCGCTCCCGGCAAGGACGAGTGGATTGCGACCTACAGCACCGGCGACCACTTCGAGACGCGGCTGGCGCACGCGCACGGCAACCTCTTTGCGCTGATCAACATCGCAATGGGCCTGGCGCTGCCGAGGCTGGCGATGGGAGATGGCGCGAAGCGCGCCCTCGCCGGCCTCACCCTGGCGGGGATGCTGATGCCCGTGGGCATCCTCGGCGAGGTGGTGCTGGGCACGCCGCCGCTGTTCGTGCTGCTGGGCGGTGCCGCGATGTTCGTCGCCGTGACGTGGGCCGGCATCGAGGGCCTGCGCACACCTGTGATGTCCTGATCACCGCACGACTGGTGCGCGAGGCCGCGCCTCGCCCGTATCATCGATAGTCCACCGGTTCGGATGCGGAGCGAATGATGTCACGACAGTTGAACGTAGCCGTGATCGGCGCCTCGGGCGCCGTGGGCGAGGTCTTTCTGCGGGTCGCCGCAGAGCGCAAGTTCCCGATCGGGCAACTGAAGCTCCTCGCTACGAAGCGCTCCGCCGGTAAGCAGATGGAGTACGCCGGCCAGAGCTACACCGTCGAGGAGACCTCGCTGGACGCGCTCAGGGGCGCCGACCTCGTGTTCTGCTCCGCGACGTCGGAGGCCTCGAAGCTCTGGGGGCCCCAGGTCGTCCAGGCAGGCGCCGTCATGATCGACGACGGCTCGGCGTACCGCATGCAGGAGAACGTCCCGCTCGTGGTTCCCGAAGTGAACGGCGCGGACGTCGACTGGCACGAGGGCATCCTGTCGATCCCCAACTGCACCACGACCCCCCTCGCGATGGCGCTCCACGCGCTGCGGCAGGTGGCAACGATCGCCCGCGTGACGACCTCGACGTACCAGGCCGTGTCGGGCACCGGCGCGCAGGCCGTCGCCGAGCTGAAGTCGCAGCTCGCAGCCTTCGGGCGTGGCGAGGCGATCCCGGCTCCCGAGGTGTACCCGCACCAGATCGCGATGAACGTGATCCCGCAGGTCGATTCCTTCGGCGAGGACATGTACACGGGCGAAGAGCTGAAGATGCGCAACGAGACGCGCAAGATCCTCCATCTCCCCGAGCTGCCGTTCGCCGCGACCTGCGTGCGCGTGCCGACGATCATCGGTCACGCCGAGTCCGTGCACGTCCAGTTCGAAGGTCCGGCAGGCGTCGAGGATGCGCGCGAGGCCCTGTCGAAGATGCCCGGTCTTGCCGTGATGGACGAGCCGGCGAAGTCCGTCTACCCGACGCCCCTCAACACCGAGGGCGACGACCGCGCGTTCGTCGGTCGGCTGCGTCGCGACCAGTCCGTCGAGCATGGCCTCGTGTTCTGGGTGGTCTCCGACAACCTGAGGAAGGGCGCGGCCACGAACGCCCTCCAGATTGCCGAGGAGATGATGCGGCGCGGCAAGATCTAGACGGTCGCGCCCGCGCCCCCTCTCAGGAGGCGGGGACCGTGGCGGCGAACTCGCGCGCAAACTCCTCGAGGCGTGCGTAGTCGGTGAGGTCGGTGTCGGCGTTCGCGGGCAGGTTGTGCTGCCTCGCGACCGCCTTCATCACCTGCCGCACGAAGAACGGGTACTGCGAGAAGACCAGGGCGCCGGCGACGTGCTCGACGCGCGCCGGCTGCCACCCCGTCGCGATGGCGAACTCGCTCACGCAGTGCGCCAGCCCCTCGATGTCCTCCTCGTCGGTGCCGAGCGCTGCCAGGCTCACCGAGACGAAGGCCGACGGATGCGCGGCGAGCCACTCGGCGTGCCGGCGGGCGAACCCGATCATGTGCGGCGGGTACTCCTCGATGTGAATGGGCGCGCACACGAGGGCGGCATCGTAGGGCTCGAGCGAGAAGTCGGCGGGCGCGGCCGAGACATCGATGGGGTCCACCTCGAGGCCCGCCGCGCGCAGCGCCAGCGAGAGCCGCGCGGCGATCTTCGCCGTGTGCCCCTCCTTCGTTGCGTAGGCAATCGCGCACCGGGCCATCGTCCACCTCACATCGAGCACGAGCGGTTCCGCGCTGACTACGGTAACCCGTCGGGGCCAGTCGCAGCGGAGGGCGTCCCGGGGCGGAGGGGCCACGTCGGATCGGGAGGCCGGGAGAAGCTACCCGCCGCCGACCGCGACCGCGTCGTCACGGCCGTAGGCCTGGTCACCGGCCTCGCGAGCGGTGCCCAGCACGCCGAGGAGCCCCTGGATCAGCCTGATGACGTCCTCGGTGAGCGCGACCGTCCCGAGGCGTAGTCGTTGCACCGATCCACTGCGGGTGCGCACGCGCAGTTCGACCGGTGCGGCACCCGGTGACGAGGCGAGCACGGCGATCACCTTGCGCACGCGACGCCGGTCCGCGGGCTCGTCCGTCGTCTCGTCCAGCTCGATCAGGAGGCGACGAGGCCCCACCAGCTCCTCGGGGGGCCGGGCAGGCACCCGAGGAGCGGCAGGCTCCGCGCTCGGACCGGCGCCACCGACGATGCGGAGGTGCCCGCGAGCAGCGCCCGAGGTCGCAGGCGCCTCGATGCCGGGCCCATCACCGGCAGCCAGTGCCGGCTCGGGGGAGCCTCGGCGCTTCCGCACCTTGAATCGAGCCGGGTCGAACCCGACCGGGCTGCCCGTGTCGAGGTCGTAGGCACACAGGTCCTCGACGGCGAACGTGACGCGATCCATGCGCTGGCGAACGCTGACCCGAGCCAGCAACACGTTCCCCTCGACGAGCAGTTCGCGGTAGCGCTCGTAGCCGTCCGGCCACAGCGTCAGCTCCGCGGTGCCACCCAGGTCCTCGAGGCCGAACGCGGCGAAGGTCTTGCCCTGGCGCGTGCTGAGGCGGCGCACGGTCGTCACGGTGCCCGCGACGACCGCCTCGGCACCCACGAGCTCAGGGCCGAGCTCCGTGAGCTGCGCCGTGAGGTGGTCCGCGAGGTCGACCGCCGCCTGCTTGAACGGGTGGTCGGACATGTAGGCGCCGAGTAGCTCCTTCTCCCAGCCGAGCAGCTCCGCCCGAGGTGTGACGAGCACGGGCAGCTCGAGTGCAGGCAGCGGCGTGTCCTGCGCCGTCCCGAACATGTCGAACATCGAGGTCTGGCCCGTCTCGCGGAGCCGGACCTCCTGCTGTGCGAGCGAGAGGATGCGGTCGAGGCCCGCGACGATGCTGCCACGGTCTCCGAGCGAGTCGATGGCGCCGGCCTTGGCCAGCGACTCGAGGACGCGCCGGTTCATGTCGCGCGGACTGATGCGCCGCGCGAAGTCCTCGAGGTTGCGGAACGTGCCGCCTGCCTGGCGTTCGGCGAGCAGCGTCTCGATCGCGCCCTGGCCGACGTTCTTGATCTGCGCGAGGCCGTAGCGAATCGCGCGCGAGTCATCGTCCTGCCGCTCGACCGAGAAGTTGGCGAATGAGCGATTGACGTCCGGGGGCAGCGTGGCAATCCCGAGGCGTGACGCCTCGGCGGTGGCTGCCGCGATGCGGTCCTGGTTGCCGTGTGCGGCCATCATGACCGCGGTCATGTACTCGACGGTGTAGTGGGCCTTGAGGTAGGCGGTCTGGTAGGCGATGACACCGTACGAGAAGGCGTGCGCCTTGTTGAACGCGTACCCCGCGAATGGCTCGATCAGGTCGAACAGGCCCTCGGCGAGGCGTCGCTCGTAGCCCTGGGTGACGGCGCCCTCGACGAACCGCTCGCGCTCCGCGAGCATGACCGAGGCGACCTTCTTGCCCATCGCCTTGCGCATCACGTCGGCCTGGCCCAGCGAGTAGCCCGCGAACTGCTTCGCGATCTCGAGGACCTGGTCCTGGTAGACGATCACGCCGTACGTCTCGTCGAGGATGCCCGCGAGGTCAGCGTGCGGGTAGGCAGGCTCGAGGCGCCCGTGCTTCACGTCGATGTAGCGCGGGATGTGCTCCATCGGGCCCGGCCGGTAGAGCGCGACCATGGCCGCGACCTCGCGGATGCCCTGCGGCTGTAGCTCCTGCACGTAGCGGCGCATGCCTGCGGACTCCAGCTGGAACACGCCGAACGTCTGGCCCTCGCCGAGGAGTGCGGCGGTCTCGGGATCACCATCGGGCAGCGCCATCAGGTCGAGGTGCTCGCCGCGCTCCTGCTGGATGAGCTCGACGGCGCGCCCCAGGATCGTGAGGTTCGTCAGCCCGAGGAAGTCCATCTTGAGGAGGCCGATCTTCTCGACGATCCCCATCGGGTACTGCGTGGTCGGGAGCGCCTCGGCCTCGTCGCCGGTCGCGCCTGTCGAGGTCGCGCGCTGCAGCGGCACCACATCGGTGAGCGGCTCGCGCGTGATCACGACGCCGGCGGCGTGGGTGCTCGAGTGGCGCGCCACCCCCTCGAGTTCGCGCGCGGTGTCGATCAGCTCCTTGACGCGGCTGTCCGCCTCGTACTCGCGCTTGAGGTCCTCGGACTGCTCGAGCGAGGCGTCGATCGTGATGTGGAGGGCATCCGGGATCAGCCGCGCGACGCGGTCCGTGTCGCCGTACGCCATCCCGAGGCCGCGCCCGGTGTCGCGGATGGCGGCCTTCGCGCCGAGGGTCCCGAACGTGACGATCTGCGCCACCCGGTCGCGGCCGTACCGCTCGGCGGCGTAGCGCATGACCTGGTCGCGGCGGTCGTCCGCGAAGTCGAAGTCCACGTCGGGCATCGAGATGCGCTCGGGGTTGAGGAAGCGCTCGAAGACGAGCCGGTACTGCGTCGGCTCGATCGCCGTCACCCCGAGGCAGTAGAGGACGATCGAGGCGGCCGCCGAGCCGCGCACACCCATCGGGATCGCCTGCTCGTGCGCGAACTGCGCGATGTCCCGGACGATCAGCATGTACTCGGCGAAGCCGGTCTGCTCGATGACGGACAGCTCGTAGCGCAGGCGCTCGCGGTGTGCGTCGTTCGCGTCCGGGTAGCGCTCGGCGAGCCCCTGTTCGCAGAGCTGCTGGAGGTACTGCATCGGGGTCATGCCCGCGGGCACCCCGGGGTCCGGGAGCTGCGTGCGCCCGAAGTCGAGATGGATGTCCACGGTCTCCGCGAGGCGCGCCGTGTTGTCCGCGACCTCGGGGAGCTCGGGGAAGAGCGAGCGCATCTCGTCCTCGGAGCGGACGTAGAACGTGTTCCCGTCGAGCTTGAAGCGGTTGGGGTCCTGCATCGTCGCGTTGGTGCCGATGCAGAGGAGCACCTCGTGGGGGTGGTGCTGCTCGGGGCGCGTGTAGTGCGAGTCGTTCGTGACCACGACCGGGAGGCCCATGCGCTTCCCGAGGTCGATCACGGGCCGGTTGAGGCGGCTGAACTGCTCCTGCCCGTGTTCCTGGATCTCGAGGTAGTAGCGGCCGGGGAAGACCTCGGCGTACCAGCGCGCGACGGCTTCCGCGTCGGCCTCGCGGCCCTCGCCGAGGGCGCTCATCAGCTCGCCCGAGGGGCATCCGGAGATCGCGATGATGCCCTCGCTGTGTGCGGCGAGCAGCTCCCGGTCCATCCGCGGCTTGTAGTAGAACCCCTCGAGGTGGGACGCGGACGAGAGCTTGATCAGGTTGCGGTACCCGGTCGCGTTCTGCGCGAGCAGCGTCAGGTGGAACGGCGAGCGCTCAGCCGGGTTGCGGACAAGCCGGCTCCCCGGGGCCATGTACCCCTCGAGGCCGATGATCGGCTTGATCCCCTGCTTGCGCGCTTCCTCGTAGAGCTCGATCGCGCCGTACATCGCGCCGTGGTCCGTGACCGCGATGGCGTCCATCCCGAGTTCGCGTGCGCGCGACACGAGGTCGGGAATCCGCGACAGCCCGTCGAGCAGGCTGTACTCGGAGTGCACATGGAGGTGGGTGAACGCCACGAGGACGGCCTCGCGAATCTGTCGCGAAAGGAATAACTGCTTACCCCGTTACGCGAACGCACGTGCGGGTAGCGACTGTACCACCGCCCGCGCCGCCGGCGCCAGCGCGCTGCCCCTCCACCTCAGCCCTCATGAACGGCGGATGACCTTGACGAACGTGGTGACCAATGTCCAAGCGAGCAGAGACATGACAAGGCGAGCGAGACGCAGCCGCGTGGGAAGAGGTTCGCCCTGAGCGGACGTTGCCAGGATGACAAGGGTCCCCATCGGTAACCAGACTAGCGCGATCACGCATGCGACCTTCCACCGTGCTGGTAGTCGTCGCCAGCCAGTGGCCAACCGATTCATCCCGCGCGTTCCGTTGTCTGCCGCGCTAATCCGCCTGGTCGAGGGCGAACGCCTCGTGGAGGGCGCGCACCGCATCCCCGACCCGGCTCGAGGCGACGATGCACGTGATGCGGATCTCCGAGGTCGAGATCAGCTCGATGTTGATCCCCTGCTCGAACAGCGTGCGGAACATGCGCGCCGCGTAGCCCGGTGTCGTCGCCATGCCCGTGCCCACGATCGAGACGGCGCCGAGGTCGGGGTCTGAGACCACCTCGCGCGCGCCGAGGGTGGGAAGGAGCCCCTCCACCGTCTTGATCGCGGCCCCGAGGTCGCCCTGGGCGACGGTGAACGTCATGTCCGTGAGGTCCTCGACGCTGGCGTTCTGCACGATCGTGTCCACGGAGACGCCTGCCGAGGCGAGCGGCTCGAAGAGCTGGGCCGCGATGCCCGGGCGGTCGGGCACGGCGCGCACGGTCACCTTCGCGATGTGGTCCTGGTGCGCGATGCCTCGGACCTTGTTGGACTGCTCCATCGTCGCCTCCCGCCGGATGATCGTGCCCGGCGCCTCTGCATCGAACGAACTCGCCACCAGGATCTCGACGTCGTAGATCGCGCCCACCTCGACGGCGCGCGCGTGCATCACCCGCGCGCCGGTCGTGGCCAGCTCGAGCATCTCCTCGTAGTTGATGTCCCGCAGCGGCCGCGCACCGGGGCAGACTCGCGGGTCTGCGGTGTAGACACCGGCCACGTCCGTGTAGATCTCGCAGGTGTCGGCGTGCAACGCGGCCGCGAGGGCGACCGCGGTCGTGTCGCTGCCGCCGCGGCCGATCGTCGTGACGTCGAAGTCCTCCGAGACGCCCTGGAATCCCGCCACGATCACCACACGACCCATCGCGAGCTCGCGCTCGAGGCGTTCGGTGTCGATTCCCGTGATGCGCGCGCGACCGTACACGGCGTCGGTGCGGATGCCCGCCTGCGCCCCGGTGAGGCTGATCGTGTCGCGTCCGAGTTCGTGCAGCGCCATCGAGAGGAGCGCCGACGAGACGATCTCGCCCGTGGAGAGCAGCACGTCCATCTCGCGCGCCGGCGGGGACTTCGAGATGTCGCGCGCGAGCACGATCAGCTCGTCGGTCTTGTCGCCCATGGCTGAGACCACGGCGACGACGCGGTCACCGGCCGCGGCCCGCGCCTCGATGCGGCGCGCCACGTTGCGGATGCGGTCGGCGGAGCCCACCGAGGAACCGCCGTACTTCTGCACGATGAGGGCCATGAGCGTGCTCCGTGTTCGCTCTGAGTGGACGGCCGAGGCCGAGGAGTTACCGTGTTGCCAGGACTGCGGCCCCGGGCCCGCCGAGCCTGCAGACCCGCGTCTGGCCGCGATGCCCGTGCGCGGCCGCCGCCTCGCGCATCGCGCCGGCGATGTCCTCGAGGCGTTCGGTCGCGAGGGCGGCAATCGCCGAGCCGCCGCCGGACAGGTACACGCCGTGCGCCCCGGCGCTGCGAGCTGCCTGGAAGATGTCGTACATCGGCGTGAAGATGCCCGCACGAGCCGGCTGATGCAGGATGTCCTCGGTAGCGACGCCCAGGAGGTCGTACTTCCGGGTAACCAGCGCCCCGACGAGCATCGCTGCCCTCGAGATGTTGTGGACCGCCTGGTTGCGCGTCAGCCGATCCGGGAGCGCCTTGCGCGACTCGTTCGTCGGCATCGAGAACTCCGGCACCAGCAGGACCGCGTACAGGTCCTCGGGCGGGTCCAGCTTGAGGTAGCGGAACGCCTCGTCGTCAGCGACGACCACCTGGAGTCCACCGAGCATCGCCGGGGCGGCGTTGTCGCCGTGCCCCTCGAGGTGCACCGCCACGTCGAGGAGCGTCTCGGCGGCGTGCCCGGCCCCGGACAGCTCGTTGGCCGCGACGACACCGGCGACGCGCGCCGCGGCCGACACGCCGAGGCCGCGCCCGACCGGCAAATCGCCCTCGTAATGAACGTCGATGCCCGGCGGCGGCTCGATGGCGGCCCGCGTGTAGAAGGAGAGCGCCGCCGTCAGCGCCATCTGTTCGATGACGTTGGCCGGTCGGTCCTGGCGAGAGGTGGCCGAGAACTCGAAACGCGCGCGCCAGTCGAGGGCGACGCCGAGCGAGTCGAACCCGGGTCCCAGGTTCGCGGAGGTCGCGGGCACTTCCACGGTGACGTATTCCGGCATGCGCCGAGTGTACGAGCGGCCTGATCGAGCGGCAACGAACGCTCGACCTCTGGGAGCGAAGCTGAAACGCGAGGCGTACGCGCGTTCGCTATACTGCATCCCCCACCGGGCACTCGGGGGTCCCAGGCGGCGGTGCGGCCCAGCATCTCGGTTCGGCGAAGCGGTAGCGGGTGAGGCTCGCGAGGGGGTCAGTGTGGAAGACGTTGTCATTGTCAGCGGCGTGCGTACGGCGATCGGCACGCTTGGCGGGACGCTGAGCGAGACCCCCGCCTCCGACCTCGGTGCGGCGGTGATCCGCGAGGCCGTCGCGCGGGCCGGACTCACCCCTGAGCAGATCGACCAGGTGATCCTCGGGTGCGTCGGGCAGGTGGCCGAGGACGGCTACATCGCGCGACACGCCTCGATCAAGGGCGGCATGCCGATTGGCACCCCGGCCTACACGGTGAACCGCATCTGTGGCTCCGGCCTCGAGGCGATCAACACGGCGGCGCGCTGGCTCCAGACCGGCGACGCCGAGATCGTGGTCGCCGGCGGCACCGAGAACATGAGCCTGATGCCCTACTACCTGCGCAAGGCGCGCTTCGGCTACCGCCTCGGCGACGGCGCCCTCGAGGACGGCACGATGGACCTCGTGACCGACCCCTTCGAGAACGTCCCGATGGGCATCACCGCCGAGAACCTCGCCGAGCGCTACGAGGTCTCACGCTCGCTGCAGGACGAGTACGCGATCCGCTCCCAGGAGCGCGCGCGGGCGGCGATCGACGCGGGGTACTTCAACGAGCAGATCTTGCCCCTCGAGGTCCGCAGGGGCCGCGAGACCGTCACGTTCAACACCGACGAGCACCCGCGCTCCACGTCGCTCGAGGCGCTGGGCAAGCTGCGCCCGGCCTTCAAGGACGGTGGCAGCGTGACCGCCGGCAACTCCTCGGGGATCAACGACGGCGCGGCGGCAGTGGTCGTGACGACAGCGTCGAAGGCGCGCGAGCTCGGGCTGACGCCACGGCTGCGCCTCGTCGGCCGCGCCGAGTCCGGCGTTGAGCCGCAGATCATGGGCTCCGGCCCGATTCCGGCGATCGAGAAGGTACTGGCGAAGACAGGTCTCACCGTCGACGACCTCGACGTGATCGAGCTGAACGAGGCCTTCGCCGCCGTGGCCGCCGCCTGCTCCACGGCGCTGGGCCTGCCCGCCGAGAAGACCAACCCGAACGGCGGCGCGGTCGCCCTCGGCCATCCCGTGGGCGCCACGGGTGCCATCCTGACCGTGAAGACGATGTACGAGCTCGAGCGCACGGGCGGCCGCTACGGCCTCGTCTCCCTCTGCATCGGCGGCGGTCAGGGCATCGCCTCGATCTTCGAGCGCATCGGCTGACCGCTCGAGGCGAGTCGCGAATCGTCCTCCTGAGGGCCGGCATCACTGCCGGCCCTCTGCACGTCGTGAGCGTCATCCCTCGAGGGTGGCAGGCTCCTAGCCCGCCGCCTGGAGGCTGGGGTGGAGGAGCCCCTCGGTCTCTCGCAGCGCCCGATGGCCCTCGCGCAGGTGTGCGAGCGCGTGCTGGAGCCACTGCCCGCACGGGCCGCAGAGGTACACCTGCTGCGAGCCGCGACGCTGCGCGATGCGCGTTCCCGTTTCGGTGCGCACCGCGAAGCCATTGATCACGTGCAGCTCGTACGCCTCGCCAAGCACACGCCGCTCACACACATCGCAGAGGACGGCCTGCATCGATGGGCTCCCGTCCGACTCCTGACGGAATCATCGGTGGGGGCGGCGGCCTCCCGACGGTGCCAACACCGGCTTGGCGCCTCGCCAGCACACCGCCAGCGCGGCGCCAGCGAGCAGACAGCGTGACCTCAGGAACGCGGCAGCCGAGGCTCGATCGCGGACCAGACCGCCGAGGCGAGTGCCTCCGGCGGCGCCTCCGCGTCGAGTACGAGCCAGTGCCCCGGGTCGTCGGCCGCCTGTGCGAGGAACCCCGCGCGCACCCGCTCGTGGAAGCCCAGGCGTTCGGCCTCGAAGCGGTCGCTGGCCGCGCCCGCCCGTTCCAGCCCCCGGGCCGGTGGCAGATCGAGCAGCACCTGGAGGTCCGGACGCAGCCCACCGGTCGCCAGCTCGATGGCGTGCTCGACGAGCGCGGCCTCGAGGCCCCGCCCGTACTGCTGGTAGGCCACCGTCGAGGCCGTGAAGCGATCACAGAGGACCAGCGCGCCACGTCCGAGGGCTGGCGCGATCACCTCGTCGACCAGCGCCGCGCGCGCCGCGCTGAACGCGAGGAGCTCTGCCCGCGCGGACGTCCCCTCGCCGTGCAGGAGCGCCGCGCGAATCGCCTCGCCGAACGGCGTGCCGCCTGGCTCGCGGCACGTCACCACCTCGAGGTCTAGCGCGCGCGCTCGCTCCGCTGCGAGCGACACCTGCGTCGACTTCCCGGCGCCCTCGCCGCCCTCGAACACCACGAACAGGCCACGCGCGACCACCGAGGGCCTAGTCCTCGTCGTCCGCGTCGCGTCCGTTCCCGTGCCACGGGAGGTCGTCGAGGCGGTCCCCGCCGCTCACGATGACGCGCCGATACGGCTCGCGGCCGCGGGACAGCGAGCGCTGCCCGTGCCGCCCGATGAGCTCGTGCTGGAGTCGGCGCACGTAGGCGCTCTGTGGCGCGAGCTCGACCTGCGGCGCCCGCCCGAACGTCACGGCGGCGATTGCCTCCTCGGCTTCCCGGAGCGCCGCGGTCGTCGGGTCCGCCTGCGCCGCTCCGTGGCGCATCGCGAAGAGCGACTGCTCGATCTGCCGTTCGCTGTTGTTGCGCAGCACGTACACGGGGATGCCTCGGGCTTCCGCGTCCTTCAGCGGCCCCGACCGGCGGCGGTAGTACGGCCGCAGCGTCAGCACGGCGTCCGCATCGCGAATGCTGTCCACCACCTGCGCGTGCGCCCGTGTGGCCGAGATCGCGTCCTCGAGGCGCGTCCGGCTGATGCCGAACGGCAGGATGCGCCGTTGTGGTGCACCCGGGCCCGAGGGCGGCGCCGCCGGGGCGACGGCGGGCGTGGTGCGGACTCGAGGGCGCTCCGCCTCCCGCGCCTCGCGCCCCTCGCGAGGTCGTGGCGAGCGATCGGCAGAGGGCAGGTCGGGGCGTTCGCCCACCGTGACGCGCTCCACCTGCGCGATCTCGCCCTGGGCGCCCAGCGTGCGCACCTCGGCTTCGCTTTCGTAGCCACGGAGGAGCGCATCCACGGTTTCCGCGATGTCGTGGTGCACTGCGACGCTGTTGAAGGTCTGGATCTCTACCAGCGCATCAAACGTCGGAGGGTTGCGCCGCTCGAGGACCGTCTTCTGCGTGCCCCGGCGCCGCGCCTCCTCGTCGGAGAGCGTCACCGACTCGATGCCGCCAATCAGGTCCGAGAGCGTCGGGTTCTGCATCAGGTTCTGGAGCGTGTTGCCATGAGCCGTGCCGATGAGCTGCACGCCGCGCTCGGCGATGGTGCGCGCCGCGTCCGCCTCGAGGCTCGAGCCGATCTCGTCGATCACGATGACCTCGGGCGTGTGATTCTCCACGGCCTCGATCATGACCTGGTGCTGCAGCTCCGGACGCGGGACCTGCATGCGGCGCGCCCGACCGATGGCAGCGTGCGGGATGTCGCCGTCGCCGCCGATCTCGTTCGACGTGTCGACGATCACCACCCGCTTGTTGAACTCGTCCGCGAGGATGCGCGCGGCCTCGCGGAGCATCGTCGTCTTGCCCACGCCGGGCCGCCCGAGCAGCAGCACGCTGCGCCCGGCCTCGAAGAGGTCGCGGACCAGGCCCGCCGAACCCTGCACGCTGCGGCCGATGCGCAACGTCAGCCCGACGATGCGTCCTCGTCTGTTCCGAATCGCGGAGATGCGGTGCAGCGTCCGAGGAATGCCCGCGCGGTTGTCCTCGCCGAACGCCGAGATCTGCGCGACGACCTGCTCGATCTCGTGCTCCTGCACACCTTCCGCGGAGAGCACCACCTCGCCGCTGCGGTATCGCGCGGTCGGCACCCGCCCGAGGTCGAGCACCACCTCGAGGAGCCCGTCGAGCCCCTCGGCCCGAACCGCCTCGGCGACGCGCGCCGGCAAGCGTTCGATCAGCATCTCGACTTCCGCGCGGGTCTCGTCCTCGTCGCGGTAGAGGGCGGGCTCGCTGCCGTGAGGCGCGTCCGCCTCGAGCGCATGCGTCGCGACGGACCCCGGTGCGTCGGGGAGCGGGGCTTCGGGGGTTTGGGGGAAGGCGTCGTCAACCACGAGTAGGCACCACCAGTCCTACGCTGGCGCGCTGTGCGGCTCGGATCGGCCGAGCCAGGCGAAGACAGAGCTGTGCGTAGTCGGCACGCGGCTCGAGCCCGCGATCGCGCAGGGTGCGCTCGGCTGAGCTGCCCGCGATCGCGATCGCCTGGACGAGGCGGCTCCCGCGGCGCTCCGTGAGCACAGCCGCCGCCTGCTCGAGCAGTGCGTCCACGGCCTGTTCCTCGCCCGAGGCTGCCACCACCTCGAGTTGTGGATTGCTGCGACTCGAACTCAGCTCGAGCGCGCCGACCACGCGATCGCGGACCTGCGCGACCCACGCGGTACCGCCGCGCTGCAGCCACCGCCGCTCGCGGGTGTCCCGCCACTCGTCGAACGAGAGCGCGAACGCCTCACGCGCGTCGAGGGGCAGCACCTGGTTGAAGAGCTGGAATCGGGCCATCTCGTCACGTTCCTCGGCGAGGCGTACCTCGATGCGTTCGGCAGCGGGCCTGGCGGGAGCCAGTCGCCCGCGCCACGTCGACTCCACGAGCACCTGCTTGAACCCCTCGTGGAGCGCGGCCTGGAGCGCGGGGGAATCGCACCGCGTGCGCAGCAGGACGTGCGTGACGCGGTCCTCCGAGGCGGCTTCGCGGGCTTTCCGGAGCAGCGCCCCGAGGACGGCGAGCGTGCTGTCGCCGGCAGATGCGTCGATCAGCGTGTCGAACAGCCACACCTGGCGCGAGAGTGCGCGGGCGGTCGCGATCCCCTCGATCTGGCGGCCGCGCATGTCGACCCACGTGCGCCGCCCGAGGCCGAGCCAGTCTTCGATCGCCGCTGCCAGCGGGCCCGGCGTCTCCTCCGGCCTCGCGAGTCGCTCACGGGTGTAGGCGTGGTTCTCGAACACCTCCTCGTCGAAGGTGACGAGCGCGGGGAGATCCGTCGGTCGCACGTCGTGCGCGTCGGGCTGCGAGGCGCGCATCGTCATGAGGTGGCCACCTGACGTTGCTCCTCGTGTGCCCGCGCCTCCCGGACGAGGCGCACGAAGAGGCCATGGAACCGCGAGTCCTCGGTCAGCTCCGGGTGGAACGACGTCGCGAGAAGCACCCCCTCGCGGCAGGCCACGACCCGCCCGTCCTCGAGTTGAGCAAGCACCTCGACGGCGGGTCCCAGGTCGCGAAGCACGGGGGCGCGGATGAACACCGCGTGGAGCGGCCCGCCCTCGATGCCCGTCACGTCGAGGTCTGCCTCGAACGAGTCGATCTGCCGCCCGAACGCATTGCGGTCGACCGTGATGTCCATCACCCCGATCGGAGGCCGGTCGAGCGCCGGGACGTGCTTCGCCAGCATGATCGCGCCCGCGCACGTACCCCAGACCGGCAGGCCGTCGCGGATGCGCGCCCGCAGCGGCTCCATGAGGTCGAACGCGATGAGGAGGCGGGCGATCGTCGTGCTCTCGCCGCCCGGGATGATCAGGCCGTCGCAGCCCTCGAGCTGAGCAAGCGTGCGGACCTCGATGGCGCGCGCACCCACCGCCTCGAGGTGACGGATGTGCTCGGCGAAGTCGCCCTGCATCGCCAGCACGCCGATGCGCAACTCGGAACCGGACGCGTCCTGCGTCGCGCCCACGGAGGAGCCCAACGTCGCGCTCAACGTGTCGTCAGTTCCCCCTGGCCGCCAGCTGCTCCGCCGGCAGCAGCGACGCGGCCGCCCGCCCGGGCATGAGGCTGCTGATCCCGCGGGAGACCTCGGCGAGCATCGCCGGGTCGTTGTAGTGCGTCACGGCCTTCACGATCGCCTGTGCGAGTGCAGCCTGCACCTCGCGGACCTTCCGCGCGCCCGAGTCGGTGCCGTCGTCGAACTCGAGTCCGGCCTTGAAGATCCCGGACCCCACGAAGACACCCTCGGCGCCGAGCTGCATCATCAGCGCGGCGTCGGCGGGGGTGGCGACGCCACCGGCGGAGAAGTTCACGACGGGCAGCTTCCCGAGGCGCTTCACCTCGCGGACCAGCTCCAGCGGAGCCTGCAGCTCCTTCGCCATGTTCGCCAGCTCGTCCTCGGGCGCGTTCACGAGCCGGCGGATGCCGCCGTGGAGCGAACGCATGTGGCGCACCGCCTCGACGATGTCGCCCGTGCCCGCCTCGCCCTTCGTGCGGATCATCGCGGCCCCCTCGGCGATGCGCCGGAGCGCCTCACCGAGGTCGCGGCAGCCGCAGACGAACGGGACCTTGAAGGCGTGCTTGTTGATGTGGAACGTCTCGTCGGCCGGCGTCAGCACCTCGGACTCGTCGACGTAGTCGACGCCGAGCGACTCGAGGATCTGCGCCTCGACGAAGTGCCCGATGCGCGCCTTCGCCATGACCGGGATCGTGACCGAGCGCATGATGTCCTCGATGAGGTCCACGCGGCTCATGCGCGCCACGCCGCCCGCAGCGCGGATGTCGGCCGGCACCCGCTCGAGGGCCATGACGGCGCAGGCACCTGCTTCCTCGGCGATCCGGGCGTGCTCGGCGGTGACCACGTCCATGATGACGCCGCCCTTGAGCATCTGGGCGAGCCCCGCCTTCACGGTCCAGGTGGCGGTGTCGCCGTGGGCGCCGTTCTCTGCGAGGCTGCCGTTGCTCGAGGCGGGATTCGACGTCATGTGGCCCCCGGGCGATTCATGTCGGGATATCGGGTGAAGTCTTCAGCAATTGTCTACAGTGTAGCGAGGCGAAATCGGCCCCGCATTCACCTCGGCGCCGCCCCGCACCTCCTCGGCCCCGCACCACGAGCCGCACCATGTGGCGCCACGTAGAATGACGACATGACCTCCGACAAGACGAACGAACGGCCGTGGATTCAGCGGCACCAGTTCAGTGGCGACATGCGCATTGGCCTCATTACGGACACCCATGTGCCGGAGGCGCGCCGCTCGCTGTGGGACGAGGTGTACGAGGTGTTCCGCGGCGTCGACCTGATTCTGCACGCCGGCGACATGCACGATGTCGTGGTCCTGGACTGGCTCGAGGAAGTCGCGCCTGTGCTCGGCGTGCGAGGGAACGGCGACGATGGCACCTCGGGCCGGACGGTGGCCCCCAACGACCCCAGGCTGGCCTACAACCAGATCCTCGAGATCGACGACATCCGCGTGGGCATGACCCACGACTTCTCGCACCTCGAGCTGCCGAGCGCCCGGCTCGAGACGCGCCTGCAACGGCACTTCGAGGGGCCCGTGGACGTGGTGGTGGCCGGCGACACCCACACCCCGCTCGTCCAGACGCTGCGTGGCGTGCTGATCGTGAACTCCGGATCGCCCACCTATCCCCGCAACCTCAACACCCAGCTGGGGACGGTCGGATTCCTCGAGGTCCGCGGGGGCCGCGTGGACGCGTGGATCGAGCAGCTCCACTAAGCGTCCGCCCGCCGGGATGCCCTGGGAACAATCGTCAGGGCCCCGACGTCTCATCGGCACGACCAGATGACAGGTCCTGCGCCGATGGGAGGCCACCGATGTTCAAGCGTTCAACCTCGGACTCAACCCGGAGCCCGGTCCCGGACTCAGCGCCGGGCCGCAGCCCCACAGCCTCGAGATCGCGCGCCGCTGCCGTCGCGGCCGTGACCTCGATCGCACTGCTGTCCGGCGCCCTCGTGGCGTGCGAATCCGCCCCGGAGTTCGCGCGGACCTCGAGCACCGGCGAGACCACCACGGTTCCGGCGGGGACGCCAGGCGACGTGACCGGCCTCATCGCGCCGGCCCTGGACGCGAAGCAACAGGAGTCCCCCGCCGAGGTCCGACCGGCCTCGAGCGAGTCCGGTGCGGCACGCAACGCGGCAGCACCGGCACCGGCCGCGGGCGCCGGCGCCCAGGCCGCCCCCGAGTCGGTGCCCGCGATGCCGAGCCTCGACTTCCTGGGCCGCTCGATCATTCGGACGGGCACGATCGAGCTCGAGGTCGAGTCGGTGACGGAGACGTTCGAGCGTGTCAGCTCCATTGCAACTTCGGCGGGCGGATTCGTCTCCGAGTCCCGCTTCTTCGGCCGCCAGGTCGACCCCACCATCGCCCCTCGTGCCGGGGCCGAATCGCGGGAGACCGACGCTCCGATCATGCGGACGCCGCAGGGAGGCGCCACGCTGACGCTCCGGGTGCCCGCCAACCGCTTTGACGATGTCGTGGCGCAGTTGCGGGGCGTCGCCGCCGAGGTCCGCTCGATCAGCACTGGCTCGCAGGACGTCACCGGCGACGTCACCGACCTCGAGTCGACCCTCCGCAACCTCCGGGCCGTGGAGGCGCGCTACATCGAGATGCTGGGCTCTGCGAGGACGACCGCCGAGATCCTCCAGGTCCAGGATCGCCTCAACCAGACGCGCGCCCAGATCGAGCGAGCTGACGGCCGGCTGGCGGGCCTGCGGCGACTCGCGGACATGTCGACGCTCACCGTGAGCCTCTCTCCCGTGAGTCCCCCCTCCACCGACACGCCTGCCGGGACGTTCGCGCCGGTTGGCGAGGCGTGGCAGGCCTCCCTCGAGGCGCTCCGGTCCCTGGCGCTCGGCGTTCTCGTAGCGCTGGCGTTCGGCTGGTGGATGGTGCCCCTGGGTGCGCTCGCTGTGTGGACCGCTGTTCGTCTCCTCCGCAGCACAACCGCAAAGCCGAGGGCGTTCGGCTCAATTGACACGCCGCAGGGCACGGCCTAGCGTCGGCAGGCGCGTTCGGAGCCTGGAGCTGGGTTCCCGCGACGGAGTAGGTCATGGGACGCTCAGACTTGGTAGTAGCGGGCGCGTCGGCAGCCACCGGCGCGCTTGCGTTGGTCGTCACTGCCGCGTCAGACGGCAGCCGGATGGGATACGTCCTCGGGGCGGTGCTCCTCCTCAACGCCTTCGTTCGGTACCAGCTGGCGCAGCGCCAGGGCCGCTAGGAGCCGTACGTGGCCCAGGTCGTTGACCCATTGAAGGCCGTGCGCTCGATCCTGGTCCCTGTCGATGGGTCCGACGCGTGCTACCACGCGCTTGCGACCGTGTGCCAGATCGCGCGTCACACGAAGGCGCAGGTGTCGGCGCTCCACGTCATCGAGGTCCCTCGCGCGCAGGCGCTCGACGCGGACCTTCCCGATGAGGCCGAGCGCGGCGAGGTCCTCCTCGAGCGGGCCGAGCGCCTGGCCGGCGACCACAAGGTGAAGCTCCACGGCGAGCTCCTGCAGGCGCGACACGCAGGTCCGGCAATCGTGGACGAGGCCGCGGCCGCCGAGATCGACGCGATCGCGATCGGCCTCGGCGCGGGCGGCCCGTTCGGGCGGTTCCAGATGGACGAGGCGACCCAGTACGTCCTGGAGCACGCGGCCTGCGACGTCTGGGTCTTCCGCTACGCCGCCGAGGACGGGCACGCCGGGTGATCGTCGTGATCATGGGCTGCGGCCGCACCGGGGCGTCCGTCGCCGCACGCCTCGTCAGCGACGGCCACCACGTGAACGTCATCGACACCGAGGAGGCCGCGTTCCGCCGCCTCCCGAGCTCGTTCAACGGCCGCCGCATCGTCGGGTCCGGGATGGACCAGCGCATCCTCGAGGCCGCCGACCTGCGCAAGGCCGACGCTTTCATGGCGCTAGCCCAGGGGGACAACCGGAACGTCTTCGCCGCCCAGGTGGCGATGCACATCTTCGGCGTCCGGAACGCCGTCGTCAGGCTGAACGACCCGTTTCGAGGGGAGATCTTCTCGCGCCTCGGACTCCGCACCTTCAGCCCGACGGTGATCGGTGCCGACCTCGCGTACCGCGCCCTCATGGGTCCCGCACCGGTCGTCGAGCACGCAAGCACGCTGCCCGAGCAGCCCGAGACCGCCGGCTAGCGAACGGGGCACGCGGATGTACATCGTGGTGGTGGGCGGAGGGACAGTCGGCTACGGCCTGACCATCGAGTTGCTGCGCAATTCCGAGCACGAGGTGGTCCTGGTGGACAACGACGGCAGCGTCGTCCGCGACCTCCGCGACGAGCTGGGCGACAGCGTCGTGCACGGCGATGGCACCGAGGTGGTGTTCCTCGAGAGCATCGGGCTCGCCCGCGCCGACCTCGTGGTGGCCGTGACGGGAAACGACAGCCACAACCTCGTCGCCTCGCAGGTGGCCAAGCACTGGTTCCACGTCCCGAGGGCGATCGCGCGCGTCAACGACCCCCTCAACGAGCGCCTCTTCAGGCTCCTCGGAGTCGACTCGACCGTCTCTGCCGCCGCCGCTGTGCTCGCCCAGCTCGAGGTGGACCTGCCCGAGCACACCCTCGTGCCCCTGATGCACCTGCGCCGCCGCGGCCTCGAGGTGGTGGACCTGCACGTGCAGCCCGGTTCCCCGGCCGCCGGTCGGGCGATCCGAGACCTCACGCTGCCTCCGCAGGCGCTCATCTCCCTGGTCGTGGGTCTCGACGGCACGCCGCAGGTGCCAACCGGTGACACGATCCTGCAGGTCGGCGACGAGCTGATCGCGGTCATCGCCGAGGACTCGGAGTCCGCGCTGCGACACCTCGTGGCCGCGCCGCTCGTCCTCGAGCCTGACCCCGTGCGCGGCGACTGACGGCGAAGAGGGCGAAGGATCGAGATGCGCCTCGCTCACCTGGGACCACGCGGCACCTACACCGAGGCGGCGGCGATCGCGCACGACCCGACGGCGGACCTCGTTCCATGTGCCTCCGTGGCCGCGGCCATCGAGGCCGTGCGTGGCCACGAGGCCGACGCGGCGGTCTGCGCGATCGAGAACTCGATCGAAGGCGGCGTCACCGAGACGCTCGACCAGCTGCTGCGTGAGGACTTCGAGTTCCGCATCTGCGCCGAGGTGGTCCTGCCGATCCGTCACGCGCTCGTGGGCCCGGCCGGCCTGAATCCGCGCGAGGTGAAGGTCGTCTACTCCCATCCGCAGGCCCTCGCCCAGTGCCGGCAACGGCTCGCGGAGCTGGTCCCGTCGGGGCGGCCCGTGGCTGCGCTGTCCACGGCTGCTGCCATCGAGAGTGCGCTCCAGGAGCCGAGCACGCTGGCGGTGAGCAACGCGCTGGCGGCGGCCCTCTACGGCGCGACGGTGTACGCCGACGACATCGCCGATGCACCCGGCAACGAGACACGATTCGTCGTCGTGGGGGCGCGGGATGCGGCCGCCACGGGCGACGACAAGACCTCGATCGCCTTCACGACGCAGCACGACCGTCCGGGCTCGCTCGTCGAGGTGCTGCGGGCGTTCTCGGAGCGCGGCATCAACCTCACCCACATCGAGTCGCGCCCAACCCGCCGGCAGCTCGGCACGTACGTCTTTCTCGTGGACGTCGAGGGGCATCGCGCCGACGAGTCGCTGCGGGCCGCCCTCGAAGCCGTGGAGCGCGAGACGCTGTGGCTGCGGGTATTCGGCTCGTACCCACATTGGCGCGGCCCCGTCTCGCCCGCTCCTCGCGAGGACTAGCCGTGCCCGAGATCCCTGACCTGGAGGCGATTCGCGGCTTCCTCGAGCCGCGGCTTGCCGGGAATCCCATCGCGCGCACCGAGGTCCGCTACCCCTGGCTGATCCGCTCCGAGGACAAGCTCGACAGCCTCGTCGGCCGCGTCCTTGGGCCGATCCGGCGTCACGGCAAGTTCCTCCTGTTCGCAGTCGACGACGGCCGCGAGCTCGTCGTGAACCCGATGCTGACCGGCCGCTTTCACTGGGCAGCTGCCGGCGAGCGCAAGCGCCCCGGCACCTGCGTCCTGTTCGCCTTCGAGGACGGGCACGAGCTGCGCTACTCCGATGCGCGTCGGATGGGTCGCTGGTACCTGCTCCCGGCCGACCAGCTCGCGCTGATCCCGCAGTGGGCGTCGCTCGGACCGGACGCCCTCGCGATCACCGAGGAGGAGTTCCTCGCGGGGCTGAAGCGCCATCGAGGGCAGGTGAAGAACGTGCTGACGAACCAGGAGTTCATGGCCGGCATCGGGAACGCGTACTCCGACGAGATCCTCTGGGAGGCGCGCGTGCACCCGCACCGCCGCGTCGCCACGCTCGACGAGGAGCAGCGCCGC
>JADLFF010000018.1 GCA_020845735.1 Dehalococcoidia bacterium
ATCGAGCGTGAGCGTGGCCACAAAGCGCTCGAGCGAGACAGTGACGTGCGGCACGTGGCGACTGTAGGCGGGCCCTGCAGGCGGCGCAAACCCGCCTCGACCGCCCCCTCCGCCGCCTCCCGTCCGTTCCTCGCCCTCACCCGTTCGCCGCCTCCTATCCGTCTCCGGCCGTCGCCCTCATCCGTTCGTGGTGAGCCTGGAGAACCACACCAGCCTGCCCCCACCAGGTCCGAGTCGAGCCCTCCGAGGCCACCCCCGCCCTCATCCGTTCGCCCTGAGCCTGTCGAAGGGCCCGCCGTCCCACAATGTCCGAGTCGAGCACCTTCCGAGGCCGCCCCTCCGCCTTGATCCGTTCGTGGTGAGCCTGGCGAACCACACCGCCTACCCCACGGCCGCCCGAGTCGAGCCCCCATCCGTTCGAGGTGCAGCCCTCCTGAGCGTGGACGGCACGGACAGCCCCCTGCGAGGATGGCCACGACCTCGAACGAGTCCCCACGGCCAGCGCGCGACGGAGGCGACCATGGACCTTGGACTGAGCGGGCGATCCGTGATCGTCACCGGCGCAAGCCGCGGCATCGGCCGTTCCATCGCCGAGGCGTTCGCCGCCGAGGGCGCCCGGCTCACGATCTGCGCGCGCGGCGCCGAGACGCTCGAGGCCACACGCGCCGCCCTCGAGGGGCTGGGCGCGGAGGTGGAGGCCGTCGCGGCGGACGTCACCACCCCCGAGGGCGCCGCGCGCATCATCGAGCGCGCCGTCTCGCGATTCGGCGGCATCGATGTCCTCGTGAACAACGCCGGCGGCAGCGACCGCAGCGCGGAGCTCGTGGCGGCGTTCGAGCGGTCGTTCGCGCTCAACGTCACCTCGGCGCTGCGCCTGATGGAGCTGGCCCGCCCGCACCTCGCGAGGTCGGGGCAGGGCGCCGTCGTGAACATCGCCTCGATCTACGGTCGCGAGTCGGGCGGCGGCTCCGCGTACAACGCCACGAAGAGCGCGCAGATCGCGATGAGCAAGGCGCTGGCACGGGAGTGGATTCGCGAGGGCATTCGCGTGAACAGCGTCGCCCCCGGGTCGATCGCCTTCGAGGGCGGCTCGTGGGGCCGGCGGCTCGTCGAGGAGCCCGAGCGGATGCGCGCCTTCATCGCAAGCGACATACCGGCCGGGCGCTTCGGCCAGCCCGACGAGGTCGCCTCGGTGGTCGTGTTCCTCGCGTCGCCGCGTGCGTCGTGGCTGGTCGGCGCTACCATCAACGTCGACGGTGGGCAGTCCCGCTCGAATATCTGATCCCGCCTGTAGCTCGTATTCCCGTATCTGGTATGAACGGGCGGACAGCCGACGCGCGCCAGGAGACACCGATGCGATTCAACCGCGCCGATCTTCCCGGGATCCTCATCGCGGGCCTCGGTGGGCCGCTGATGATGATCCTGTTCTTCGCCTCGTTCGAGACGTGGCACCACCAGGGGACACCGCTGCTCGGGGGGATCGCCCAGAACGTGGCGTTGCCCGCGGGCATCATCGGGGCGTTCTCGCGCTTCATCAGGAAGTGGGACCCGATCCTGCTGCTGCTCGGCGTGATCGCCGCGTGCGTCATCGGGGTGAACATCGCGCAGCGCACCGGGAACGACGACGAGCTCATGTCGACCGTGCTCAAGCTTGGCGGCGTGCTCACCTTCTTCCTCCTGCAGGGCGTCATCCTCGTGCAGATGCTGCAGTACGGCATCCTGCCCATCCTCGACCGGCGCGATGCACGCAAGGCCGCCGAGAAGGAGGCCGCCGGCGCCTAGCGCACGCGCCATCCCCGGTGACCCGATGAGCGCCCGGCCCCCGAGGCCGACGCGATGAGCGCCACGTCCGAGGCCGGCGGGCCGGCCCTCGAGGTGCCGCGCGTCGGGCAGGTGGCGCTCGCGATGGCGTCGTCATGGCTCGGCGAGCGCTTCTTCCGCACCTTCCGCCCCGCCGAGGGGGACGCAGCACCCTTCGATGCGCGCCTGCGGCAACGCGACCGCGCCGTCGGCGTCACGCTCGCCACCCTGTGGGACGAGACCGCGCGCGACCCGGCCGCGACCGCACTCGAGTCGCTGGTCTCGGCCGACCTCGCCACGGCGGGGGACGAGGGCGCGTACGTCGTGTGGGCTCCCCCCGGGGCCACCTTCCCCGAGACCGAGCCGCAGCGCTCGGACGTGCGGTTGATGCTCGGGCGCGCGATCGCCGGGCTCGCGCCCGGGCAGCGCCGCGAGGTGCGCATCCCCGTCATGCTGCGCCTCGCCAAGGTCGAGACCGACGGCGCCTACGTCATGGTGACGGGCCCGCTGTCCTCGGAGTGGGCCCACCTCTCCGAGGGCATCAACGGCGTGTTTCACCTCGATGCCCGCGACCTGCTCCGCCTCCCGGATGAGACACCCGAGGTGGACATCATCCTCACGCGGATCCGCGACCGTGCCGCCGTAATGCGTCCGCAGGAGGTCACCGAGGTGCCCGTGCACGACTACTGGGTCGCGACTCGGCTGCCGGTCGACACCCCTCGAGGGCTGACGATCGTGAGCGCGCCCCCGCCCCCCACCGGCGCCGACGACGGCACGCGCGTGCGGCGCGGGCTGCGTCGGGCGGTGCGCCGCGCGGTCGAGCAGCGCAACGCGGCCACCGACGTCGACTTCAGCCTGCTCGTCCTCGTCGAGGTGGTCGGGCACATCCAGGCCGAGCTCGCGACGCAGGCGCTGCGTGGGATGAGTCCGGCAGGCTACGCTGCGATCGACGAGATACTGCTGGTTGCCGATGGGCAGGTGCGCGAGGTGTTGCAACCTCGGACCGTGCCCTGGAGTGGGTGAGGTTCGATGGCGACGCCACCTCGCGGCGCGATCCACGTCCGGCAGGCGCTCCCGGACGACCTGCGGTGGGTGCGCGCGCTCGTCACCCGCGCACTCCTCGAGGCGGGGTACGACCCGCCGACGGACTCCCGCGACGACGACCTCGAGGACACCGGCTACTACGAGGCGCCCGGCCGTTCGCTCTGGGTCGCATTCGACGACCAGGCGCGCGTCCTCGGGTGCATCGCCCTCGACCGGGGTGACCAGGGGGCGGCGGTGATCCGCAGGCTGGCGGGCAAGGGGCTCTACGCGCTGCTCCACGCCGCCGTGCAGCAGGCACGACGCCAGCGCTACCGCATCGTCGAGACCGTGCTGCCGCCGGGCATGGACGAGCTGCGCCAGGCCCTCGAGAGCCAGGGGTTCACCCCCACCGAGTCCGGGTCGCTGCTGTACCGGCGGGAGCTGGCGGCGGTGTGACCGCGTCGAGGGGGAGCGCCCGCACGAGGTGGATCGCGATGCCCGTTCGAGGCACGCCGTCCTCCGTTCGTGGTGAGCCTGGCGAACCACACCGTGCGCCCCCTGCGGTCCGAGTCGGGCGGTGCTCCCCACCCTCGAGGCTGTCTTCCCCGAGGGCGCGGATGAGGTGGATCGCATTCGCGATGCTGGCCGCGGTCCTCGCCGGATGCGCCCGCGACGCACCGCCGCCACCCACGTCGCTACCCACGAGTGCACCCGTCACCGCCACCCGCACCGTCGTCGGCACCCCGACCGCCACAACCTCGGCGACGGCCAGCGCCTCCCCACCGAGCCCGTCACCCACCTCGAGGCCCGGCGCCGCGCTGCCTGCGCCGACGAACGTGCGGCTCACCGGACGCCTGCCGGACACCTCGGCGACCGTGCCGCCCGGCGAGGGCGAGGCGGGCCGCGTGACCGTGCACTGGGACGGCGTCCCCAATGCTGCGGGCTACCGCATCTACGAGCGCTCCTGCGACGGAGCCGTCCGCGTCGCCCTCGACGTAGGCCGGGAGGACCGGCAGTACGGCCCGCTGCAGCCCTGTCGCCCCGGTGGCGACGTGGGCGTCTCGGCGGTGCTCCCGGGAGGCGAGTCGGCGATCACCTGGGCGCGCGCCACCCCCTGACGCCCCGCCCCCCACCTCCGCCCGAGGACGCCGCCCCCATTCCGAGGTGCAGAGCGCCGTGATCCGTTCGTGGTGAGCCTGTCGAACCACACCGGGCGCCCCCTGTCGGCCCGAATCGACCTGCTCCCACCCCTCCGACGTGCGCCGTGATCCGTCCGAGGTGCACCGTGATCCGGTCGAGGCCCGCCGTGATCCGTTCGTGGTGAGCCTGGCGAACCACACCGGGCGCCCCCGTCGGCCCGAATCGACCCGCCCCATCCATCCGAGGTACGCCCATCCATCCGAGGCGCGCTCATCCGAGGTGCCGAGCGCCGTCCCCCGTTCGTGGTGAGCCTGGCGAACCACACCGAGCGCCCCCGTTGGCCCGAATCGACCCGCTCCCACCGCTCCGACGTGCGCCCCCGTCCACCCGAGGCGCATCGCCCCGAAGGCACGCCCGCTAGGCGTGGACCTGGATCGCGCCGTCGACCATGAAGACCTCGGAGTCCACGAACGCCGCGAGGTCCGAGCACAGGTAGACCAGCGGCCCCTGCAGGTCGGCGGGCTTGCCGAGGCGTCGCAGCGGGATGTACCGCTCGAGGACCGCGTGGACCTCCTCGTCGCCCTGGATGCCCGGCACATCGTCGAAGAAGCCCAGGCCGAGGGCGTTCACGGTGACGCCGTTGCGCCCCCACTCCAGCCCGAGGGACTTCGTGAACCCGAGGACCGCCCCCTGCGAGGCGCCGTACAGCGCCGCGTTCGGCACGCCGCGGTCGTGCAGCACAGACACCAGGTTCACGATGCGCCCGTACCCCCGCTCGACCATCCGCCGCCCGACCGACTGGCTCGCGACGAACACCGAGGTCGCGTTGCGGTCGATCTCGCGCTGCCACTCGTTGAGCGAGGCGTCGAGGACCGGCTTGATGTTCGCGCCGTGCGCCGCGTTGACCAGGATGTGCGTCGGCCCGACCTCTGCCTCGATGCCCGCGACCGCCGCGTCGACCGAGGCGGGGCTCGTGAGGTCCACGCGCCGCGCGACGCCCTTGCGGCCGTAGCTCCAGCACTCGTTGAGGATCGAGTTGGCCGCGACCTCCTCCTCGGCGCTGTCGTGCGCCGTGAGGACCGAGACGTTCGCGCCCGCCTCGGCCAGCGCCGTCGCCAGCGCACGCCCGAGGGGACCCGTGGCCCCGGCAACGATCGCGTTGCGCCCGCTCAGATCGAACGGGTTGCGCCCCATCAGGTCCGACTCGTCGGGCGGCGGGGTGAGGTAGTGAGGCATGGTCATCGGGGAGTCCTCTCCGTCAGTCATGTCGGTCGTGTCGGTCGAATCAGTCGCGTGGGTCGGGTCGCGGGACCGGGGCTAGCCCTCGGCGAGGGGAACGAGGCCGGCCGGCGTGACGCCCCCGGCAATCGAGCCGCCATCGAGCAGCACCGTCTCGCCCGACATGTAGTCGGACATGTCCGAGGCCAGGAAGACCGCGAGCGACCCCATCTCGACGGGCCAACCCACGCGGCCGACTGGCTGCAGCGGCCCGATGCGGTCTCGGTTCTCCTGCGGCATGCCCTTGGGGATGAGGCCGGGAGCGATGCACGTGCAGCGGATGTTGTCGCGCGCGTAGGTCATCGCGAGGGCCTTCGTGAGCTGGATCACGCCGCCCTTCGCCACCGAGTACATGAAGTTGCCGCGCCCGCCTCGGAAGCCCCAGCCTGAGGTGATGTTGATGATCTTGCCGCCGCCGTGCTCCAGGAAGTGCGTGATGATCGCGCGTGAGCAGTAGAACGCCGTCGACAGGTTGACGTCGATGCCGATGCGCCACTCCTCGTCGGAGAGCTCCGGCAGCGTCTTGCCGCGGCCCGCCTCGGTGATGCCGGCGTTGTTGACCAGGATGTCGATGCGGCCGAACTCCGCGATCGCCTGCTCCGTCATCCGGTTGACCTGCTCGGAGACCGTCAGGTCGGCCGAGATGGCGAGCGAGCGGCGTCCCTTCTCGCGGACCAGGCGCGCCGTCTCCTCGAGGGGTTCGAGCCGCCGCGCCGAGACGATCACGTCCGCGCCGGCATCGGCCATCGCGAGCGACATCGCGCGCCCGAGGCCCGTGCCCCCGCCCGTGATCAGGGCCGTCTTGCCCTGCAGTCCGAACTTGCCATCGATGGTCATGTGTTCCTCCGTGGGAACGCCGAGGATTGTCCGCGAATCGCGGCAGACTGTAGCGGTCCGCGAGGCGTCACGGGGAGAGGCTCGAGACCTCCTGACGCGGAAGCCCTCGGCCGTGAGGCGTGCCCTCGCTAGGCTGGGTCGCATGACAGGCGAACCAGCGCTCGAGGGGCCGGCGTGGCTCGCGGAGGTCACGTGCGTCGACGTAACCGTGCGGCTGTGCCGCCTCGCCAGCTGCCGAGGCGAGCTCGGCGGCCGCCGCACCGCGTACTGCTCGGACGCCCACGCGCGGGCCTTCGAGGCCGAGCACGTCTGGCCCGAGGCGCGCAAGCGGGCTCGCCGCCGGGCGAAGTACGCGTGTCAGCGGTGCGGGTTCAAGCCCTCGGCGGTGCGCAGGGATCCCGCGCAGGCTCGGCGGTATGCGCGCCATGAGCTCAAGCTCGAGGTGAACCACATCGTCGCCCTGCGCGGCCGCTACCGCTTCGTGAGCTGCCTCAACCACGCGGTCAACCTCGAGGTGCTGTGTCACCGCTGCCACGTCGCCGTGACCAACGAGACCCGCACCCCCGCCTCGACCGCGGCCTCGAGGCCTACGCCAGGCTGAGGACCGCGACCCCGACGACCACCAGCGCCGTCCCGAGGGCGTGCCGCCTCGTGATGCGTTCCACGCCACGGAGGAAGACCGCGGCGAAGAGCAGCGTGAACAGCGGGTTCGTCGCGAGGATGGGCGACAGGATCACGACCTCGCCTCGGGACAGCGCGGTGAACATCAGCGTCACGCCCATCGAGGAGAAGACGCCCGCGCCGATGAAGTAGAGCGCGCCGCGCCGCCAGCTCGGTGCGCGCGCCCCGAGATTGCGCGTGCTGATCGCGGCGAAGCCGAGCGTCCCCCAGAAGAGCGCGATGAACGACCCGACGAGCGGCGGCGCGAGGTCCGTGACCGCGTGCCGCGCGATCACCTGCGAGGAGCCGTAGGAGAGCGCCGCGATCATCGCGAACGCCACCCCCTCGAGGGTCAGGCGACGCGCATCGATCGACGGCGCCGCCGCTGGCGGACGGACGCCCGAGGTGGACTCGGCGGTCACGCCTCGCGGCCCGTCAGGGTGACGAAGAGCCCGGCGAAGATGAGCGCGATCCCGATGCCCGTCGACAGCCGGAGGTCCTCGCCGGTCACGAGCACGGCGAGGAGGACCGCGAACAGCGGCGCCGAGGCGAGCAGCGGCGTCGAGCGCGCCACGCCGAGGCGGCTCATCGACAGGTAGTTGAAGAAGCGGCCCATCGGGAAGTTGAGGATCCCGATGATCGCGAAGAGCCCGACCGTGCTGAGCGAGAGCGCCGCCAGCGCCTCGCGTTGCGTGGCGACCGCGAGCACGCCGGTCAGGAGGAGGCCCGCCACCAGCGAGATCAGCGTCCCCATCGACGTCGCCATGTCACGCAGTCCGAGGCGCACGAGGATCGCGCTGAACCCCCAGGATGAGGCCGCGGCAAGGGCCAGGCCGATGGCGAGCATGTGCGCTCCAACCTCGGGCGAACGTGGCTACCGAGGCGCGCAGGGTAGCCGACTGAGACCTCCCCGCAACATTCGACGTAACGCGGGCCGCGAGCAGGTACGGCGCAACCTCGAGGCGCTCGATCGCGCCGCGCGGCCCGGTGCCCACCATCACCCGTCAGAGGTGCGCCATCCTCCTCGGAGGTGCGCCGTGATCCGTTCGTGGTGAGCCGAGCCTGCCCTGAGCGCAGTCGAAGGGAACCACACCGCGCGCCCCCGGCGTCCCGAATCGAGCCTCTGCCGGCCATCCGAGGCCCAGCACCCGTCCGAGGTGCGCCATCATCCGTCCGAGGTCCGCCGTGATCCGTTCGTGGTGAGCCTGTCGAACCACACCGCGCGCCCCCACCGGCCCGAATCGAGCCGCCCACCACTCGTCCGAGGTGCGTCATCATCCGGATCACGCCGGCGCTCGTCGAGGGCGCACGCACCCGCAGCGGTCAGTGGATGTCGTCAGGGGAGCGCGAGGGGGCGCAGCCCCTCGCAGGAAAGGGCGGGCGGGCGGGTCCCCCGCGCCGGAGGCGCGTCCACGCTCACTTATCGAGGCACCTCGATCGGCGCGTCGCAGTCCACGGAGAGCGCCGCGGACTCCGAACGGCCGCGCCCGCGCTACAGCGCAACCTCGAGGCGTTCGATCGCGCCGTGCTCGGACCGGTGGAGGCGCCAGACGCTGGCGACCCCCGCGCTCACGAGGTGCGCGCGGGCCTCGGCGAGTCCCGCCCCAACGTGGTCGACGTGATGGCTGTCGTCGCTCAGCGTGAACGCCACGCCGAGGTCACGGCCCTCCGCGACCACCTCGGCCGCCGGGTACGGGCTGCCGAGCCCCTTGCGGATGCCCGCCGTGTTCACCTCGAGGAGGGCGCCGCGCTGCCCGATCACCGCGAGGGCGTCACGCCGCGCCGCGCGCACCGCGCCGTCCTCGTGGGCGCCGTGCCCCTGGCTGAACAGCCGCGGGAGGTCGAAGTGGCCCACCACCTCCGGGCGCAGGGCGTCCACCATCTCGGCGAGCTGCCGGTAGTACCGCACGAGGAGCGCCGCCAACCCCCCGAGGTCCGCGACCGCCTCCGCGAAGCGTTCCGGTGACACGTCGATCGGGTGGTCGTCCACCCAGTGCACCGAGCCCACCACGTAGTCGAGCTGGAAGCGCGCGCGGAGCCGCTGTGTGTCGACGACATAGCCCGAGGGCGGCACCACCTCCGCCTCGAGGCCGCGCAGCACCTCGATCCGGCCGGCGTAGGCGTGTACGGCCTCCGCCGAGGCCGCCGCGTACGCCTCGAACTGCGCCATGCGGCCGTCGAGGTCGAGGCCCGCCTCGCGTTCGTCGTCGTAGAGGAAGCGGGCGTCGGACACCGGCGCGTGCTGCGACAGCCCGTACGCCTCGAGGCCGAGCGCGACCGCCCGGTCGAGCAGCGCGCGCAGCGTGCTCTGTCCGTGCGCGCTCGATTCGCTGGCGTGCCCGCCGTGCATCGAGAAGCGCCACGGCGCACGGCCATCCGAGGTCACCGCGTGCTCCGCACCGAGGTCTCCACGTGCTCCGCACTCGCGCCCACTAGGTGCGCGGCCCCTCGGGCCAGTGCTCGATCTGCCACTGGCGTCGCATCTCCGGGTTGGAGAAGCGGCCGTCGCGCCACTCGAGGGCAGAGCGCAGGCCCTCGTCGCGGTTGCGGCGGCGCCAGTCCTCCATCGAGGGCGACACGTGCATCCGCGCGTCCTGCTCGGCGGCGAGCCGCTGCATCGTCCGCGCGCCCATCAGCTCCATCGCGAGGTTGACCGAGCGCTTGTTCGCCGAGAGCAGGTCGGTCGGCACCATCGCGAGGCGGTCCGCCAGCTCCTCGACCGTCTCCTCGAGGTCCGCGAGCGGCACCGACTTCCATACGAGGCCAATGCGCTCGGCCTCGGCGCCCGTGACGAACTCGCCGGTGAGCAGCATGTACTTCGCCCACTGCGGCCCCACGAGGTAGGTCCACATGTGCGCCGGTGGCCCGCCCATCGCGCGCACCGGCGGGAAGCCGATGTGCGCATCGCTGGCCGCAACCACGATGTCGCACAGCAGCGCGAGGTCTGTGCCACCCGCGACGCAGTAGCCGTGCACCTGCGCGATCACCGGCTTGTGCATGTCGAAGATCGTCATGCGCTCGCGCTGGGCGCCCTCCATCCGGTGGACATCGTCGTCGAACGCCTGCGAGTGGCGGTAGACCTGCGCGTAGGCGTCGCGATCGTCGACCGACTCCCCTTCGAGGCGGCGCTCGGGGGTGAGGTCGTAGCCCGCGCAGAACGAGCGGCCCGCGCCGCGAATGATCACCGAGTGGACGCGCGTGTCCTCATCGGCGTCACGCAGCGCCGAGGCGAGTTCGCCCTGGAGCCGCCTCGAGAGGGCGTTCAGCTTCTCGGGCCGGTTGAGGGTGATCCGAGCGCGGCCGCGCTCCTTCTCGACGATGAGCGTCTCGTACTCGCTGGTCACAGCGTGCCTCCCTCGATCGATGCGCGGTCAGCGCACCTCGGTGGCGGATTGTACGCGCGAGGTCGGTGCCTGTGAGGAGGGGGCGAAGTAGGCCGAGCGCGTCTACGCCCGAGCAACGGCGGCGCCCGACGGTGTGCACGGAGTGACTGGGCTCAACGCGCGTGGGCGCTTAGCGTGCCAGTGCTGCCCTCGAGGGGAGCGCGAGGGCGCAGCCCCTCGCAGGAAAAAGGGTGGGTGGGCGGGTCCCCCGGCCCGGAGGGCCGTCCTCAGCTCCCGGGACCCGTCGCCGGCAGCCCGTCGAGGCGCACGCTAGAGCCGCTGGAGGTGCGTGTCGCGGAACGCCGAGGGGTACTTGAGCCCATACCCGAGCGCACGGTCCATGCCCACGTGCGCCGCAAGGATGAGCCCACCCCCGAGTGCACTCGGAACGTCCGAGAGCAACCCGATCACCGCGAGGGCAAGCGCGAGCGCCTCGTTGTGCACCACGTTGTAGGTCAGTGCCCCGAGCCGGGTGCCGCGGACGAACCCCACCATCGACACGTCGGGAACGAGCAGCAGTGCGAGGTAGGCGAGCAGGCCACCCTCGAGGAGGGCGAAGTAGCCCCACGTCGACGCTGCGAAGAGCGCGGCCCCCTCGAGGTGGAGCAGCGCGCGAGGCAGGCTCACCGGCTGCCTAGAGGTGCTGCGTCAGGCCGCCGTCGACGTGGAAGACCTGCCCCGTGACGTTGCCCGCACCCGACCCGGCGAGCCAGACCGCCATCGGCGCCACGTCCTCCGGGGAGCCGGCGCGCCTCGGGAGGGTGAAGCGCACCGCGCGCCCCGCGTCGTCGTTCCGCTCGTCGAGGCGGTCCTGCATCCAGTCCATCCACCCCGTCGAGATCCCGTTGATCGTCACCCCCTGAGGCGCCAGCTCCTGCGAGAGCGACCGCACGAGCTGCTGCGTCGCGCCGTGCGCGGCTCCGTAGGCGGCCGTGTTCGACAGCCCGCGCTCACCGAGGACGTGCGAGAGCAGGATGATGCGCCCGCCTGCGGGGTCGTTGCGGCGCATCTCGTCGGAGGCCGAGCGCGCGACGAAGAAGTGCGCGTTGAAGTTGTAGGCCATCACCTGCTGCAGCTCGGAGTCCGAGGTCCGCCCGATCGGCTTGCCGAGGAACAGGTCCGAGGCGCATACCGCGATGTCGACGCCGCCCAGCTCCTTCGCGATCTGGCGCGTCGTCACCTGCACGTTCTTCCCGAGGACGACGTCCATCACGTAGACCGTCGAGCGCGTGCCGAGGCCCTCGAGCTCCCGCTGGAGACGCTTGGCGCTGACCACCGCCTCGTCCGGGCGCAGCACCGCGAGGGCGAGCTCGGCGCCGGCCTGCGCGTAGGCGCGCGCGATCGCGGCCCCCACCGGCGACTCCGCGGCCACGATCAGCGCACGCTTGCCATCGAGACGGAGGTGGGCAGGACCGGGCAGCGCGGCGAGGTCAACAGGCGTGCCGGAGGTGGTCACGAGGCAGCTCCGATCTCGTGCGCGGGCGCGAAGGTCACCGGCGCGAGGCCTCCCGCGAGCCCGCCGCCATCGATGATGAACAGCTCGCCGGTCACGTAGCGCGAGGCATCCGAGGCCAGGTAGAGCGCCAGCGGACCCAGCTCCCACCAGTCCCCGAGGCGGCGCACCGGCACGCGCACGCCGCGGTTGCGGCGCACCTCGGCCTCCTGCTCGTCGCGAGGCGGGCGCTGGTTGATGTAGCCCGGCACGATCGCGTTCACGCGGATGTCGTGCTTCGCGAGCATCGTCGCGGCCGACTTCGTGAGGGAGATCACGCCGCCCTTGGCCGTCGGGTAGGCGAACTGCTGGTTGCCGCGGAGCGCCGTGCCGGACGCAACGTTGACGATCACGCCGCCCTCGCCCTGCGCCACAAACTGGCGGGCCGCAGCGCGGTCGCTGTAGAACGCCGACTTGAGGTTCGTCGCGACCACCGACTCGAACGCGTCGTCCGGGTACTCCCAGAACTCGAGGTTCTGCGGGCCGCCGCCGCCTCCCGCGTTGGCGATCATCACGTCGAGGCGCCCGTACGCCTCGACGGCGCGCGCCACGAGGGCGTCGACGGCCGCGGAGCTCGTCACGTCCGTGGGCACCGCGATCGCCGTGCCACCGTCCGAGGTGATCTCCGCGACCGTCTGCTCGATCTGCTCGGGCGTGCGCGCCGCGCAGACCACCTGCGCGCCCGCGGCCGCGAGGGCTTTCGCCATCGCCTTGCCGAGACCACGGCCGGAGCCGGTCACGATGGCAACCTTGCCATCCATGTCGAACGGGCTGGGAGGATCGAGGACCATGCGCGTGCTCCTGCTCGTGCGGCCTGCCGTGGCCGATCGTGGACCCCTCGGAGGAGCGCGCCGCCTCGGCGTGCGCTAGAGGACGCCGGCGAGCGCTCCGCCGATGACCACGAAGCCGAGCGCGATCCTATACCAGACGAACACGCGCAACGTCCGCGTGCGCAGGAACGCGAGGAGCCCCGCGATCACCAGCCACCCCACAAGGCCCGCCGTGGCCGCACCGACGAGCATCGGACCCCACGCGAGCGGCTCGTCACCCACGAGCGCCTTCCCCAGCTCGAGCACGGCCGCCGCGAACACCACCGGCGCCGAGAGCAGGAACGAGAACCGGGCGGCGGCGTCGCGCTCGAAGGAGAGAGCACGGGCCGCCGTCATCGTCGCGCCCGACCTCGACACGCCGGGCATGAGGGCGACCGCCTGAGCAATCCCGACCAGCACCGCGGCCGCGTAGGTCATCGAGCCCAGGCCGCGCGTGCCGGCGAGCCCATCGGCCCACCCGAGGAGCAGCCCGAACGCGATCAGGTTCACGCCCACCACAATCGGCGAGCGCAGGTACGTCTCGATGGTCGAGTTGAGCAGGAATCCGGCGATCACCGCCGGAATCGTGCCGAGGGCGATCGCGACGAGGAGCCGGGTGTCGCCGCTCCAGCGTCGGACGTCCGAGCCGTGGTCCTGGAGGTCGGTGGAGAGCCCTCGAGCGAAGGCCAGCCAGTCCGCGCGGAAGTAGATCAGCACCGCGAGCAGCGTCCCGACGTGGAGGCCGACATCGAAGGTGGGTGACGCCGTGTTCCCGCCGAGGAGGCGCTCGGAGATCAGGAGGTGGCCGGACGAGGAGACGGGCAGGAACTCGCTGAGCGCCTGGATCGCGCCGAGGATGATCGCCTTCGTGTATTCGCCCACGCCTCGAGGCTACCGGTCGCCCCGGGTACGTGCCTGTGGCGCGCGGCACGGCCGCGCGAGCGGCTACCATCGAGGGATGCCGGATCTCTCGCTCCCCCTCCACGAGGCCGATGCACCGCGCTCGCCTGCCGTCTGGCTGCAGGCGATGCTCCCCGACATCGCGCCGGAGCCCACCCCCGAGGCGTGCTGGGTGGCCTTCGCCCGGACCCGTTCGCCCGAGCACCACCCACCGATGTACTGGCTCGGACGGGCGCTGGACGAGGTGGCGCGTGCCGGCCTCGCCGAGGCCGTGGCCGCGCGGGTGCGATCGGCGCACGGCGAGCGCGCGTGCTCCGGCTGGAGCGAGGCGGACCAGGCCCTCCAGGACGTGCTCAGCGAGGTCTGCGCGACCGCGTGGACGCAGGAGCACCTCGGTGCCGTGGAGCGCGTCGAGGTGTCCGTGGAGCGCCCCGTCGCCGTCGCCACGCTCCTCCACGTGCCGAGCCTCGATGCCTGGGTGGCGCCGCGGCGGTTGTGGCCCGTGCGCACGATGGACCAGTTGCTGCGGCAGGCGGCCGTGCGCTTCGAGGAGGCGGCCGCCGCACTGCCGCGCGCAAGCCGGAGTCGGACCGTCTACCTCGACATCCCGCTCAACATGTTCGGGTGGGCCCAGGACGTTGGGTACGCCGGCCCCACCACCGAGCCGCTGCGCGCCGCGGTCAAGCACTTCGCGGGCGAGCACCACGTCGGGTACGTGCTGACGCGCCCCTTCCAGTGGGGCGTACCCCTCGAGGCCTGGTACTAGCGGCCCGGCGACAGGAGCCGGAACGCGGAAGGCGGGGCGATCGCATGACGGCGGATGGTGGATTCGAGGTGACCCGGCTCGGGCAGGTGGCGCAGCCCGTGACCGACATCCAGCGCGCCATCGCCTTCTATCGCGACATCCTCGGCGCGCGGCACCTCGCGACGTTCGACCCGCCGGGGCTCGCGTTCTTCGACATCGGTGGCGTGCGCCTCATGCTCGACGCGATCGCCGAGGCGCAGGCGCAGGGTCCGAGGCCGGGCGCACCGCTGTACTTCCGCGTGCCGGACATCGAGGCCGCCTGCGCA
>JADLFF010000019.1 GCA_020845735.1 Dehalococcoidia bacterium
CGACGCCGCGCACGCCGTCGGGGAAGCGCGGGCCCTCGATGTGGATGACGTCGGCGCCCATGTCGGCGAGGAAGCGCGTCGCGTACGGGCCCGCCCAGATCTGCGTCAGGTCCAGCACGCGCAACCCATCGAGGAGTGGGCGCGCGCCGCGTGCCTCGATGGGGGCGGGCGGCGTGCCGCGCTCGAGCTCGCCCAGCACCTCGGCCGTGTGCTCCCCGAGCAGCGGCGCGCGCCGTGCGCTGCCGCGGTCGCCATCGATGGCGAACGGGGCCGCCGGGAGCGGGTGCCTGCCCAGCACCGGATGCTCGACCTCGCGCCAGAACCCGGCCTCGCGGAGCGCGGGCCACTCGAGCAGCTCGCGCGGGGTCGGGATCAACGAGAACGGCGCGCGGAACCGGCCGGACTCCTCGAAGACCTCGGCGCTGGTGCGTGCCGTCGTCCACTCCGTGATGTACGCGGCCACGAGGTCGTTCGCCGCGGCGTCGGCGGTGAGGTTGGTGTAGGTCGGGTCGCCCTCGAGCTCCGGGTGGCCGACGGCGCGGTAGACCGAGCCGGTCTGCCTCGCCATCGCCGCCACGCCGACGTGGCCATCGGCGCTCGGGTAGATGCCCCAGACGGCGCGCGCCTGGTTGCCCGTGCGCTCCGTGTCCACCTCGCGCACCATCGCGTTCGGCCCCGCCCCCTCGAGGCTGGCCGCCTGCGCCTCCTGCAGGGAGATGTCGAGGTGGTCACCCAGCCCCGTGCGCCGCACCGCGTACAGCGCGGTCATCGAGGCGGCGAACCCGTGGAGGCCGCCCTGGTAGTACGCCTGGTGCCCCGCCGTCTTCAGCGGTGGCGACTCCGGATCGCCGCACAGCATCAGTTGCCCGCCCGCGGCAAACGCCGTGAGCGCCGTCGCGCGCCAGTCGCTGAGCGGTCCGTCGAGGCCGAACGGGGTGATCGAGCAGACCACGATCGCGGGCTTCGTCCGGAGCAGCGCCGCGACATCGAGGCCGCTGCGGCCGTCGTCAAGCACGAGGTCCGCGCTCAGGGCCAGCACGCGCCGCCGCTCGGCGTCCTCGATGACCGCGCTCCGCTTGCCGCTGCCGAGGTAGGCGAACAGGAGCCCGGCCTCGGGGCCCTCCCCCGTCCGAGGTGCCCACCAGCGCGTGGGGTCGCCCGCGGGCGGCTCGACCTTGACCACGTCCGCACCGAGGAGGGCGAAGAGCCGCCCGGCGAACCCGCCGGCGACGTCCGATGAGAACTCGACGACGCGCAGCCCCTCGAGCATGCCCGCCTCCTCCACTGGCCCGCGACCGCCCACGCGCCCGGCACGTGGTGCGCGAGGATAGCAGCGGCGACCCCCGGCCACGTCCTGCGTCCCGCGCGACCCGGGTGTAGCATCCGCCGGATGACAGGGAACGTCCGCGCGCAGGCATCGAGGGGTTGGCGAGCGAGGCTTGTCGGCGGCCTGCCGCAGAACGTCGTTGCCCTCGGGATCACCAGCTTCTTCGCCGACGTCAGCAGCGAGATGATCTACCCGCTGATCCCGATCTTCCTCACGACGACCCTCGGGGCGCCGGTCACGATCGTCGGGGTCATCGAGGGGCTGGCCGAGTCGACCGCCAGCCTGCTGAAGCTCGCGTCCGGCTGGTTCTCGGACCACATCGGACGGCGCATGCCCCTCGTCGTGGGGGGGTACGGGCTGGCCGCGATCGGCAAGCTGCTGCTCGCGTTCGCCGTCGCGTGGCCGATCGTCCTCGTGGCGCGCTTCATCGATCGGTTTGGCAAGGGCGTCCGAGGCAGCCCGCGCGACGCGCTGATCGCGGACTCCACGCCCGACCACATGCGAGGGCGCGCATTCGGCCTCCACCGTGCGATGGACACCGCGGGCGCCGTCATCGGGCCCCTGCTCGCGCTGGCGCTGGTCGCCCTCTTCGATGAGCGGTTCCGGCTCATCTTCCTGCTCGCGGTGATCCCCGGCGTCCTCTCGGTGCTGTCGCTCGGCCTCGTGCGCGAGACGCCCCCCGAGGCCCGCGCCACCGCTCGAGGCGAGACGCTGACCCTCGGGGCCACGCTGCGCCACATGGACCGGCGCCTGCTGTGGTTCGTCGCGGCGAGCCTGGTCTTCGCGCTCGGCAACTCGAGCGACATCTTCCTCATCCTCCGGGCCAAGGACCTCGGGATGTCGACGACCGCGACCGTCCTGGCCTACGTCGCGTACAACTTCGTCTACATGCTCGCCGCGGTGCCCGCGGGCATCGCCTCGGACAGGCTCGGCCGTCGAGGCGTGCTCGTGCTTGGCCTGCTCGTGTTCGCGGTCGTCTACGCCGGCTTCGCGGTGAACACCAGCACGCTGCTCGTCTGGCCGCTGTTCGCGATGTACGGGGTGTACATCGCGGCTACCGATGGCGTGAGCAAGGCACTCATCACCGACCTCGCACCACGGGAGTATCGAGCGTCGGTGCTGGGCTTCTACGGCATGCTCACCGGGCTGCTCGTGTTCGTCGCGAGTGCGCTCGCCGGTGTGCTGTGGGACCAGGTCGGCGCCTGGGCGCCGTTCGCCCTCGGGGCGAGCGCCGCCGTGATCGCGGCCGCGATGCTCCTCGTGCAGCCCGCACAGCCCGCACAGGCCGCGCCGCGCACCGCCGCCGCCTGACCCGTCTCGAGGGGTGACGGTCTCATCGCGCCCCCTCGTCCTCCCAGCACGCGAGCGCCGTCGCGGACGCGCTGACCGCCGTGCCGGCCGTCCCCTCGAGGAGTTGCGCGGCATCATCGAGGCTGCCGATGTACGCCGTCCGTCCCGTCGCCTCGGCAACGCGGCACGCGGCCTCCACCTTGGGTGCCATCGTGCCCGGCTCGAACGCCACGGCGCGTAACGCCGCCGGCGAGGCGTACCGGACGCGCCGTGCCCTCGCGCTGCCCCAGTCGAGGTGCACCGCATCGACATCGGTGAGCAGCAGCAGGGCGTCCGCGCCGAGCTCGCGGGCCAGGAGGGCGCTCGTCAGGTCCTTGTCGACCACCCCCTCGACGCCAAACGATGCGCCCCGCTCGTCGAGGTAGACCGGCACGCCTCCGCCGCCCGCGCACACTACGAGGAAGCCCCGCGCGGCCAGCGCCCGGATCGCCGCCAGCTCCACGATGCGAATCGGCTCCGGCGAGGGCACCACGCGGCGGTACGCCTCGCCATCGCGCGCGACGGCCCAGCCGCGCTCCGCCTCGAGGGCGCGCGCCTGTGCCTCGGTGTACATCGGACCGATCGGCTTCGTCGGGTGCGCGAACGCCGGGTCGTCACGGTCCACCTCGACCTGCGTGAGGAGCGTAGCCACCTCGCGGCCGGGGAGCGCGTCGCGCAGCGCATCCTCGAGGAGGTAGCCGATCATCCCCTGCGTCTCGGCCCCCAGCACGTCGAGGCCGTATGGGCGCGCCTCGCGGTACGACTCCTGCGCGAGGGCGAGGAGGCCCACCTGCGGCCCGTTGCCGTGCGTGACCACGAGGTCGTGCGCCCTCGCGAGGTCCGCCATCACCTCGACGGCGCGCGCGATGTTCGCCTGCTGGACCGACTGGTCCGGCGGCTCACCGCGCCGCAGTAGCGCGTTCCCACCGAGGGCCGCCACGATCAGCACTCGCTGCCCTGCCCTCCGTGCACCCGAGCGCCAGCATCAGCTCGGACGCACGCCCGGCCCGAGGAGGCAGGAGCGCCTGTCTCGGGCTGACCTACGGCATCCGCGAACGCGGGCGCAGTGGACCATACTCCTCGAGGAAGCCGCTACTGGAGCAGGGTGTACGACCCGACCGACGGAGTTGCCGATGCCTGATGCCGCCTCGAACAAGCCGCGACACGTCCTGATCATGGGCGCCGCCGGCCGCGACTTCCACAACTTCAACGTCGTGTTCCGCGACGACCCCGCCTCGAGGGTGGTGGCGTTCACCGCGACGCAGATCCCGGGCATCGCGAACCGTCGCTACCCCGCGCGCCTCGCGGGCCCGGCCTACCCCGAGGGCATCCCCATCGAGGACGAGGCGCGCCTCGAGGAGCTCTGCGCGCGGGAGCGTGTCGACGAGGTGGTCTTCGCCTACAGCGACGTCCGCCACGAGCTGGTGATGCACGCCGCCTCGCGCGCGCTCGCCTCGGGCGCCGACTTCCGCCTCCTCGGGCCGGACGCCACGATGCTGCGGGCGCGCGTGCCCGTGATCGCAGTCTCCGCAACGCGGACCGGCTGTGGCAAGTCGCAGACCGCGAGGTGGCTGAGCCGCCGTCTCGGCGAGCACGGCCTGCGCGTGGCTGCCGTGCGCCATCCGATGCCCTACGGCGACCTCGAGGCACAGCGCGTGCAACGGTTCGCAACCCGCGAGGACCTCGACGCCGCGCAGTGCACGCTCGAGGAGCGCGAGGAGTACGAGCCGCACATCGCCGCCGGGACCGTCGTGTTCGCCGGTGTCGACTACGCCGCCATCTTCGAGGAGGCCGCGAACGCTGCCGACATCATCGTCTGGGACGGCGGCAACAACGACTTCCCCTTCGTGCGCCCCGACCTCCACATCGTGCTGACCGACGCGCTGAGGCCGGATGACGCCGAGGCGTACCACCCCGGCGAGGCGACACTGCGCATGGCCGACGTCGTGGTGGTCGCGAAGACGAACGCCGCCTCGCCTCGCCAGGTCGCGGAGGCCGAGGCCGTGGCGCGCCGCCTGAACCCGACCGCCACCCTCGTGCGCGCCGCCTCGCCCGTCGTCCTCGACGAGGCCGACCGCCTCCGAGGCCGCCGCGTGCTCGTGGTCGACGACGGGCCCACGCTGACTCACGGCGGGATGCCGTACGGCGCCGGCTACGTCGCGGCCATCGAGGCAGGCGCGCAGGTCGTCGACGCGCTGCCCTACGCCGACGAGTCGATCCGCGAAGCCCTCGCGGCGTACCCGCACGTGCAGTCGGTGCTCCCCGCCCTCGGGTACAGCCCCGCGCAGCTCGAGGCGTTGCGGCGCAGCATTGCCGCCGCGCCCGTCGACTTCGTCGTGTCCGGAACCCCGATCGACCTCGCGGCGCTGGTCGACGTACCGCAGCCGATCCTGCGCGCGCGCTACGAGTACGCGAACGCCAGCATCCCCACGCTCGGCAGCATCGTCGACGCCACGCTCGAGCGCCTCGGCGTATGGCACCCCCGAGGCTGACCGGTCACGGCTGGAGGACGAACGCGCCGCTCACGTCGCCGGCCGCAAGCCGCTGGAGCGCCGCGTTCGCCTCGGTCAGCGGCAGCACCTCAGCGGCCGTCTCGATGGGGACCGTGGCTGCCAGCTGGAGGAAGTCGAGGGCGTCCCGCCTCGTGAAGTTGGCCACGCTGCGGAGGCTGCGCTCCCACCAGAGCAGCTCGTACGGGAACTCGGGCACACGGTCGAGATGGATCGCGTTGATCGCGACGGCGCCGCCTCGGCCCAGCGCGCGCAACGCCGCAACCACGACGTCCCCCGCAGGCGCGAACGTGATCGCCGCATCCAGCGGCCGAGGTGGGCGCGCCTCGTAGTCCCCGGCCCACACCGCACCGAGGCGGAGCGCGCGCGCCTGCTCCGCGGCCGACCTCGTGGCCACGTAGACCTCGCAGCCCTGGTGCACCGCCACCTGGATCGCCAGCGACGCCGAGGCGCCGAAGCCGTACAGGCCGAGGCGCTGCCGGGCTGAATCCCCGACACGCGCAACGAGCGGAACCCGATGACCCCACCGCAGAGCAGGGGTGCCGCGTGCACGTCATCGAGGGCAGGCGGGAGCGGGAGGGCAAAGTTGGCGCGCACCGTCATCAGCTCCGCGTAGCCACCGTCGCGATCCCAGCCCGTGAAGCACGCGAACTCACAGAGGTTCTCGCGGCCCTCGAGGCACATCGCGCAGTCGCCGCACGCCCCCGCGAGCCACGCCACGCCCGCTCGATCGCCCACCGACCACCCCTCGACGCCCGCGCCGACCGCCTCGACGCGGCCCACGGCCTGGTGCCCGGGCACGACCGGCAGGCGCCGCGCCTCGAGGTCGCCCTCGACAAGCTGGAGGTCCGTGCGGCAGACGGCGCACGCGGCGACGCGGAGGAGCAGCTCTCCCGGCCCGGGTCGCGGATCATCAAGCGCGCCGATCTCGAGGGGTGACGTGGCGGCGGGTGCTGGCTGGCGCAGGATCGCGGCTCTCATCCCTCGATCCTACGAGGGCCACGCGCCCGTTCCGAGGGAGATCGGCACCCCGAGGATGGGACTACCGCCCGAGGCGCGACTCTTCGTCCTCGATCAGCGCGTCGTCGAGCTTCTTGTAGAGCGGGTGCGGCTCGGGAAGCGGGGTCCCCGGCGTAACCGGCGTCCGAGTCCAGCCCGCCGCCTGGATGTCGCCCGCGTGCCCGCAGAACGCCCACGCCTCCTGCGAGGTGAAGGGCAGAAACGGCTGCAGCAGCGTCGCCAGCCCGCTCACCACGTTGATCGCGACGTAGAGCGTCTCCGCGGCGTGGTCGCGGTCCGAGCGCACCGCCGTCCAGGGTGCGCGCTCGTCGAGGTAGCGGTTGGCCGCCTGCGCGACGCCCATCGCGGCGCCGAGGGCGTTCCGCAACTGCACCGCCTCGATGTGCCCCGCGACCTCCTCGAAGGCCGCGTCAACCGCCTCGAGCATCGCCTGCGACTCCGGCGCCAGCGTCGAGGGCGGCGCGGGGACGCGCTCCTCGAAGTTGCGCCGCGTCATCGTCAGCACGCGGTTCACGAGGTTGCCCCAGCGCGCGACCAGCTCGTCGTTGTTGCGCCGCACGTACTCGGCCCACGTGAAGTCCGAGTCGCTGGTCTCCGGCATGAGCGCTGTGAGGACGTAACGCAGCGGGTCGGGGTCGTGGCGCGCGACATAGTCGGGCATCCACACGGCCCAGTTACGACTCGAAGACGCCTTCGAGCCCGACATCGTCACGTACTGGTTGGCGGGCACGTCGTACGGCAGGTTCAGCTCACCGTAGCCCATGACCATCGCGGGCCAGATCGTCGTGTGGAACGGGACGTTGTCCTTGCCCTGGAAGTAGTACTGCCGGGCCTCCGCGCCTTCCCACCAGGCGCGCCACGCCTCGGGCGCACCCGTCGAGGCGGCCCACTCCTTCGAGGCGGACAGGTATCCGATCACGGCCTCGAACCAGACGTAGAGGCGCTTCTCGTCGTACCCCTCGAGGGGGATCGGCACCCCCCACGACAGGTCGCGCGTGATCGCGCGGTCGTGGAGCCCCTCGCGCAGCAGCCCCAGGGTGAAGTTCCGCACCGCCGGGCGCCAGTGCGTCTGCGGCTCGACCCACTCACGGAGGCGCTCGTTGAACGCGGAGAGCCTGAGGAAGAAGTGCTTCGACTGGCGAGGCTCGGGCGTGGCGTCGGAGAGCCGGGACCGCGGGTTCTTCAGCTCGAGGGCGTCCATCGTGCGGCCGCAGTTGTCGCACTGGTCGCCTCGGGCGTTGGGGTCGCCGCAGAAGGGGCAGGTGCCCTCGACGTACCGGTCCGGGAGGAAGCGGCCCGCCTTCGGGTCGTAGAGGAGGGTCTGTTCGCCCTCGTAGATGAAGTCGCGCTCGAGGAGGCGCCGGAACATGTCCTGCGCCACGGCCACGTGGTTCGGCGTGTCCGTCGAGGTGAAGAGGTCGAAGGAGATCCCCATCCCCGCCCACGTCTCGAGGAAGGTGCGGTGGAACCGCTGGTACACCTCCTCGGGCGTGGTGCCCTCGGCCTCCGCGCGCACCGTCACCGGCGTGCCATGTGAGTCCGACCCGGACACCATCAGCACGCGGTTGCCGCGCATCCGGTGGTATCGAGCAAAGATGTCGGCGGGGAGGTAGGCGCCCGCGAGCTGCCCCATGTGCACGGGGCTGTTCGCGTACGGCCACGCGACCGCCACGAGAATGTGGCGACCTGCGGCCTCGGAGTCTGGCGCTGTGGATCCGAGCATTGTGGATTCGGGCATCTTGGATTCGGGCATCGAGGTCCGCATCGTAACACGCAGCCTCCCGTGGCTCGCGAGGTGGCACGCGACCCCTCCCTCCGCCCGCCGGATCCGCGAGTACGATCGCCCTCGATGACGCAAGGTCCGAGGCCCCATGCCTGAGCTGCCCGAGGTCGAGACGATCCGCCGCGACCTCACGCCGCTCCTCGTCGGACGGCGCATCACGCACGTCGCAATCCAACCCGGCGGCGAACGCCTCGCGATCACGCACAGCCCCTGGGCGCTCGAGGCAGCCCTCACGGGTCGCCGCATCGAGGGGCTCGAGCGCCACGGCAAGTACCTCGTGGCGCGCCTCGACGACGGGCGTGCCTGGGTGCTGCACCTGCGGATGACCGGCTCACTCGTCCACGTGCCCACCGAGGCGCCCGCCGGTCGCTACGAGCGCGCCCGCGTGGACCTCGATGACGGCACGTCGCTCCGGTTCAACGACCTGCGCAAGTTCGGCACGTGGCACCTCGTCGAGGACCCCGCCGACGCGATGCCGCACACCGGCCCGGATGCCCTCGGCCCCGCGTTCACGACGGCGTGGCTGCGCGCGCAGCTCGCGAGGCGTTCCGTCCCCGTGAAGAGCGCCCTCCTCGACCAGCACATCGCGGCCGGCGTCGGGAACATCTACGCGGACGAGGCGTGCTTCCGAGCGCGCATCGACCCCCGCACGCCCGCCAACACGCTGGGTCCGAGGCGCGTCGCGCGCCTCCACGATGCGGTCGTCGCGGCCCTCGAGGCGTCACTCGCCGATCGCGGCAGCTCGTTCTCGGACTACCGGGATGGCCTCGGCGGGGAGGGGATGCACCATGTGCGGGTGCGCGTGTTCCGCCGCACGGACCTCCCCTGCTACGACTGCGGCACGGCGATCCAGCGCGTGCGCATCGCGGGGAGGAGTACGCACTACTGCCCGCGGTGCCAGAAGACGTAACGGATCGAGGGCAGATTGCTCCTCCTCTGACCAGCAGGTTGAGCGGCGTCGGATTCCCTCGATCTTCCCGAGATTTCTACAGACATAACTATCACTCAAATGTGGAATATGACTTGTAGAGTGTGCCTACAACGTCCGCGCGGGTTGCCGCCCTTGCTTCCATGTTGGTACGTTGCCGCCGCCGAGACGGAACTGCGCACCGTTGCGAGGCGAATGCATGTTGTTCTGGGCATCTCTGGCAGGAATCGGTGCACTCGTGGCCGCCTACGTGGCCGCGCTGCTGTACTGCGCCGAGACGTTCACCCGCTCGAAGCGGCGCCGCGTCCAGGGGACACCCGAGCAGCTCGGCCTGAGGTACGACGACGTCCAGTTCCGCGCGCCGGACATGACCGTCCTGCGCGGATGGTTCATCGAGTCCCCCGGCGCTCGTGCCGTCGTCGTCATGGTGCACGGTGACGAGGGCACGCGCGCGGATCCCGAGGTCGGCCTGCTGAGACTGCAGCGCGCGTACCTCCGCAACGGCTTCCACGTCTTCGCATTCGACCTCCGCGGCCGTGGCGAGTCCAGCGGCGTCCGCGACCGCCTCGGTTCTGCCGAGCAGCTCGACCTCGAGACGGCCGTGGCGTACGTCCGGCGCCGCACAGGCAACCTGCCCGTCGTGCTCCACGGCTTTGGCCTCGGTGCGTCGCTCGCGCTGCAGGCCACCGCTCGAGGGCTGGGCGCGCGCGCCGTCATCGCGGACACCGCCTCCACCTCGGCCCGCGAGGGGCTGCGCTACCGCTGGCGGCACATCCCGAGCGTCCTCTTCCACCCCGCCTGCTGGGTCGCGCGCCGCCTCTACCACGCCGATGTGAACTACCTCCGGCCCATCGAGGCGATGTCCGGCATCGAGGTCCCCGTGCTGCTGATCCACGGCGCCCTCGACCAGGACGTGCCCGTGGCCCACGCGCACAACCTCATGGCGGCCACCCTCCGCCCGAGCGCACACCTCTGGATCGTCCCCGAGGCGGGCCACCTCCAGTCCTACCGCCTCGCCTCCGAGGAGTACCTTCGCCACTGCCTGCGCCTCATCGACGAGGCGATCCCGGCGCGCATGATTCGCCTCGCGACACCCGTGTCCCACATGGCCGCCGTCTAGGCTGCCCGGCGCGGCTGCCCGCTAGCGCCGACGCGCGCATAATCCCTGCCATGGCATACCTCGATGCGATCACGGACGTGCCCGGTGTGCGCGTGGGCCACTGGACCAGTCGCCGCGCCGCCACCGGCTGCACCGTCGTGCGCGTGGATCGAGGCGCGGTCGGCGGCGCCGATATCCGCGGGGCCGCGCCCGGCACCCGCGAGACCGACCTCCTGCGCACAGAGAACACCGTCGAGGAGGTGCACGCGGTCGTCCTCAGCGGCGGCTCCGCGTTCGGCCTCGCGGCCGCCGATGGGGTGATGACCTATCTCGCCGAGCGCGGACTGGGCTTCGAGGTCGGCGTGCACCGCATTCCCATCGTGCCCTCCGCCATCCTCTTCGACCTCGGCATCGGCACCGGTGCGCACCCGGACGCCGAGGCCGGCTACCGCGCAGCCGCGCGCGCCTCGAGTGGTGCGGTCGCCCAGGGCTCGGTCGGGGCGGGCACCGGCGCCACCGTCGCGAAGCAGGCGGGCCCCGCGAGGCGCCTCAAGGGCGGCCTCGGCACCGCGTCCGAGGTGCTCGAGAACGGCCTCATCGCGGGCGCCCTCGTCGCCGTGAACGCCGTCGGCACCATCCGCGACCCGGCCACCGCCGAGGTGGTGGCGGCCCCGCGAGGCGACCGCCGGGGCACGTTCGTGGACCTCGAGGCCGTGTTCCGCACCGGGAAGTCCTGGCGTGACCTCCATCCCGAGGAGGCGCCGCCCGCGGTGAACCCCGCCGAGCGTGGCCCCTCGGGGACCCCGGAAGGCCGAGGCGAGAACACCACGATCGCCGTGATCGCGACGAACGCGAAGCTCACGAAGGCCCTCGCCAATCGCCTCGCCACGGTCGCCCACGATGCCTTCGCGCGCACCACCTGGCCGGCCCACACCCGAGGCGACGGCGACGCCATCTTCACCCTCGCCACCGGCGAGGTGGAGGTCGATCCGGCTGGCTACGGCGCCCTCGAGGTGATGGCCACGCGCGCCCTCGAGCGCGCCATCCTCAGCGGCGTGCGCCACGCCGAGGGCCTCGCGGGGGTCCCCTCGGCCGCCGAGTGGCAGGCCGCGGCGCGCTCGTCCTCGCGACGCCGCTGACCGAGGACGGCGTCCGTCCGCGGCGATAACCCCGCCGAGACCTGTCCGCAACCCATCAGGGACTACGTCCGTTGACAGGCTTCCCCTCAAATCTATACTTGCGCTGTCGGCCGACCCGAAGTGGCGGCCAAGAGACACCTGCGAAGCAGACCGGCCATCTATCCGCTTGGATCCTGTGACCGAGACGGAGGAATGATGACGGCAATGAGCGTCCTCGCATCCTGTCCCCGCGCCCATCGAGTAGTCGCGCACCCCTCGAGGGGTGCCAGCTTCCGGCCGCTGGCCGGTAGGCGGGGGTAGCCGTGCGCACCATGCTGCGCGGAAAGATCCACCGCGCCACCGTCACGCGCGCTGACCTCGAGTACGTGGGCTCCATCTCGATCGACACCGACCTCATGGAGGCGGCGGGCATCGTCGAGTGGGAGCAGGTCCACGTCCTCGACGTCACGAACGGCGCACGGCTCACCACGTACGCCATCGAGGCGCCCGCAGGCTCCGGTGAGATCTGCATCAACGGCGCCGCGGCACACCTCGTCAACCCGGGCGACCTCGTGATCATCCTCAACTACGAGGGCGTCCCCACCGAGCAGGTCCACGAGCACCACCCGCGCCTCGTGCACGTCGACTCGACGAACCGCATGGTCGACCTCGCCACGGGCGAGGCCGCCGTCAGCGAGTTCGCCCAGCCGTACGCGCACGTCGCGGCGGGCGTTGCCGCAGGCAGCAACAGGTAGTCAGGGCATCGGGGGAGAGGAGCGCATCAACTCATGAGCGCGACCAGGGCCACCGCAGTCAAGCGCATCTCGATTAGCGACCTCCAGGCCATGCGCGACAAGGGCCAGCCGATCACGATGGTGACGGCCTACGACTACCCCAGCGCGCGCATCATCGACCAGGCAGGCCTGCCGATTATCCTCGTCGGGGACTCCCTCGGGATGGTCATGCTGGGCTACGACAGCACCATTCCGGTGACCGTCGACGACATGATCCACCACGGCAAGGCGGTCGTCCGAGGCGCGAAGCGCGCCCACGTCGTCGTCGACATGCCGTTCGGCTCGTACCAGACCGGCTGGCAGGACGCGATGCGCAACGCCACGCGCATCATGCAGGAGACCGGCGCCGGCTCCGTGAAGCTCGAGGGCGGCGTGCGGGTCGCCGAGACCGTCCACCGCCTCACCGAGGCGGGCATCCCCGTCATGGGGCACATCGGGCTCACGCCGCAGTCCGTCAACCAGTTCGGGGGCTTCAAGCTCCAGGGCAAGACGCCTCGCGAGGCGGTGGCGGTGATCGCCGATGCCCGCGCGCTCGAGGAAGCCGGCGCCTACGCCGTCGTCCTCGAGACGGTGCCGACTGCCCTTGCCCACATGATCACCCAGCGCGTGAAGATCCCGACGATCGGCATCGGCGCGGGCCCCTTCTGCAGCGGCCAGGTGCAGGTCTTCCACGACATGCTCGGCCTCTACGAGGACTTCAAGCCGAAGCACGCACGCCGGTTCGTGCAGGGCGCGCAGGTGCTGCGCGACGGCCTCATCGCCTACCGTGAAGCCGTCGAGGCGAAGGAGTTCCCCGCCGCCGCCGAGTCCTTCTACATGGACGAGCGCGCGCTCGCGCTCATCGAGAAGATGGCGCCCCCGCCCGAGGAGACAGTGGAGGACTTCACGGAGGCCACGGAAGTGCTCGAGGACGCCCTCGCCTCCCTGCGCAGCGCCACGCGGGAACCCGCGGGCGACAGCGCCGGCGCCTAGCCCTCTAGCGGAGGTCGGCAGCGCCTGTGGACGTCGCGCGGACCGTCGAGGAGCTGCGCGCCGCCCGTCAGGCGCTGCCGGGCTCGGTGGGCTTCGTGCCCACCATGGGTGCCCTGCATCGCGGCCACATGTCCCTCGTCGAGGCGGCGCGCGCCCAGTGCGCCTCGGTCGTCGCCTCGGTCTTTGTGAACCCCACGCAGTTCGGTCCCAACGAGGACCTCGCGCGCTACCCCAGGCCCGAGCTGCAGGACCTCGCGATGCTCGAGGCCGGCGGCGTCGCCCTCGCGTTCCTCCCCTCCGTCGAGGTCATGTACCCCGAGGGCAGCGCGACCAGCGTGCGCGTCGGCGGCATCGCCGAACGTCTCGAGGGCGCGTCGCGCCCCGGCCACTTCGATGGCGTCGCCACGGTCGTCACCAAGCTCTTCAACCTCGTTCAGCCGGACCGCGCCTACTTCGGGCGCAAGGACGCGCAGCAGCTGGCCGTGATCCGCCAGATGGTGCGCGACCTCGATCAGCCCGTGGAGATCGTGGGCTGCCCCACCGTCCGAGACGAGGACGGGCTCGCGCTCTCCTCGAGGAACGTCTACCTCTCGCCCGAGGAGCGCACGCAGGCCCTCTCCCTCTCGCGCGGCCTGCGACGTGCCGCCGCCGTCTTCGCCGACGGCATCCGCGACGCCGGGTCGCTGCGCCAGTTCGTGGAGGACGAGATCCGCGCGCAGCCCCTCGCGCAGGTCGACTACGTGGCGATCGCGGACGCCGTCACCCTCGAGGAGCTGACCGGCCCCCTCCTGCGCCCCGCGCTGCTCGCCGTCGCCGTCCGCTTCGGCACGACTCGCCTCATCGACAACGTCAGCCTCGGCGACTGACCGCGGGCGCCGCTGCCAGCCGGTAGACTGGTCCGATGCCCCCCATGATCACGGACATCGAGGACTACTTCACGAAGGGCTGCGGCCGCTGCGAGCGGTTCGCCACCCCCGATTGCTCCACGCGGCGCTGGATCAGCGGCCTCGATGACCTCCGCGCGATCTGCCTCGAGGCCGGCCTCGTCGAGAGCGTGAAGTGGGCGCACCCCTGCTACGAGCACGCCCGTCGCAACATCGCGATCATCGGCGCCCTGCGCGGCGACTTCCGGCTGAGCTTCTTCAACGCCGCACTCATGACGGACCCCGAGGGCATCCTCGAGAAGCAGGGTGCCAGCACGCAGCACCCCGACATGATCCGCTTCGTCGACACCGCCGCCGTACTGAGGATGAAGCCGGTCATCCTCGCGTACCTGCGCGAGGCGATGGGCTACGCCGAGGCAGGCGTCAGACCACCGAAGGACAGCACGGCGATCGAGCTTCCGGACGAGCTGGTGGAGGCCCTCGACGCCGACCCGGAGCTCGCCGAGGCGTTCCACCTCCTGACGCCCGGCCGCCAGCGGAGCTACGTGATCAACCTCAACGCCGCGAAGACCTCAGCGACACGCACGTCGCGCATCCTCAAGTTCCGCGCCCGCATCCTCGAAGGCCGCGGCGCCACCGAGTACTAACCCGCCATCACCTCAGGCGCCGCCGCGTCCCGCCGCCCGCCACCCGCCGTTCGCCATCCACCGTTCGTGGTGAGCCTGGCGAACCACACACGCCATCCCCCGAGGTGCGAAGTCACCACCTCCGCCGCCCCCCGTTCGCCATCCACCGTTCGTGGTGAGCCTGTCGAACCACACGCCATCCCTCGAGGCGCGAAGTCACCACCTCCGCCGCCGCCCGGCCCGCCCATCCACCGTTCGTGGTGAGCCTGTCGAACCACACGCCATCCCCCGAGCCGCGAAGTCACCACCTCAGGCGCCGCCCCGCCCTCCACCGTTCGTGGTGAGCCTGGCGAACCACACACGCCATCCCCCCGAGCCGCGAAGTCACCCCTCCGCCGCCCGGCCCGCCGCCCGAGTACCGTGTGACGCCAGCCCCTCGAAGGCCGCGAGGCACCCGTGACTGACCCCACCCCCGAGGACATCGCCTGGGTCCGCGTCGACGGAACGCACGCCCTCGCCGTCCCGCGACACGCGCCGCTCGAGGAGCAGCGCCACCTTGTCGAGCGCGTCACGCACGCCCTCGAGGCGCTCGCGCAGCACGGCTCCACCAGCGCCGAGGAGTCGCTCGCCGGCGTCCCGCTGCACCCCCTCGAGGCGCTGCGCGACGCCGGCATCGAGGTCCTTGCGGCCGACGTGTTCCTCGACCGGCGCTAGGCCACGCTCGATCGCATGTCGGCGCGGCTCTCCAGCAGCCGCTCGAGCAGGCCCGCGACGACCGCGATCACGATCGACACGAACGACGTCATGATCCCGAGGGCAACCGGCCCCGCGGCATCCTCGCCGTTGGCGACGAGCACGATGAACGCCTCACCGCCCGCGATCAGCAGCGGCATCGCGAGGGCGCAGTACTTGATGTTGCGCACCGCGTGCACGGCCTGGGGCGAGAAGACCTCGTCGCGGTCGACATATCCGAGCAGCTTGAACGCCTGGTACAGCCCGAAGAAGAACGGGATCGAAGCGAGGTACCCGTAGATGATCAACGGGTCCGCGTAGATGCTGACGAGGTCCAGGTTCGCCGCCCGCCCCTCCGTCTGCGGGAACCGGACCATCGCGGCCAGCACCCCGGCTCCGATGAGAAAGACGACAGCCCTGAGGAACCACGTCGAGCCCTGGCGCATCATGTGTCCTCCATGGTGAGTGCCCCGATCCGGACGTATCGACTATCGCTCTAGAGCTATCGACTGTCAATAGCACCTGTGCCGCCCCGGGGCGCGGTCCTCGAGGGCATGCAGCGCCCGGTCGAGGGCCGTCCGCTGTCCTCCGGACTACCGTCCTCGGGCTACCGTCGCTCCTCGGCCGCTGTTAGCATTCGAGGGCTGCACAACTCGCCTCTGACCCCGGACGGCGGCCCACCGAGGGCGCCCCGGCGAACCCTGCGGAGGACGGCGTGTCCGGTCACTCGAAGTGGTCCTCGATCAAGCACAAGAAGGGCGCGCTCGACGCGAAGCGCGGCCAGCTCTTCACCAAGCTCGCCCGCGAGGTCACCATGGCCGCCCGTGCCGGCGGCGGTGACCCCGAGATGAACGCGCGCCTCCGCCTCGCCGTGCTGAAGGCCAAGGAAGCCAACATGCCCGGCGACAACATCCAGCGCGCCATCACCCGCGGCGCCGGGGGCGGCGAGGCCGACAACCTCGAGGAGATCACCTACGAGGGCTACGGCCCGGGCGGCACGGCCGTCATCGTCGAGGCGGTCACCGACAACCGCAATCGCACCGTCGCCGAGATCCGCAACGCCTTCTCGAGGGGTGGCGGCAACCTTGCCGAGAACGGCGCCGTCGCCTGGCAGTTCGAGCAGCGCGGCGTCCTCACCGTCCCCGCGAAGAGCCACGGCATCGAGGACATCGAGCTCGCTGCCATCGACGCCGGCGCCGTCGACACCTCCTCGGACGATGACTCCGTCGAGGTCTACACCGAGCCGACGGACCTCAACGAGGTGCGCACCACCCTCGAGGCGGCGGGGTTCGCCGTCGAGAGCGCCGAGATCGCGCCCCAGCCGAAGACGCTGATCGACCTCGACGAGAAGGCAGCGCTCGCCGCGCTCAAGCTCCTCGAGCGGCTCGACGACCTCGACGACGTGCAGCGCGTGTTCTCGAACGCCAACTTCCCGGCAGAGCTCGTCGAGGCGGCCTCGGCTTGACCCTCCCCCGCGAGGGCTGGGCGCGCGTCCTCGGCGTCGACCCCGGCCTCGCGGCGACCGGCTACGGCATCGTCGAGGGCGACGGCACGAGCGCACGCATCGTGGCGACGGGCGTGATCCGGACCAAGGCGCGCGCCAGCAAGGCCGAGCGCCTCACCCGCATCTTCGAGGAGCTCGGCGCGCTCATCGAGGAGCATCGCCCGGCGACCCTCGCCGTCGAGCAGCAGTTCGTCGCCGAGAACGTCCGGAGCGCCATGGTCATCGGCGAGGCGCGCGCCGTCGCGATCGTCGCCGCTGGCTCCCGAGGCCTCCCCGTCCACGAGTTCACCCCCACCGCCGTCAAGGAGTCGGTGGCCGGCTACGGCGGTGCGCCCAAGGAGCAGGTCCGCCAGATGGTCGCCGTGCACCTCGGCGTGACCCTCGAGGAGCTCCCCGGCGCCCTCGACGCCTCCGACGCCCTCGCGATCGCCCTCACCCGCCTCGCCGACCTCCGCCTCGAGGCCGCCCTCGCGCGGCGCGCCTAGCGCCTCCGCCATGCCCCCCCATCCCTCCGCCCCCCGGGCCCTCCCACACCCGTTCGCCCTGAGCCTGTCGAAGGGCCCCGAGGTCCCCCCGGGCCCCGAGTCGAGCCCCTCCGTGCCTCCGCGTTCCCCCCGGGCCCTCCCACACCCGTTCGCCCTGAGCCTGTCGAAGGGCCCCGAGGCCTCCCCGGGCCTCGAGTCGAGCCCCTCCGCCCCCCGGGCCCACCCTCGATGATCGCCGGGCTCCGAGGCACCCTCGCGCGCTGGGACGAGGCGAGCTCCACCCTCTGGCTCGATGTCGGCGGCGTGACCTACGAGGTCCTCGTGCCCGCCTTTGCCGCCGCCTGGGTCGCCGGCCACCCGGACGGCGCCGAGATGGCACTCTTCACCTATTACCACGTCGCCGAGCGCCAGCCGCGCCCGGTGCTCATCGGCTTCCCGCGGCTCGCCGAGCGCGACTTCTTCCGAAAGTTCATCGAAGTCCCCGATGTCGGCCCCGTCCGCGCCGTGCGAGCGTTGGACCGCCAGGTCTCCGAGATCGCACGCGCCATCGAGGGCGGCGACACGAAGGCCCTGCAGCAGCTCCCGGGAATCGGCGCGAGGACGGCTCAGACGATCATCGCCCACCTCCAGGGACGCCTCCTCGAGGAGGCCACGCTGCCCGATGCGAGCGGCAGGACGCCGACAGGAGAGCCCGACATGCGCGACGACGCCATCGAGGCGCTCCTCGCCCTCCAGTACGGCCGCCGCGAGGCGGAGTCGATGGTGGCCGCCGCCCTCGAGGCGCAGCCCGACATCGCCGACCTCGAGGCGCTCCTCCGCGCCGTCCTCGAGCAGCGGGTCCGCTAGTGCAGCACACCACCGAGGCACGCCGTCCGCGGATGACGCCGTGGGCCGGGCCATGGACCTCGCGATGGACCTCGCAGTGGGCGGCGCTCAGCGGCCTGCTCGCCTCGCTGGCCACGCTCCTCCGAGGTGATGCCCTGCCCGGCGCCGCCGACGTCGCGTTCGCCCTCGGCCTGCTGTCCGTCGGCCTCACCGCCCAGCTGGTGATCAACGAGCGCCTCGCCCGCCGTCGCGAGCGCGGTCTCGCCGAGGCCCGCGCGGCCCTCGAGGCACAGTCGGCCATCCTCGAAGAGCTCGCGCGCTCCGACGCAGTCACCGGCGTCGCCAACCGTCGAGGCCTCATGGACGACCTCACCGCCGAGGTCTACCGCGCCCTGCGCTACCGCCGTCCGCTCTCGGTCCTGATGATCGACATCGACCGCTTCAAGCACGTGAACGACACCTACGGCCACCCGTTCGGCGACCTCGTGCTCCGCGAGGTGGCCGCGACCCTCCGAGGCTCGGTGCGCGCGTCCGACCTCGTGGCCCGCTACGGCGGCGAGGAGTTCGTCGTCGTGCTCCCGGAGACCGACCTCGTCGCGGCCGGCCTCACCGCCGAGAAGCTCCGCACCGCCATCGCTACGCACGACTTCACCGATGAGCCCCACGGGACTCCCGAGGCGCACGGCGCTCCCGAGTCCCACCATGCGGACGTGACGATCTCCGTCGGCGTCGCCTCGCTCACCGAGGGTCGCCTCTCACCCGCCGAGACCGCACGCCGGCTCCTGGTGAAGGCGGACGCCGCGATGTACGAGGCCAAGCACGCCGGCCGCAACCGCGTCCGCTCCGAATCCATCCTCCCTCGGGAGCTCCGCCGCGCCGCCTAGGCGCAACGCTCGAGTCGAGGCGTGCCGCCGCGATGCGCTATCCTTACATCTCGCCACAGGTAAGGAGCAGCACATGGATGTCACCGCTCGTGTCACGGCAAAAGGGCAGGTGACGATCCCGAAGGCAGTGCGCGATGCTCTCACGATTCGCGAGGGCGACGAGGTCGTGTTCCGCGTCGAGCGCAATCGGGCCATCCTCGCGAGGAGTGCCCGCCTGCTCGAGCTGGCCGGCGCCGTGGCCGTGCCCGCCGGCAAGCGTGGCCGGCCGTGGGCGGAGGTCGTGGCGGACACCCGCCGCTCGAGGGCGACCCGCCGCGCGTGACCGCGCTGCTCGACACGAACGTCCTGGTCCGACACCTCACCGGCGATCCGCCGGCCCTCGCGAGGCGCGCCACGCGGTACCTCGCCGGCGCGACGGACCTGCTCCTGCCGGACCTCATCATGGCCGAAGTCGCGTACGTGCTCGAGTCGTACTACGAGACGCCTCGCCCGCAGGTGGTCGAGGCGTTGCGCGCGATCCTCGCGTTCCCCGCGATCCGGGTCGCCGACGAGCTGCTGCTGTCGCGCACCATCGAGATCTACGAGGTCCACCGTCTCGACTTCGCGGACGCCTACATCGTGGCCTGCGCGGAGCGATCCGGCGTGCGCGTCGTCGCCTCCTTCGACCGCGGCATAGAACGCGTCGGTACCGTGCGTCGCGAGGTGCCCGCGTAACGCATCCAGCAATCCGATCAGGACGCCGGCATCGATGACGGCGATTCCCACTCCGCGCGCAGCCTCTCGACTTCACCCGGTTCATACACGCCGGTGAGCGCACCGGCGTACGAGGCGAGGATGTCCTCTGCTCGCTCGAGGACCACTCGGCCCGGACCTTCGGCGCGCGCCCGCAGGCATTCGCCCAGCTCGAACCCTGCCGCGCGTAGGACCTTCATGGGAATCGTGACTTGATGCTTCTTGCTCACCCGCGTCGTATCGACCTCGCGCATGCGTTACCTCCATCGACGTAAGCAGAGAAGAGGATGGGCCCTACTTGGGGCGTACACCACCCACGTCCGAGCCCCCGCCTTCCCCCGTTCACGGTGCGCCCCACCTCCCCCGTTCATGGCGAGCCGGGCCGTCCCCCTTTCGGAGCCCCGCCGTCCCCCGTTCGTGGTGAGCCTGGCGAACCACACCGCCATCGACGAGCGTCCGAATCGAGGACCTCCGGCGCAAGCGCGCCGCGAGCACCACGCGTGCGCTGCCCTCGGTCACGTCCGCACGGCGAGGACCCGCGACGGCTACCGCCTCGAATGCCAGTGCCACCTCGGAGGTTGGCGGCCGTTCGCCCACGATGCGCGCATGACCGCTTGCACCGCAGCACCTGCACCGGCCCTCGCCCACCATCGTTCCCCGGGTGGCGTGACCGCCCGTCCGAACCTCGAGGGCGTGCGCCGAGGGCTGCGCACCCCACACCGGATCAATCAAGTCAATCAAGAGGCGAATCTGCGACCGCGCCTTCAATCAAGAACAATCAAGCTCGAGGTGTACGCCGCGCCATCGAGGCCCGCACCGCACAGCGGTCCGCTCGAGTCGACACGCGCGCCTATACTGGAACGCATGAGCGAACCACCGCCGAACGGCGCCGCGAGGCGATTCGAGCTCGTCTCGGACTTCAAGCCCACGGGGGACCAGCCGCGCGCCATCGACGAGCTCGTCGGCGGCCTCGAGGACGGCGTGCGCGCCCAGACGATGCTCGGCGCCACCGGCACCGGCAAGACCTTCACGATGGCCAACATCATCGAGCGCTACCAGCGGCCCACGCTGGTCCTCGCGCCCAACCGCACGCTCGCGGCCCAGCTCGCCGCGGAGTTCCGCGAGATGTTCCCCGCCAACGCCGTCGAGTACTTCGTCTCCTACTACGACTACTACCAGCCCGAGGCGTACATCCCCCGCAGCGACACCTACATCGCCAAGGACGCCGACATCAACGACGAGATCGACAAGATGCGCCACGCCGCCACGCGCGCCCTCTTCGAGCGCCGCGACGTGCTCATCGTCGCCTCGGTGTCCTGCATCTACGGCCTCGGCGAGCCGGGCGAGTACCAGTCGTTCGTGCAGCAGCTCTACAAGGGCCGCCACGTCAACCGCTCGAGTGCGGTGCGCCAGCTCATCGACATGCAGTACGACCGCAACGACATGAGCCTCATCCGAGGCACGTTCCGCGTCCGCGGCGACTCGCTCACCGTGTTCCCCGCCTACGAGGACCTCGCCGTCCGCATCGACTTCTGGGGCGACGAGATCGAGCGCATCGTCACCATCGACCCGCTCACCGGCGAGCTGCTCTCCGAGACCGATCACGTGGCGATCTACCCGGCCAAGCACTTCGTCACCTCGAAGCAGCGGCTGGAGACGGCCGTCGAGGGCATTCAGGCCGAGCTCGAGCAGCGCACCTCGGAGCTGCGCACCGCCGGCCGCATCCTCGAGGCGGCGCGTCTCGAGGAGCGCACGCGCTTCGACCTCGAGACGCTGCGCGAGGTGGGTTACTGCTCGGGCATCGAGAACTACTCGCGGCACCTCGCGGGTCGCGAGCCCGGCTCGACACCGTGGACGCTGCTCGACTACTTCCCGGACGACTGGCTGCTCTTCATCGACGAGTCGCACATCGCCGTCCCCCAGGTCCGAGGCATGTACGAGGGCGACGTGGCCCGCAAGAACGTGCTCGTCGACTACGGTTTCCGCCTCCCGAGCGCCCTCGACAACCGGCCGCTCAACTTCGAGGAGTTCTCGAACCACGTCAACCAGGTCGTCTTCGTCTCGGCGACGCCCGGTCCCTACGAGCTCCAGGTCTCCGAGCGCATCTCGGAGCAGGTGATTCGCCCGACGGGCCTCCTCGATCCCGAGGTGACGGTCCG
>JADLFF010000020.1 GCA_020845735.1 Dehalococcoidia bacterium
CGTCCGGCGGAGGGCCCCGAGTACCAGCAGCTGCGCAACATCGTGGATGAGATCGCGCTGGCCTCGAACGTTCCCGCGCCGAAGGTGTACGTCATCGAGGACAGCGCTCCCAACGCGTTCGCCACGGGCCGCGACCCGCAGCACGCCTCGGTGGCCGTCACGACGGGGCTCCTCGAGAAGCTGAATCGAGAGGAGCTCCAGGGCGTGCTCGCCCACGAGCTCTCGCACGTGCGCAACCTCGATATCCGTTTCGCGCTGCTGGTCGGTGTGCTCGTGGGGAGCATCGCCCTCATCGCGGACATGCTGCTGCGCTACTCGTTCTGGTTCGGCGGCGGTGCGCGACGACGCGACCGCGAGGGCTCGGGTGGGGGTGGCGCCGGCCAGGGCATCCTGTTCATCCTCGCGCTGGTGCTGGCGATCATCGCGCCGATCGCCGCACGCATGGTGCAGCTCGCCGTGAGCAGGCAGCGCGAATACCTCGCGGATGCGAGCGGCGTGGAGCTGACGCGCAACCCGGTCGGACTCGAGTCGGCCCTCGCGAAGATCGCCACCGACCAGGAAGTCCTCGAGGTTGCGAACCGCTCGACGCAGCACATGTACATCGTGAACCCGATCAAGAAGTTCGAGGCGCGCGCGCAGGGCATGTTCTCCACCCACCCGCCCATCCTCGAGCGGATCAACCGACTGCGCTCGCTCCGTGGCGCCCCACCGCTCGATGCCGTCTCGAGCGCCTCCCTCGGACAGCTGGACTAGTCCAGCGTGCGGTCCGTGCTGCTCGCCGCCGGGTGGGCCGCCTACGTCGCAGGAGCCGCCACGGCGCTCCTGGTCGTCGTCATGGTGGCGCGCGCCGACACCTCGATTGTGCGTGCCGAGGTCAGCGCGGCGCCTGCGCTCGAGCTCGCTCCCGGCACCTACGACCTCACGGTCCCGGCCGGCGCACCGCCCCCCGAGGTGTTCGCGCTGGCCAGTCGCGCGCCGCGTCCACTGCGCGGGGAGGGCGCGGCGTCCTCGTTCCAGGTCACCACTCGAGGCATCTACGTCGTCGCGCTGCCGGAGGGCGGCTCGCTCAGGAGCCGGGAGCGGTTCGTGGTCTCGCCGACGCTCTTCTTCGCGCTCTTCGTGGCGCCGCTCGCGACGATCCCCGGGATCGCGCTCATCGATCGCGCGGTCCCGCTCTCGAGGCGCGATGTCGTCCTGGGTGGATCGCCGTTCCGCCTCGCCAGCGTGCGGCATCGCCTCGGGTGCCTGTTGCTGGACTGCATCGCGATCGCGGCGCTGCTGATCCTGCTCGTCCTGCTGACCCCGCTGCTCGTGCCGATCGGGCCGTTCGTGCCCCTCGCGCCGGTGGCCTACGTCTGGGCCGGGAACGCTCGAGGGCAGACCATCGGCCGGTGGCTCGGCGGCACGCGCGTGGTGTCCGAGGAGGGGACGACGCCGGGCTGGAGGGTCGGCGCGCTTCGTGCGGTGGTGTGGCTCGCCGGCTGGTGCCTGTTCGGCGCCGGGTACCTGCTGGCGGCGCTCAACCCCTCGAGGAGAGCGCCCCACGACCTCGTCGCGCGCTCGACCGTCGTCTGCGACTGACGGCAGCACTCACCGGGGCAGCACGGACCCGCCGGTGAATGTTGCAAATGACGGTCAGATGACACCGAGTGTCATAACCCTAATGCTCGGCTAACCACAGTCTTACAGCCCCATGTCATACTGGTTGGGGCGGGGGTATCGGAGCGCGCCGTTTCGGCACGCTGGATCACGGAGCCGAGCATGCCCCGTCAGCCCCTGCACACCCGACGTGAGTTCATCGGCGCCGCTGCTGTTGCCAGCGTGGCGCTCGCAACGGCCCCACGCGAGACGTTCGCGGCTGTGAGCTCCCCCGCCACACAGAGCGCACGTCGAGCACCGGCCTCTGCCGCAGGCCTCGCGACACACCTCGCGTGGGTGTGGCAGTTCCCCCAGGACGGGCAGCGCGAGGTCATCCGCGATGTCCTCGCTGCCCACGGCCTCGGCATCGTGCACAAGACGCACGATGGCAGCGACTGGATGTCGAGGTGGGACCGCACGACGGACGCGGTCACCGGACCGCGCAAGGTCGAGCAGCTCGCGAACTTCTTCGAGAACGGCGGCGTGCCGTTCCACGCCTGGGCTGTGGTCCACGGTGACGACCCGGCGCAGGAGGCGGAGATGGCCGCCGATGTCCTCAATGCGGGCGCCCGCAGCATCGCGCTGGACCTGGAGCCGCACCAGGGGTTCTGGCGAGGCTCGACGGCCTCGGCGGTGGCCTTTGGCATGGCGTTGCGCTGGCGCGCGCCGGCCGCCTCGATCATCACGTCCATCGATCCCCGGCCGTGGACCCTCGAGGGCATCCCGCTCGATGAGTTCGCGCAGTTCTCGGACGCGCTTGCCCCGCAGGTCTACTGGAAGACCTTCTCCACCCAGGCGAACGTCGACAAGTACCGGCGTGCCGGGGAAGACCCGGGCGCCGAGGGCATCACGCCGACCTTTGCCCTCGATGTGACGATGAAGAAGCTGGCCCGGTTCAACCTGCCCGTGATCCCCGTGGGCGACGGCACGTCGTCCAACGTCGGTGCGTGGCGGAGCTTCATCGATCGCTCGTACGAGCACGACGCCGACGCCGTCAGCGTCTGGCGCTACGGTGTCGCGACGCCCTCCCTCTGGGAGGTCCTGCGCGACACGCCGCCTCGAGTGGCGTCCTACGTCGTGGAGTCCGGCGACACGCTGAGCGGCATCGCGCGGCGCTTCGGGACGGACGTGCCGTCGCTGATCGAGGTGAACGGTCTGTCGGACGCGAACATGCTCTCGATCGGCCAGCAGCTGCGGCTCCCTCGAGGTGCCCGCTCCGCTGCGGCTGCCGACGCCGTCTCGACGGGCAGCACGAGCAGCGCCGGCAGCTCGAGCGGACCGCGCTCGTACACGATCGAGCCCGGCGACTCGCTCTGGTCGCTCGCGCGGAAGCTGAACACGACCTCGGACGCCCTGGCGAGCCTCAACGGCCTCGGCGACCCCTCGAAGATCCGCATCGGCCAGCAGATCCTGGTGCCCTGAGGCCGGAGATTCGAGGGATTTCGCGGGGATTTGCCCTCGTGATCGTGTTGCGGCCGCGCGGGCCCCGTTGGGCGTCGGATTGGATGTTATGATGGGCGGGACGAGTTTCGATTCGTCCTCTCAGTCACGGACCAGGTCGTTTCACCCGAGCTTCCGCGTCGCGCCCTGAGAAGTCTCATTCGTCCGGGCCCGTTGAGTCTGGCCCAGTTCCGGCATTGCCGGGTGGAGTGGTGTTTTGTCGCAGAGGATCTATGTGGGGAATCTTCCGTTCTCGGCTCGCGAGGACGAGATTCGCAATCTGTTCGGCAACTACGGTGAGGTGATCACGGTAGTCCTGCCTACTGACCGTGAGACGGGTCGGCCGCGAGGCTTCGGGTTTGTCGAGATGTCCAACGAGGACGCTCAGAAGGCGATCGACGCTCTGAACGGCACCGACTTCGGTGGCCGCACGCTGAACGTGAACGTCGCCCGTGAGCGCGAGGATCGCCGTCCCGGTGGCGGCGGTGGTGGTGGCTACGGCGGTGGTGGCGGCGGCTACGGCGGTGGCGGCGGTGGTCGCAGCTACGGCGGTGGCGGTGGCGGCGGTAGCCGCGGCAGCTACGGTGGTGGCGGCGGCGGTAGCCGCGGCAGCTACGGTGGTGGCGGCGGCGGTGGCCGCGGATACGGCGACCGCTACTAGTCGTCAGGTC
>JADLFF010000021.1 GCA_020845735.1 Dehalococcoidia bacterium
ACGGCGAACGCGCCGCGAGCTCGTTCGGCCGTCCGAGCGTGCTCCGCGAGATCACGGCGGGTGATGCGTGGATCGCTCCCCTCGGCCGCTCACTCGGCGACCGGCCGGTGGTGGCTCGCGTCCCGCTCCGCCGAGGCGGGGAACTGCTCGGCGCGATGATCCTCGTGAATGGGTCAGCAGGCGCGCTCAGCGATCGGACGCTGCTCGCCGGCGCCTCCACGATGATCGCGACCGCCCTCGACAACGCCCGCCTCTACCAGGCGACGCTCGACCAGGCCCGCGACCTCGAGTCGCAGGACGCTCGCCGTCGTGAGTTCCTCTACGCGATCTCCCACGAGCTGCGGACGCCGCTCACCTCGATCCGCGCGTTCGCCGAGTTGCTGACCGAGGAGCGCTCGAACCGGCGCGGCCGCCGCCCGCTCGCGGATGAGGAGGAGCTGCTCGCCTCCCTCACCCGCGGCGTCGACCGGCTGAGCGATCTTGTCGAGGACCTGCTGCAGCTCGGTCAGGCCGAGGCTGTCGATGCGCACGTCGAGCTCGGCCTGGTCGAGGCCACCGAGTCGATGCGGCGCGCCGAGTCGATGATCCGACCCTCGTTCATGCGCCGCCAGCAGTCGTTGCGCACGCTCACTCCGCCCGAGCCCCTGTGGGTCTGGGGTGACGCGCGCACCCTCGAGCAGGTGCTGATCAACCTCCTCTCGAACGCGAACCGCCACACTCCGGAGGGCGGACTCGTCACCGCCTCGGTCACCGCAGGCGAGCGGTACGCGCGCTTCGAGGTCAGCGATACCGGCCCCGGCATCCCCGAGGCGGAGCGGGCGCGCATCTTCGAGCCCTTCTATCGAGTGCGGCACGCGGGGACCTCGGTGCCGGGCTCGGGCCTCGGCCTGGCGATCGCCGCGCGGGACGTCGAGGCGCTCCACGGCCGGATCTGGGTGGAGGAAAGCCGCTCCGAGGACGGCTCGCCGGGTGGTGCACGATTCTGCATCGAGGTGCCGCTCACAACGACCGAGCAGCTCGCCGCTGCGCCCGCACCGCAGACGCTGCGCGAGGCCGTCGAGGACGCCACGCGGTCGGCCACGCAGCTCCACCTGGAGCTGCACCAGCGCGAAGAATCCTGACCCTCCACCACGCCTCCGGCGCCCCCGGCGAACGCCGAGTTGGAGCCCTACCCTGACCAGATGCGACTCTCGCACCTCGCGCTGACGCACGTTCGCTCCTTCGAGCACCTCGACATGGACTTCGAGCCGGGCGTGCATGTCGTCTACGGTGAGAACGGAAGCGGCAAGACGAACCTCCTCGAGGCGATCGCGCTGCTCTCGACGGCGCGACGGGCGCGTGCCGGCCGCGACGGGGAGCTGATCAGCTGGACCGCGCTCGCTGAGGACCCGCTGCCAGCCGCTCAGCTCAGCGCGCGCATCGACGGTGCCGCGGGCTCGACGACGCTCGACATCACGGTGATGACTCGCGCCGTCCGAGACGCCGGCACGGCGAGCACGGAACCTCCCGCGGCCTCGCGCCGCTTCCGGGTGAACGGCGTCGCGAGGCGTGCGTCCGACCTCATCGGGCGGCTGCGGACGGTGCTCTTCTCCGTCGACGACGTGGGTCTCGTCGACGGCGCGCCCGCCGCACGCCGTCGGTTCCTCGACGTCACGATCTCGCAGCTCGAGCCGCTGTACGTCCGCGCGCTGCAGCGCTACGGCCGCGTGCTGGTCCAGCGCAACAGCCTGCTGAAGCGGCTGCAGGAGCGCCGCGGCGATGCAGGCGAGCTGGACTTCTGGGACCAGGAAGCCGCGACCGCGGGCGCAGTCCTCGTGCGAGCGCGCGCCGAGCTGCTGAGCCGACTCGACGAGCTGGCCTCGGACAGCCATCGTGACCTCTCGACGAAGGGCGAACAGCTGCGCATTGCCTATGAGCCGGCGCTCCCCGACGACCTCCGCGAGGGCCTCTGCGAGCCCGGACTCGACTCGCGGCTGGCGGCGATGTTCCGGGCGACGCGGCCCCTCGATATCCGCCGGGCGATGACGCTGCACGGCCCGCACCGCGACGACATCGCGATGCTCCTCGATGGGCACGCCGCTGGCTCGTTCGCCTCCCGAGGCGAGCAGCGCACGCTCGCCCTCGCCCTGCGACTCGGCGAGGTGGCCCTCTCCCGGGAGCGCACCGGCGATGCGCCCGTCCTCCTCCTCGACGATGTACTGTCGGAGCTCGATGTGCGCCGTCGCGCCCGCGTCGTCGCCGCTGCCTACGAGGTGGACCAGGTCTTCATCACCACGCCGGACGAGGACCGTCCGCGCATCGAGGAGCTGCCGGGAGCCCGCCGCTACGCCCTCGAGGGCGGCACGCTGACGCCTCGATAGGCGCGTCAGGTAGGCTTACAGGGAACCGCACCGTCTCCGCGATTGCCCATGGAAGGGCGACCATGCTCGACATCCGCCACATCGATCACATCTCGCAGGTTGCCAGCGATCCCGAGCCCGTGGTGTCGCTCTACCAGAAGCTGTTCGGATTCGAGCACGCGGGTGCGTGGGAAGAGCCGCGCGAGGGCTACCGCGGCATCAATCTCTCCGTGCCCGGGCGGTCAGGCGTGGGCTGGGAAATCCTCGCACCCACGCGCGCCGACTCCTTCGTGCAGCGCTTCCTCGATAGCCCCCTCGGGCCCGGCCTGCACCACGTGACGATGCAGGTGCCCTCGGTGGCGGACGCGGCACGCGAGCTGCAGTCGATGGGCATCGAGCCCTGGGGCGGGCCGGAGAACGAGGGTGGCGAGTGGGACGAGGTGTTCATCCATCCCCGGGATGGCCACGGCTTCCTCTTTCAGCTCACCGGCGCCCACCCCGAGTCGTGGCACCGCCCTCCGGTGCCCGTGCGCGCTGAAGCGCGGACCCTCGGCATCGTCGCGATCAACCACCTCTCCCACGCCCACCCGCGTCGGGAGGAGCTGGCCGCGTGGTACGAGCTGGTCTTCGGGATGATGGGGATCTACGCGGCCGATGGCACCGACGGCCCCTTCGCCACCGCCGTCCTCGAGGCCCCCACGCAGCAGATGCGCTGGGAAGTCCTGCAGCCCTTTGGCGACGGCTCGTTCGTCTCGAGGTTCCTCCAGGCGCGCGGCCCGGCGATGCACCACGTGGCGTTCCAGGTCGCCGACTGGCAGCGCGCCCTCGACGCCTGCGTCTTCCACGACGTGCCGGTGTTCGGCGTGCGCGACGGCGTGACGGACGGCGCGCTCTGGCACGAGGCCTTCATCCACCCGAGGTTCACCGGCGGCGTCCTCGTCCAGTTCTTCTGGGAAGAGCGACCGGGCATCTGGATCTAGCGCGCCAGCACGGTCGGCACGGCGCGCAGCCGCTCGAGGTCGGCCGCGGAGCCATGGATGATCAGGCGATCGCCCGCCTGCAGGTTCGTCGCTCCACTCGGCCCGACGACCAGCTCGCCGCCGCTACGCTCGACCGCAAGCACACGGCACGACTGCAGCCCCTCGAACGCCTCGGCGAGCGTGCGGTTCGCGAGGTCGGCAGTCGGACCGTCGATCACGAACTCGGCCAGCAGCGTCTGCCTCGACGCCCCCTGTCGCGCCAGGGAGTCGACAAAGTCCACCATCAGCGGCTGCACCGCGGCGAGGGCCATCCGCCGCCCGGCGATCTGCGTCGGCGAGATCACGCGGTCGGCGCCCGCGGTGCGCAGTCGGCGTTCCGCGGCCTCCGAGGCGGAGCGCGCGATGATCAGCAACTCCGCGTTGAGTGCTCGCGCAGTAAGCGCCGTGAACGCGTTCCCGGTGTCCGAGTCCGCCGCCGCGATCAACGTGCGCGCCCGCTCGACATGCGCCTCCCGCAGCACCGACTCCTCCGTAGCGTCGCCCTCGAGGGCGAGGAGGCCGCGGCCACGAGCCAGCTCGAGGCGCTCCGGATCGAGGTCGATCACCAGCACCTCGTCACCGTGCGCGCGCAGCTCGTCCGCCACCTCCATGCCCACGCGCC
>JADLFF010000022.1 GCA_020845735.1 Dehalococcoidia bacterium
CAGACCTGCTCCACCTCGTGCAGCAGGTGCGAGGAGAAGAAGACGGTTCGTCCCGCGGCCGCGACCTCCTTCACGATCTCGAGCACGACCTCCTGCATCAGCGGATCGAGGCCCGTCGTCGGCTCATCGAGGATGATCACCTCTGGCCGCGCGAGCAGCGTCGCGACCATCCCGACCTTCTGCTGGTTCCCCCGCGACAGCGTGTGGATCGGCCGGTTCACCGAGACCTGCAACCGCTCGACGAGTGTGGCCACGTACTCCCGGTCCGGCTCGACGCCGCGAACGCGCGCCACGAAGCGGAACAGGTCCGTCCCGTTCATGTCCGAGTAGAACTGCGGCGACGCCGGCAGGAACGCCACGTGGCGCCGCGCCTCGACGGACTGGCGCTGGGTGTCCCACTCGAGGATGCGCGCGCACCCACTCGTTGGACGGATCTGGTCGAGGAGGATCCGGATCAACGTGGTCTTCCCGGCGCCGTTTGGTCCGAGGAGCCCAAAGATCGTGCCGCGGGGGACGGTCATGCTGACGTTGTCCAGCGCTCGTACGCCGCCCGCGAACTCCTTGCCGAGTCCCTCTGTCTCGATCGCGCTCGCGCCGGGAGCAACGTCCCGGCTCGAGGAGGGGCCGGCGGCGCTGGTCGTCACCGCGCGCTGGCCCCGAGGCGTTCGCCAACGCGTTCGACGACGCGCTCGCCCTCGGTGAGTCCCGAGACGATCTCTGTCATCCGGCCGTCCGATGTGCCCAGCGTGACGCGACGTTCGGTGCGGTCACCACTCGATGACACCACCTCGACGCTCGGGCGGATGGCGTCGCGGCGAATCGCCGTGTTCGGGACCAGCAGGATGCCCGTGCGCTCGCCCTGCGCGAGGGCTACCGAGGCGGTCATGCCGGGGCGCGGCGGTGTCTGCTGCGCGAGGCGGTTACGCACCGCCGCTCGCTCGGCCTCGGTGGCGGCCGGTGTAAGCCCGAGCAGCCCGAGCACCGGCTCGATGTTCGCTGCGGCGAGCTCGCGCCCGGTGAGGACGCGCGCCTGCACCTCGAAGGTCGCCGGGCCGGCCTGCGCCTTGGGGACGCCCGCAACCCCCGTCACGGTCACGAGGAAGGAGGCATTCCCGAGGGCCTCGAAGCGCGCGACGCCTGGCTGGCCGCTGGTGATCGTGCCCACCTCGGTCTCCGAGGCTGCCACGCGCACCGAGACGGCGGCGGGGTCGGTCACGGTCACGACGGGTACGTTCGGCGTCACCGCATCGCCCTCGCGCACGTCGAGGGCTGCGACGACGCCGGCAAAAGGCGACCGCAACACGATGTCCTCGAGTGCGTCCTGGGCGCTGCGCAGCGCCGATTCAGCGAGGAGCACGCGCTGCTGCTGCAGTGCCAGCGGCGAGCCTCCGCCCCCCACGGCCGCCTGCGCGGCCAGCGCCGCGTCGAGGGAGGCCCGTGCGGCGCTCACCGCCTGGTCCGCGTTCCCCAGCTCCTCGATGGTTGCGCCGGCTGTGAGCGTCCGCAGGCGCTCCTGCGCCGCGTTCGCCGCCTGTCGTGCGGCATCGCGCGCCCGCGCGGCGTTCAGCAACTCGTCGGGGGACGGTGCGCCGAAGGGCGTGATCGTGAAGATCGCGGCGTCGTGCCGCACCTGCAGACCCGCGCGAGCGGCCAGCGCCTGCGCCTGCCGGAAGACGGCGTCGTCGAGGCCGGCCACCGGCGCCCCGGCAAGGGCGCGGCGCAGGTCCGCCTCCAGCGGTGCGAGGTCGCGCACGCCCTGGGTCTGTGCGCTCAGCGCTCCCACCAGCCCTGCGAGGTCCGCCGACTGGCGCGCGAGGTCCACGCAGGCGTCGCGGTACCCGAGGTCCTTGCAGCGTTCCTCGACGGCCTTCGTCAGATCGTCGATCGCCGGGCGCAGGAACCGCGCGCTCTCCGTCCCCGCGAGGAGGCGCTCGACGTCCGACTCCGCCGCGTTCAACTGCCGGATGTTGGCGTCGATCTCCCGCTGCAGGGTCTCGGCACTGGCGAGGGCGGTCCCGCGCGACTGCAGCACCTCGAAGTCCGTCTGCGCGGCCGCGAGGGCGTTCTGCGCCGACAGCGCCGCCTCGCTCGCCGCGGCAATCGAGTCAGCGCCGCTGCCGCGGCGCAGCGTGCTTCGATCGTTGAGCGCCCGCTGGTACGAGGCGTTCGCGGCCGCCACCACCTGCGCCGCCCCGGCCACATCGGAGGGTGCCGCGACGGCCAGCTGGTCGTAGGCGATGCGCGCCGCCTCGAGGGACGCCGACGCCTGCTCGACGGCACGCGTGGCGCCTCGGTTGTCCAGCGTCACGAGCGCCTGGCCGGCCGCGACCTGCTCCCCCAGTCCCGCCTCGACGGTGCGCACGGTTCCGCCGGCGACAGCGGCGGCGCTGGTGAAGGACAGCTGTGCCTGCGAGGAGGCGTAGGCCGTCCCGGTGGTGGTCATCGTCGACGTGAGTGTGCCGCGGCTCACGGCCACGGTCTGCGGCGCCGCCTCGGGCACCCGCTGGCGCGCCGCCACGAGGCCGTACGCGAGCATGGCACTCGTCGAGGTGAGGAGGACCGCCCCCACGGCCAGGGCCACGAGCCGCATCGTGGGGTCCGTGGTCAGCCCTCGGCGGAGGCCGCCCAGCCCGCTGCGCCGTGGTCGCGCTTCCATAGTCTTCCCACGATCTCGAGTCACGAAGGGGGTTGGACCTGCGCGTGGACGCCCTCAGCCGTGACTTTAGTCACCTCGCCGCAGCGATGGTCGCCGTCGCTTCAGCATACGCAATCCCGACGCTGCGCCAGCTTCGGGATTCTCTCTATTGGTCGCGCCTCGCCCCCTCGAGCGGCGCGGCGCACCTCAGTGCGGCGGCGACTCGAGGAGCTTCGGCACCTCGATGCGCGCTCGCGGCCCCTCGACATGCCGCCCGCTGCAATGAAACGAGGCCGGCGTTGCCGCCGGCCTCGGAGTCTGCACGCGGCGCGTCCGGTGCTAGAAGCCGGACTGCTCCCAGGTGCGGCCGCTGAGGTGCCCCTGGACGACGGAGATGTAGTTCAGCGCGCCCTGGTCACGCCAGTTGCCCGAGAACCACAGCCCGACGCATCCCCATTCGTCACCTGCGCCGTACCCGTTCTGCAGCCAGGTGTAGCCCCCCTCGTAGCAGGTCCGCAGGACGGCGAGTGCGTAGTCCGCGTTGAACGCCGTCGAGTTGACCGATGCCGGGTAGGTGCCCGCGTGAGCGGTGAAGCGGACCTGGAGGATCCCGTAGCTCTCGGCACATGGCGCCGACTTCCCGATCTGCGCGCAGGTGCTGGCGCTGCTGGTGTTGTCACCAGCGGCCGACTGCTGCCAGTAGCTCTCGGTCACGGCTCGTGCGCGCGTGATGTCCTCGCCGAACCCCCACTTGCAGGCGGCCCACTGCAGGATCTCGTCCGTCGTGCCCGTGAAGTTGCCGTCGATGCGGGTCGCGAACGTGCTGTTGAAGTTCCACACTGTGGTCATGCTCGAGGCGTTCGGCTTCGGTGGCACCGTGTGGTTCGCCGTGTAGTTGGCCGGTCGAGGCTCCCACGACGACCTCCGCACGCGTGCCGCGCACTCCTCACCCGAGGGGAGCGTCGAACGAGGCGGCAGCGTCACGAACTTCGTGCCGGGCGTCGCGGTCGCGGTCGGCGAGGCGGTGGCGGTCACCTTCGGCGTCGCGGTCGCCGTCGGTGAGGCGGTAGCGGTCACCTTTGGCGTTGCGGTCGCAGTCGGTGAGGCGGTGGCGGTCACCTTCGGCGTCGCGGTCGCGGTCGCCGTCGGTGAGGTGGTAGCGGTCACCTTGGGCGTCGCGGTCGCGGTTGGTGAGGCGGTGGCGGTCACCTTGGGCGTCGCGGTCGCGGTCGCGGTCGGCGAGGCGGTGGCGGTCACCTTCGGCGTCGCGGTCGCCGTCGGGGTCACTGTCTTTGTGGCGGTCGGTGTGGGGCTGCTCGTGGGCTGGACGGTGGCGGTCGGTCGAGGCGTGGGGATGCGCCGTCGCCACCAGTTCCACCAGTCCCGGAGATCGAGGTCGCGGCGGTCCTCGAAGGACGCGCCCCGCCCGAGCTCGCGCGCCGAAGCGTCGTTCGTCCCGACCACAGCGCTGATCGCGCCGACGCCGAGTACGAAGACGATCACGGTCACCACGTGCATCGCGGTGCGCGCGCGGAAGGCTCTGGCGATGGCGCGGGCCAGCGTACGGTGTCGCATGTGTCCCGTCCTGTCCTGCAAATGGCGTGTTTGAACTTGAGAGTCGGCGTCATGAGGGTGCCTGCGTGACGGTGTGCACATAAACAAATCATCGCGTTGTGTCGAAATATCCCGCTCGCGATGCCTCGCGACGCTCCTGCAAGGCTCCCGGCGGGGGCACAGCCGCGAGGGCTGGAAGCGGCTGCGCTACTCTTGGCACCTCTTCGCGCGGCGGCTGGAGGGCGACGTGGAGCTGTTCGCAGTTGCGGAGCGCGGGATCGTGCGCCCCAGCAACGAGGACGCCGCCCTCGCCCGACGTGAGGGGGAACGCTGCATCCTCGTAGTTGCCGACGGCATGGGCGGCGGGCCGGCCGGCGAAGTGGCCTCCGAGCACGTGATTCGCGCCTTCGAGGTCCCGAGCGGCAGCTACGACCCCGCGACCTATCTCTACGGCCGCTGCGCAGACGCCTCGATTGCCATCGCCGCCGAGGTGCTCCTCAACCCTGACATGAAGGGCATGGCGTCGACCGTCGCCGCGGCCGTCGTCGAGGGAGACGAGGTGTGGACCGGCCACATCGGCGACAGCCGCGTCTACCTCTGGGATGACGCGGAGCCCGAGGGCCAACGCCTCCGTTGCCTCACGCGCGATCACACCCTCGGTCAGGAGGCGCTCGACGCCGGTACCGCACTGCCGCCTGCGGCGCGTGGGAACCTGCGATCGCGGACGTTGACGCGCGTCCTCGGGTCCAGCCGCCCGGAGTGCTCGATTTCCGGGCCACAGCTGCTGTCGCCCTCCGCCTGCGTGCTCGTCGTCACCGACGGCGTCACGGGCGTGATCAGTGACGAGGCGATCGCGCACATCCTCGCCAGTTGCCGCGGCGCCGATCTCGCGGGCGCGGTCCGCGAGGCGGTCATGGCGCTCGGCGCCCCCGACAACTTCGCCTACGCCGTCCTCGATCGGCGCGAGCTGTGCTGATGCTGCTCGCGGCCAGGCCGCAGGCGCCGGATGGTCCGCGCGCGCACCGGCCGTGCCGAGTCGCTCCTCTCGCCCGGTGAGCTTCGGACGCTCCCGCCCGCGAGCCCTGTTTCTCGGTTCCGGCTTCGCCGGTCACCGCGCGTGGTTCGAGCTCCTCCGCTCCGAGGTGGAACGGGACGGTCGGCTCGATGCCCGGTTCGCCCTCGTCACGGGCTGGCGGCCAGGCGGCCGCATCGAGGCGCTGACCGCGCTGCCGCGGGTCGTTCGCTCACGCGCGCGTGTCCTCAGCGAGGTCGCCGCGCTCGCCACGTTCCCGCGGCCGGACGTGATCTGGACGTCCGCGCCCGCACCGCTGCTCCTGCCGTTCCTCTGGTCGCAGCTCGGCCCGCTCCGCCGTCCGATGGTGGTGCAGATGGACTGGACCCGCGAGCAGCAGGAGTCGATGGCTCCGCACTACTTCCACCGCGCCGCCCGCCCGCCGCTCGTCACCAGCGCGCTCTCGATGGTGGACCGGCAGCTCTACGCCCGCGCCACCTTCGTGGCCCCGTGGTCGGACTGGGCGGCGCAGTCGCTCCGCGCGGGCGGGGTGCCCGCGGACCGCATTCGCGTTGCTCCGCCGGGAGTCGACACGGCACGCTTCCTCGAGAATCCCGCGCGCTGGCAGTCGAGCGGCAAGCTCCGGCTGCTGCTGGTCGGTGGCGACTTCATCCGCAAGGGTGGCCTGCTGCTCATCGAGGCGATGGCCGCAGGGCTCGCCGAGGTCTGCGAGCTGGACATCGTGACCCGCGACCCGGTCCCGAGTGCGGCGGGCGTGCGTGTCCATCGCGCCGAGCCCGGCGACCCGCTCCTTGCCGAGCTCTACGGTCGCGCGCACCTCTTCGTCATGCCCTCGATCGCGGAATGCTTTGGCATCGCCACCATCGAGGCGATGGCGTGCGGCCTGCCCACGATCGTCAGCGACGTTGGTGCGTCCGCGGAGATCGTCGAGGACGGCGTGACTGGCTGGCTGGTGACACCCACGGTCGAGGGCGTGAAGCGGGGCATCGAGACGGCCCTCGCGCAACGGCACGTGCTACCGGGGATGGGTGCCCGAGGGCGCGCCGTCGTCGAGCAGCGCTTCAGCGCCGACGCCAACGCCCGCCACGTCGTCGACCTCCTCCTCGAGGCGACTAATCGCTTTAGAGCACCGCGGACGTAGTGCGCCCTTCGTCACGCATGGACCATAGCGGTCGTGCCATGAGGTTCCAGGGCTTTCAGGAACCCGAGCGATCCTCGAGGGCCGAGAGGCGAGCCCTTAGATCACCGACGAGCCTCTCAAGTTCTGGCCCGTTGAGTCCGAGGCGCTCGCGTACCGATCGAATGACGTCTCCGGCCTTCTGCGTGGTACTACCGTCGGTCGAGACTTCAAGGATGCGTAACATGCCGTCTCCCGTTAGCACCTCGACACCCCCGCCCGACTCGAATCGAACAACTCGTCCAGGGATCCGACCCACGTGAGGCAACGGGTGCGTCAGTTCCTCTGCGGCCGTTACGTACAAGCGTTCGCCACCGAGATAGGTGAAAGCCCCGGGATACGGAAAAGTGAGCGCGCGGATCAAGTTGAATACCGTGCGTGAACTAGCGGACCAGTTGATCTCGCCGTCGTCGGGCGTACGCGCGCAAGCGAACGTCGCGAGTTCGTGGGGTTGCTGTCTGACCTCTGGCTCGCCTTTGCTCAGGCGCGCATATCCCTCGAGGACGACTTCGATCGTGGCCGCACAGACGCGCTGGTAAAGTTCGGGTCCGGTCTCGCTCAGCCCGATGGAGAGCGTCTGCTGCAAAAGGATGTCGCCAGCATCCGTCTCCGGTGTCAAGCGAAAGAGCGTGACTCCCGTGTACTTTTCGTCGTTTATGATAGCCCATGTGGTCGGGGAGAAGCCGCGGTAGCTTGGTAGCAGGCTGTCGTGGACTGCCCAGCATCCCCGCCCGAACGCGCTTACGAACGGTGTCGGGAGCAGTGTCCGGACACCAACCGCGACTGCGGCCTCGGCATTCAGCCCCCGTGACCAATCGATCCAGCCTGATCCTCGGATCCGTCGTGCCTCGCGCAGCGGGATCAAGCGCTCAGTCGCCAGGGCAGCGATCTGGTCGCCCCACTGCTCCAACTCGTGTGGGTCCTGCGCGAGGCTTACGATCCCAGCCACCGGAATGCCATGATCGAGCATTGCCCGAAGGGTCAGGTAGCCGCGTCGCGTGCCGCCGATAAAGAGCACCTTCATAGATTGCCAACTTCCAGAGAACATCGTTGTCTCTGAATCGTCGCAGTGCGGCGACGAGTCACGAGGGCGTTGATGTTCGGACGCGGAAGCTTCGGACTGCGGAGTTCTCCAACCGATGGCCTGGTTGGCGCGGCTGAACCTTTCCGAACGAAGCGCTCCTCGTTCGCTGCCGCCACGATCTTCCCGTCGACGATGAGCGCAGCCCCGCTGTCGCCGGTGTTCGTTACCCCCAGGATGATCATGGTGCCCTCCGGCCCGGAGTACTGCTCGTCACCGCCGACGCTCCCACGTGGAGCCCTGCACGGCGCGTCGTACCGACTCTGATCCACTGATAGAGAACCCGACGCCGGTTGAGGGATGGCCGAGGCCCGGACCGCCAGTGCCCGCCGAGGCACATCGGGCCGTGGTGCGCGCTACACCGCGCCCGGGAAGTACCGATACCCCTCGGCGGGGCGGTCCTCAGCGGTCACCAGCCGCACGACGGGGACGGGCTGAGTCTTCAGGATCAGCACGACGGCGGTCATCACCGCGAACGGCGCGAGGGCTCGCGAGTTCACGAAGAACTGGTCCACCTGTGCGTAGGCAAGAGCCACCACAAACGCGGCGCCGCACACGATCGCGGCGGCCGGGATCTCCCCGGCTCGGCGCACGCGCGCGGCCTCGAAGGCTCTCGCGAGCGCGAACATCCACACACCGATCACCACGGAGATGCCCGGAAGCCCGAGCTTCAACCACAGCCACAGCAGGTTGTCGTGAGGCGTGAAGAACTGCATCGTCCACCCCCCAATCGCGGGAAGTGGGATGAAGGTGATGAACGGATTCCCGAGGCCTACGCCGGTCACCGGATTCAGCCGGATCGTCGCAATCACGTCGTACGTTTCGATGGCGCGATACGTGTTCGAACTCAGGTCGCGTTCACTCGGACTGAACTGCGAGCGAATCGCGCGCGCCGGCTGCCCGATCGCACCAAACTCGCTGTTCCAGAACGCCCCGACATACGCCGCGAATGCAATCAGCCCCACGATGGCGATCGGGATCATCACGCGCCGGTGTTGCACGATCAGGATCGCGAACATCAACCCCGCAAAGAGGAACGCCAGCGTGCCCGCCCTGCGCCCCGTCGACATCATCGCGATCAGCAGCACGATCTCGTACACGACCAACAGAAACTTGAGCCCAAAGCTCTTCGTCGAGAAGAACGCGACGCCACCCGTGACCATGCCGACCGCGAGGAGCACCGGCGTTTCGTGCGCGTAGGCGAGGTCGCCCTGGAAGTTGTTCCTGGTGACGGTGAAATAGCGCGACAGCGTGATCAGCGACAGCACGGTCGTGCTGGAGATCGCCAGCGTCCAGGCCGAGCGTGCGCTGATCGGCAGGATCCGATGCGCGACGATGAACGTGACGCCCGCAAAGATGAGTCCCCGCGCCTCGATGTAGCCGATGTTCGGCAGGCCGCCATTCGCGAGCCCCACCGCGTAACCACTTGCCACCACCACAGGCACGAGCCAGATAATCAGCGGCACGCCCGGCCTCGACTGGGTCGGCGGTGCAATCAGCAATCGGACGGTGACCGCCAGCGCCACCATCTCCCACGGGTAGACCGTGAACGGCAGCGCATCGGCAATCGCGGTCGGATAGAGGTACAGGGCGTCCGAGATGAAGCTCGACCAGTCGACGGTGGTCGGCTCGAACGCGACGAGCGCCCAGAACACCGCCAGCGCCGTCGCGCGGGGCGCAATCAGCCCGAGGGGGACACCAATCAGCGTGAACGCGAGCGCCTGCATCTACCGGAACCGCTGTCCGTAAAAGAGGATCAGCAGCACGCTCGCCGTCACGGTGAGCGCCGCAACCGAATCCGACCGCACCACACGCCGGAACTCGGGGCGGCTGATCAGCCACGCGGCAGCTACGAGGGCGAAGGTAGGAAGCATATGCAGCCTGCGCGAATCATGGTCGAATGACCGCCGCGACGCATCGCGGACGACCCATACTCTACGCAATCGATGTCGAGTTCGAGTTGAGCCCGTTCGCCCTCAGAGCACGTCGCCGTTGAGCGCCGCACCCTCGCCGCTCGATCCACGGTCGCTCCACGTCCGAGCACTACGCTCGTCGACGTACCACGCACTCGCGATGACCGTGAACGAATGCCGGGGCAGATGTGCGCGCGCCGCAACCTCAAGTGCTTGACCCCGATCCCTCCGAGGGGCTGCCGTCGCAGCGACTGGGCTCCCACGAGACTGGGAGGATCTTCGGCACGATCGGCGCCGTCCTGTCGCGGCAGGTCGTCGTCTGGCTGGCCACGGCGATCACGATCGGGTTCGTGCCCCGCCTGCTGGGTGCGGCCAACTTCGGGTCCCTCTCGGCGATCGTAGCGATATCCACCTATGTGACGGTGTTTGCCGGGGCCGGCCTGGGGCCGATGCTGGTGCGTCGCGCCGCGGTTTATCCCGATTCGGTGACCAGCGATCTGCGTTCGGCGCTCCTCGTGCGGTACGCGCTGGCCCTCGTGACGGTTCCCGTGGTCATCGTGTTCGCGATTGCGAACTCGCTCTCAGGCCTTGTGCTGGCGCTGCTCGGGGCTGTGCTCTTCCAGACGGCCACGAACCTGGCGACGACGGCCCTGTCGTCCTCGCTTCAAGGCCGGCACAAGCTCGGATACGCCAGCATCACAAGTGCTATCGCCGAGGTCCTCACGCAGGCGCTGTTCGTGGTGGCGCTCCTGCAGGGGTACGGGCTCTCCGCCCTGCTGGTCGTGATGCCCCTCTCGGGGCTGGTGAACCTCTGCGTGCACGTCTACTTCTTCCGGCGCGTGACCCCCTCGAGTCTGCGCGGCAGCGGGATTCCGCCCGTGGCCTTCTGGCGTGCCGGGCTGCCCTTCCTCGCGATCGAGCTCGGGAACCTCATCTTCGGGTACGTCGACATCCTGATGCTGAGCTGGATGACCAGCGCCGCCGTCGTCGGGACGTACACGTTCGGCTGGCGGCTCGCCGGCTTCGTCGCCTCCCCGGCGCTCATCGTCGCCCCGGCGCTGCTACCGAGTCTGACCCTCGCCTCGGTGCAAGACAGCGCGTACTTCCGCCAGACCATGGCCACGACGCTTCGAGTGATCGCCGCGCTCGCCATCCCGATGTCCGTCGGCGCCGCCGTGCTCGCCCCGGCCCTCGCTCCGCTGATCGGCGGTGACGAGTTCGAAGATGCCGCGATCGTGATGCGGCTCCTGCTGGCCGTGTTCCCGCTGGTGGCCATGGATGTCGTGCTTGGCACGGCCGTACAGGCGGCCGGGCTCCAGCGCGCGATGAGTCTGACGGCGTGGGGAGCGGTGGTCCTGAACGTCGCTGCGAACTTCGTGGCGATCCCGCTGGCGCACCAGGCCTGGGGAAACGGGGGCATCGGGGCCGCTCTGACGACGGGCGTGACCGAGCTCTACATGCACGGCTGCCTGCTCTACTTGCTGCGCAGGCACCTGGCTCCGAGCGCGGCGCTGAGGAATGGCTACCGCGCGCTCGCCGCTTCCGCTGTGATGGGCGGGGCGGTGCTCGTGCTGTCGCCCCTCGTGCCGCTCGCCGCGACGATCGCCCTCGGGGGAGGCGTCTACGTGGTGCTCGCCGTCGCGCTCCGCGTCATCTCTCGCGAGGACTACGACGCCGTGGTCCGTGCGTTCCGGGCACGCCGAGGTGCTGCCGCGTCCTAGCCGGCGTCACCGCCGACTGCAGCCAACAGAGGTACGAGGCCAGCCACGCGTCGAGTCACGCGCGGGCTGTCGGCTCAACTCGTGGAGTGCGGGGGAGTTCGAGGCGGTGCGGGCCGCTGGGTGAGGGCCGCGCTGGTGCGTTCGCCGCGAGCCCGAGCGGGCCTAGCGCGCGAGGCCGAGCAGTCGCTCGACGGCAGCCGGGATGCGGCTCGTCCACCGATTGAGCACGACCCCCACGACGTTCGCGTCGGTGAGGCGGTCCAGCGCCAGGCCGAGGTCACGCTGCGTGGTCTTGCCGCTCCTCGCGACTACCACGACCGCGTCGCAGAGCCGGGCCAGGAGCGGGGTGCTCGCCGTGTTGAACGTCGCAGGCAGGTCCACGACCACGAACTGCGCCTCGGCGCCCAGCTCGCGCATGCGCTGCGAACCAGAGCCCGAGGTGAGCACGCGCGCCGAGCGGTCCAGCGCGAGGCCTGCAGGGATGACCCGCAGTGCTCGATCCGGCACTTCGTGGATGACATCGCTCGGCGATGCCTCGCCCGACAGCACCTCGAACAGGCCCGCGCCACGCGCGAGGCCGTACTGCTCGCCAATCGAGTGCGTTTCGAAGTCCGCGTCTACGAGCGCAGCCCCACCCTCGAAGTCGTTCGCCAGCGAGTTGGCTACGGCCATGGCGACCGTGGTCTTGCCGTCGCCGGACCGAGGGCTGGTGACGCCGATGACGAGCGGCACCGAGGTGCGCCCTCGCGAGACGTGCTGGTGCACACCGGCCAGGCGCTGCACCTCGCGGACGATCTCGCGCAGGTGCTCCTGCTGATCCGCCTTCTGACTCTGCTCCGTCATGCGCCTCGCTCCATCTGCTTCGGGGTCAGGTCGGCTGCCAGCCGGCGGGCATACCCGCGATCACGGCGAACGAGGCGACGCAGCACCCACGGCTGTGCGAGCCGCGAATCAAACTCGGGCAGGAACGCGAGGACGGGCACGCCGAGGGACGTGATGTCCGCCGACGAGCGAATCGCGTGATCGGTGACAAAGGACGCGTACACCAGCGAGGCGCCCAGCATCAGGGCCGCAACCAGCGCGCCCGCGGTCGGCAGCAGCGTCTCCTTCAGCCCGCGTGCCACGGGCTCAACCGGCACGGCCGGCGCGTCGATGAGTGCGAACTTGCCCTGCTGGCTGTCCGTCGTGGTCGCGGCGTCCAGTTGTGCCACCTGCAGCGACTCCTGCAGCGTGGTCACCAGCTGGTTCTGTGTGGCGAACGAGGCCCGGAGGCGTTCGAACGCGGGGTCGAAGGTGCCGAACTCCGCCGCACGGGGATGCGTCGCGACGTACTCCGAGATCTGCTTGTCCAGCTGGTCGAGCGTCTGCAGCGCGCCGGTCAGGCGCTGCTGGTAGAAGCTGATCACGATGTCGGACTTGCGGTTCGCCTCCATCGAGATGCGCTCGAGGTACAGCGAGGTCGTCGCGCCGACGATGCGGTAGGCGCGCTCCGCGTTCGAGTCGCGCGCCGTGATCACCATCAGGTTCGTGCCGTTGGCGTTCGCCCACACCGTCGACCGGATGTGACGGAGGGCGGCCGCCTCGGCCGACACGTAGTCCAGCGTGCGCCAGTCGAGGTCGCGGTCGGAGGATCCGTCGAGGAGGCCCGCCCGCTGGGCGACGTTCAAGGCGAAGTTGTCCGTCGCGACGAGCTGACTCAGCGACTGCGCCTGGCGCTGGCTCGGCGAGGCGAAGGTGTTCTCCGCGCCAAGGACCTCTTCACCCACGGTTCCACTCTCGGAGACCCAGAGGGTGGCGCGGGACTCGTACTCAGGGTCGCCGCTCGCCGTGAAGGCGATCGCCGCACCGCCGGCCACAAGTGGCAGGAGGATGAGCACAGGCAATAACCGGAACGTGTGTTCGATGAGCTTTCGGGGTACCAAGTCTCAGTCTGCCTGTCCTCAAGCGCAGGGGGAGCGTCGGCCCCAATACTACCGCGCGTGCTGTCGAAGAAACGTTGAGGGTATGCCCGCGATATCGGGAGCATGCCAGCGACTCGGCGTTCCGCCTGGTGCCTGCGCCACCGCTGGCGGCCCGTCTGTCATGGACGATCGGTCGCTTCTCTGACAGGTGTCTCACCGATCGACCACAGCCGCGATAATCAGGTAAGAAAACCCCCTATTCCCGCGTTCAAAGGGCATATATCGCGTAACGAACCGGGAACTCCTGCGCCTAACAACCTGTCCGAGACCCGTTGGAATCCGCCAGAAAGCGGACGGTAGGGGTATCAGAGGGTCGTTCAGGGTTTCCGTTGGGGCGCTACTCGGCGTTTCAACCTCCCCATTTGCGACAGAACCTTTGCGCCTCGGCCTGAGGAATGTGTCACCGGGTTGACGACTATAAGCGGGTCCCCCGCGCGCTCCTGCGGGGGAAGGACACGGTTCGCCCTCGGATGAGATCCGGGCGGGGCCGCACTGCGAACGGCGCAAACGCCGGCCGCAGGAACGGAGGCAACATGATGAGACGGGCCACGATCCTCCCAGGAGTCGCCGCCTTGGCAATTGTCGCGGCGATCTCGGCTGGCGTACTCGCAACTGCGGCCAGCTTCACCGAACCATTCACCGGAGCTCCCGCGAAGCCCGTCGCGGTCCAGTCGCTCCAGTCGCCCAACTGGGAGATCGCCTACGTCTCCTCCTACGGTGACAGCCTGACCGCCTGGTCCTCCAGCGCGGATGCGGACCACGGTCCGAACTGTGAAGCCCCTGCCGAGGATGGCACTGTCACGCACGTCGTCCAGTCCTTCGTCGACTCGGTCTTCCAGTGCCGCGATCACATCATGACCACGGTCCCCGCCGGTAGCCCGAGTGGCTACGGGGCCATCTACATGACCCCCAACCACATGGCTGACTTCAGCAATGGCCCGGTGACGATCAGCTTCGATGTCTCGACGCTGTCGAACTCGAACCGAGACTGGATCGACCTCTGGGTCCAGCCCTGGGACACCCAGGAGCAGCGCATCCTCGATGACGAGATGGTGACGCCTCAGGCAAACCCGAGGAATGCCGTTCACGTCGAGATGGGTGGCGCCGAGACGTTCATCTCCGGTGACCGCAACGGGCGCTTCCACGTCGAGGTGTTCGACGCGAACCGCAACCGGGCCGCGGCCTTCGCCCCCACCGGCGCGAGCTGGGAGTCGGTCCTGACGCCCTCGGCCCAGGCGCGTTCCACGGTGCAGGTGGTGCTCTCGCGGACCCACATCAAGGTGTGGATGCCCCAGTACAACCTCGTGTGGGTGGACCGCGACATCCCCGCGCTTCCCTTCACGCAGGGCGTGGTGTCCTTCGGCCACCACAGCTACTCCGCATGGAAGGGCGACGACCCCTCGATCCCGGGCTTCAACCTGAACGAGGGCAAGAACAACACCTTCCACTGGGACAACTTCTCGATTTCCCCCTCGGTGCCGTTCACCATCATCGGCACTGACAGCCCGGGTGCCTTCTGGAACGACTCTGCCACCAAGCGCACGGTCACCTTCAAGCAGCCGGCTCCCGCCAACGCGTTCCTGCGCTTCGGTGCGGTGGGCGAGTCCGCCAGCGTGTCCTTCGATGGCGGCGCCTTCCAGTCCGCGCCACGGACGGGTGCCCTCGAGAAGCTCGAGCACCACAGCTCGTACCTGGTCCCGATTCCGCAGGGCGCCACTCGGGCCACCGTCCAGGTGACTCCGGCGTGGGGCTTCCTCGGTCAGTTCGACAACCCGTGGGTGTTCGCGCGGACGGCGCCTGGCGCCACTCCGTCGCCGACGGCCTCGGCGACCGCGACGGCGTCAGCCACGGCTACCGCCACGCCGACGCCGACCGCGACCTCGACGGCATCAGCAACCGTGACGGCGACGGCGACGGCCACGACTCCGTCGAGTGGCGGTACGGGGATGCAGTGTGAGGCCCAGTTCCGGTACCGCGACGCGGGAACCGGCGTCTACCGCGAGGTCTGGCGCACGGTCGACTGCGCAACGGGCGAGTTGCTGGCACCGGTTCGTTAGCGAGCGGTTGATTGACCGATAGGAGTCGACCGTGAAGAACCCATTCAGCACATCGCCGGCCAGGCGTCGCTGGCTCCGCGTGCTCGTTCCCGTCCTGGGTCTCGCCATGGGAGTCGCGACCGTGATGCTCTTCGCCGAGGCGACGACGTCCGCGACCGCGGCCAGCCCGAAGCGCTACCCCTCGATCACGGCCACGCCGCGACAGACGGCCACGGCAACCAAGACGCCGACGGCGACCGCGACCAAGACCGCAACGGCCACGGCCACCAAGACCGCGACGGCCACGGCTACCAAGACGGCAACCCCGGCGCCGACGGCCACCGCGACGACGGTGCCGCCCACGGCGACGCCGACCGCGTCAGCCACTCCTGCCCCGGGTGCAGAGTGCCAGCAGGAGTTCCGGTACAGGGACGCCTCGCGCCCCTCGCAGGTCCGAGCAGTCTGGCGAACCGTCGACTGCAAGACGGGGGAGCTGCTCGCCCCGATCCCCTAGCGGAGCAGCGTCCGCGTCGTAGCGGCATTGCAGCGGCTCGAACGGTGGCCGCCCGGAGTCTCCCTCCGGGCGGCCGCCTCTCAATTCGGGGCGATGCTAACCTCGACCCGTGGCTGTGCTGCTCAATGCCAACGAGCTTCGGATTGTCCTCTACCTCGCGGCGGCTGTTGCCTGCCTGCTCGCAGGTGCGCGTGAGGCCCGCAGCCCCGCCCTCAAGCACCTCGACCTCTGGCCGGCGTTCTGGTTCCTGTCGGCCGGCATGGTGGCCGTGATGGGCGCCGCTCGAGGTGGTGACATCGTCGAGTGGGTCACGTCGCTCCTCCGCGCCGAGGCCCGTAGCGCCGGCTGGTACGAGAGCCGGCGTCTCTACCAGGGTGCGCTCGTGGGGCTCCTCGCAGCGGGCTGGTTCGTCGCCGTGTTCGTGGCCATCTGGCGCGTCCCGGAACGCCGCCGTCGCTACCTCCCCGAGGCGATCGCCGTCTTCTCGCTGGTGTGCTTCGCCGGGATCCGCCTCGTGTCCTTCCACTACGTGGACGCGGTCCTCTACAACCACCCGCTCTTTGGCGTCCGCATCGCGTCGATGATCGAAGTGGCGCTGACCGGATGCGCGCTCGCCGCAGCGCTCTGGCGCGCCGCGTACCCGGAACGGACGGCCGATGGCGCAAGCCCTCGCCGTTTGCTGCCCGCCACCGGCCAACCTCCCCCCAACGTTTGATCACCCCACCAGCCATAGGCTCGAATGGGAGCGGGCACTTACTGAGAGTCCTCGAGGGCAACGTGGTCGAAGTCTCCGTCGTCATCCCTACGCGCAATCGCCCAGACGCGCTCCTGAAGTGCCTCACGGCCCTCGATGCCCAGACTGCCGAGGACTTCGAGGTCATCGTCATCGATGACGCGAGCGACACGCCGGCGTCCCGCCTGGTGGAGTCCGCCGCGCTGCCTCATCTGAATCTGCAGTTCCTGCGCAACGAGCGGCGCAGGGGCCCCGCCTACTCGCGGAACCGAGGCATCCAGGCCGCCCAGGGCCGGTACATCGCGTTCGTCGACGACGATGTGCGCGTGGTCCCCTCGTGGCTGCAGGTGCACCTCGATGCGCGACAGGGCGTCGAGGACTCCCTCATCTCGATCGGCCCGCTCGCGGCCCCCGCCGACTGGGATTCGCAGACCTGGACGCGCTGGGAGGCGGCGACCCTCCAGCGGGAGTACGACCGCATGCTCGCGGGCGTCTACACCGCCACCTGGCGCCAGTTCCACACCGGCAACGCCCTGGCGCCCCGAGAATGCATCCTCACTGTCCACGGATTCGACGAGGGGTTCCTCCGCGCCGAGGACATCGAGCTGGGCCTGCGCCTCGCGCAGTCCGGTTGCCAGTTCCGCTTCGTGCCCGCCGCCATCGGATGGCACTACTCGCGCCGCTCGCTCACCGCGTGGCTGCAGGTCGCCCGCTCGTACGGTGATTGCGACCGCCGCCTCGATGCCATGTACCCGGAGATGCACTGGCTGACACAGGTGGAGCGCGAGCTCAGTCGCCGGCACCCGGTGCTGCGCTTCGTTCGCTCCGCGTGTCCGCCGGCCGCGCGCTCGGCACTGGCGTTCGCGCTAGGAGCGGTGAGCCCGCCACTCGATGCCCTGGGCGGCACCCGGCTGGCGCGCGGCGCACTGAGCGTCGCCTACGAACTTGAGTACCTCGCGGGTCTCGAGTCCAGCCACGGCCAGCCCACAGGCGGAGCCCGCCCCGCCTCGTTCGAGTCCGGGGTGAAGTGACCGTGGGAGTACCTTCCGTCAGCCTCGTCCTCGAGCAGACGCTCGGACATCGCACGCACGCGATCAACCTCGAGCGCGCTCTGAGGCAGGACGATCCGGGGCGCTTCGCCGTCCACCACGTCGAGTACGGCGACGCCTCGAGGATTCCGTGGGCGCTGCGAGCCAGCGCGCAGGCCTATCGGGCCGTGCGCGGAGAGGGTGCGGGCGTCACGTTCTTCCACACCCAGACCACCGCGCTCTTCGCACCGATGGCCGTCGGCCGCCGCGACTTCGTCGTGAGCGTCGACGCGACACCGGTCCAGGTCGACGCCATGGGCTTCTGGTACCGGCATGAGGCCGGGCCGTCCTGGGCCGAGTCTCGAAAGCGAGACTGGTACCGCTGGGTGTTCAGTCGCGCGTCCGCCATCGTCTCCTGGTCCGAGTGGGCCGCGGAGTCCGTCCGGCGCGACTACGGGGTGTCACGCACACCCATCGAGGTGGTGCATCCCGGGGCTCCCGCGTCGTTCTTCGACGTCGAGCGCAACTCGGAGCGGCGGCCGCGTCCCACGTTCCTCTTCGTCGGCGGCGACCTGGAACGGAAGGGCGGGCAGCTGCTCGTTCGTGCCTTCGAGGCGGTGCGGGATCGCGCCGATCTCGTCATGGTGACCGACTCACCGGCGGCCGACGCTCTTCCCTCCTGGGTGCGCGTGCTGCGCGATGTCCGCGCCGGCACCCCGGAGCATCTCCGCGTCTTCGCCGAGGCGGACGTGTTCTGCCTGCCCACGCTCGCCGACTGCACGCCGCTCGTCATCGGCGAGGCCATGGCCGCAGGGCTCCCGGTACTCACGACGACCGTGGGCTCGAACGCCGAGTCGGTGCCCGCCGGGGCCGGGCTCCTCGTGCCTCCCGGCGATCCTCACGCGCTGGAGACCGCGCTCCGCGAGCTCGTCGAATCTCCCTCGCGGCTGCGCGAGATGGGGTGCGCCGCGCGCGAGCACGCCGCGCTGCACATGCACGCCGACCGCAATGCCGCGCGGGTGCTCACGCTCCTCCAGGAGTACGCCAGGCAGGCCGCCTGATGACCGTGTGGCTGCTGGTCAGCGCCACCGCCGAGGAGTCCAAGCGCCTCGAGTCCGCCGGTCCGCGGCGCGACTTCCTGAGCCTCGCCCGGGAGCTGGACGGCCAGCTGGTCTTCCGCGGCGGAAGCGCCCCTCGAGGCTGGCGCGGCCGCCTCCTCGGTCCACACCTGAGGCAGGCCTGGCGCGCCGCCGCGCAGCTCCGGCCCGGCGATCGCGTCTTCGCGGACGGAGAGCACGTCGGCATCCCGCTGCTGCTGGCGGCTGCGCTCCGTGCGAGGCATCCCGCCGTCGTCATGCTCGGCCACATGCCCGGTCGCTGGTGGAAGCGCGCATTGCTCGCGCTCACCACTCGCCTCGGGACGGCCGGGACGCTGCTCGTGCACAGCCAGCGCCAGCTGGAGCTCGTCAGGCCGTGGCTCGGTGCACGCTGGCGCATCGAGTTCATCCCCTACCAGGTGGATACCCGGTTCTGGACCGATCACCCCTCGATGGCGCGTGGCACTCAGGACGCGCCCGACGCACAGCGGCCACCGCTCGTCCTCGCCGTGGGCTCGGAGCAGCGCGACTACGAGACGCTCATCGAGGCGGCGCGCGGCGTGCCCGCGGACTTCCTCGTTGCTGCGGGGAGCTTCTGGGCCCGCGACACGGCGGGCGCCAGGACGTCTCCACCACCGAACGTCCGCATCCAGACGGAGCCCGTCTCCTTCAGCGAACTGCGCGAGCAGTACCGCCGGTCCTCGATCGTCGTGGTTCCGCTGCACGAGGTCCCGAACCAGGCCGGCGTCACCAGCATGCTCGAGGGGATGAGCGTCGGCCGCTCCGTCGTCGTGACGGCCAACCAGGGGCAGACCGATGTCGTCGCCGGGCCGCTGGTCCGTTCCGGCACGGATGCACTCGATGAGCAGGCCACGCGCGACCGCGGTCCGCACGCACCCGTCGAGGGCTGGACCGGCCTCTACGTGCCCCCGGGCGACGCGAGCGCCCTGCGCCGCGCGCTCATGCTGCTGCTCGACCACCCTGACCGCCGGGCCGCCCTCGAGGACGCCGCGCGACGCTCGGTGCTCCGGACGTTCACCTTCGAGGCGTACGTGGCCGGGCTCGCCCGCGCCGTCCGGGATGCCGGCGTGCGACGCCCGGGAATCGGGCTGCGCCAGGACTCGCCGCAGTGAGCCCGTCCCTCATCGATGGACTGGCGTTCGTGCCGGCCGCCTGGTCCCTCGCCTGGGGATCGTGGTGGGCGCTCACGGCAGCCCTCGCGGTGCCCCGCCCTCACCCGCCCGCTCCCGCTGCCGACCGCCGCGACACGGTGGTGATCATCCCCGCGCACAACGAGGAGCGGACGCTGTCGCCGACGCTGCAGCGCCTCGCGGCCTCCACGCTCCAGCCGACCGAGGTCATCGTGGTCGCCGACAACTGCACGGACGCCACGGCCGAGGTCGCACGCGCCCACGGGGCCACGGTGCTGGAGCGGCGCAGCGAGCACGAGCGCGGGAAGCCGTTCGCGCTGAACCTCGCGCTCAGCACCTTGCGCGATCGCGGCGCGCCTCCCGAGGTCGTGGTGCTGGTCGACGCGGACACCGAGGTCGCCCCCGACTGCCTCGAGCGGCTGGTCGCGCGTATCGCCGGCGGGGCCATGGTCGTGCAGGCGTACTACCAGGGGGCGCCGGGCGGCTCCCGGCTGGCCGGGTTGCGCAGGCTCGCGCTTGCCCTCGTGCACTGGGCGCGTCCGCTCGGTGCGGCGCGGCTCGGACTCGGGGCTACGCTCAAGGGGAACGGCATGGCCTTCCGCTGGGAGGTGGTCCAGCACGGCTTTGCCGGGTCGGGCATTACCGAGGACGCGGCGCTGACACTCGAGCTTGTCCGGCGGCGCATCCCCATCACCTTCGAGCCGACGGCGCTGGTGACGGGCCTGATGGCGGGCGACTACGACGCCGCGAGCACGCAAGACCAGCGCTGGGAGGGCGGCCGGTTCGCCCTCGCGCGCCGCGCGTACGCGACCGCTGCCCGCGCCCTGCTCCGCGGCGATATCGCGGGGGCGGGGTCAGCCCTCGAGGTCGGTGCGCCTCCACTTTCCCTCGTGGGTGGTGCCGCGGTCGTGGCGATGGCTGCGTCGGCACTCGGTGGGCGCGCGACGCTGCCTGTCGCGGCTGCCTCGGTGCTTTCGCTGGTGGGCTACGTCTTCGTGGGGTTTGCGGCGGCACGCGTGTCGCGAGGGGATCTCGGCGCGCTCCTCGGCGTCCCGCGCTTCCTCATCCACAAGGCCGCGGTCTACCTCCGGCTCCTGAAGTCGGGCGCGCCGCAGGACTGGGTGCGCACCGAGCGCTAGGCGCGCTGGCGGCTCGCGGACGGGCGCTGCCCGCCGTCGCCCGCAGTCTCGATGCCGCTCGTCATCGTGAGGTCCGGGTCGTCGAGGTCTACGTCCCTCGGGGTGCGTCGCCCTCGAGGCATTCGTCGTCGTCGATCCGGTACGTGCTCGTGGGTCGCAGTGGCCGAGCGGGAATGCCGACCACGGTCGTGCCCGGCTCAACGTCCCGCGTGACGACGGCGTTCGCGCCGACGGTTGCCCCGGCGCCTACGCGCACCGCCCCGAGGACTCGACACCCCGCACCCAGCGTCGCGCCGTCCTCGATGACGGGGAACTCCATCTCGTTGCGCATGCCGAGCGTGACTCCACCCTGGATGGTCACGTTCGCACCGATGCGACGCGCGTTGATCACGCTCCCCACGGAGTGCGCGAGGTACAGGCCGGGCCCCACGGGCATGCTCGCCGAGAGCTCGATCCCGTGGAGCGCGACGTTCAGTTGCATCGTGAACGTCGCAAGGAAGGGCACGCGTGCGGTCACTCCCCAGCGTCCGATGCGGTAGAGCAGCGTCGCACGAAGACCGGGATGCCTCACCAGCAGCCGCACCGCGTCGCGGGCACCTGGTGCCCCCGAGCTGAACCCGCGGCTGGCCCACGCCTCGCAGTCCGTCCGGAACGGCCCGAGAAGCTCAGTCTGGACCGAGGTCGGCCAGAGTCTCAATCGCTCAGCCGTTCACCGAGGTGAGCCTGCAACGCACGCACCACCTCGTCCTGCTCCGCCTCGGTCATGCCCACGTAGAGGGGCAAGAGTAGCGTCTCGGCCGTCGCACGCTCCGTCTCGGGAAGCGACAGCTGCGGATAGCGGCTGCGGTAGTACGGCTCGAGGTGGATCGCCATCACCCCGCGCCGCGTCGCGATGCCGCGCGCTGCGAGGTCGTTCATCAGGTCCTGCCGCGGGCGCGTGGACCGCAGGCGCACGCAGTACGACTGGAACGTGTGAGGCCGATCGGCCGGCTCGAACGGCGTCTCGATGCGCTCGTCATCAGCGAGCAGCTCGTTGTACCGGAGGGCCAGGTGGCGTCGGGCCGCGAGCACCTCGTCCAGGCGGCGCATCTGCACGATCCCGATCGCGCCCTGGATGTCGGTCATCCGGTAGTTGTAGCCCAGCTCGCGATACTCCTCGAGGTCCGTGCTGCCGCTCTGGTAGCGCGCCAGGTCAGACACCGAGGCACCGTGAGAGCGGATGCTCCGGAGGCGTTCCGCCGCCGCATCGTCGTTCGTGGTAATGACGCCGCCCTCGCCCGTCGTGATGCTCTTGCGCGGGTGGAAGCTGAAACAGGTGAAGTCGCTCAGACTTCCGAGGCGGCTCTCGCCCACCGTTGCCCCGATGGACGGCGCAGCGTCCTCGACGACACGCAGGCCGTGCCGGCGCGCAATCTCGAGGACGGCCGGAATGTCGGCCCCGAGTCCGATCTGGTCGACGGGCATGATCGCCCGCGTCCGCGGCGTGATCGCCGCCTCGACGAGCGCGGGATCGATGTTGTACGTGCGCGGGTCGATGTCCACGAACACCGGGGTGGCCCCCGCGTGCACAATCGAGTTCGCCGTGGCAATGAACGAGAAGGACGGGCAGATCACCTCGTCGCCGGGCCCGACCCCGGCCGCGATCAGGGAGAGGTGCAGCGCCGTCGTGCAGTTCGACGTCGCGATGGCGTGCGCAGCCCCGACGTACGTCGCGACGCGCTCCTCGAACTCCCGGACGCGCTCACCCTGCGTCAGCCACCCTGAGCGAATGACCGCCAGTGCGGCCGCCGCCTCTTCTTCGCCAATCGCGAGTCTGGTAATCGGAATCACAGGGCCTCCCCCGATACGGGACGGCGCGTCGCCATGACGCCCAGTATGTGCCCGCCCTGTCGCCAATCTGTCGAGGGGGCGTGTGGCGGCTCCGGGGTGGTGTGCATAACGCGAAACGGACCGAATCTACATAGCAGCGGCGTAAAGGAGCCGTTGGATGCGAGTCAGGCTTTACTCCGATGCCGGCTTTGTAAGGCGTCAACCATAAAACAACCCTCTGAATCCGCGCTTTGTTGGGTGTTCGTCATTGAATCGCGTTGTTCCAGCAATATCCGTCGACAATAATTCGACAAACGGTGCAGGGGGCGCTGCCCGTCGACCTGTGTTGAGCGCCAGTGATCCGAGGTCCGGGGGGGCCATGGTCGCACAACTGTCGAACCCACAAGTCCTCATCGAGGGCGACGAACACCTGCGGATCCGTCGCGCGCACCACGAGTTGCGCTCACCTACCTCATTACTCATTACAGTGGCCAGGCAGGCCCTCGAAGAGCGGGACCTCGACGATGCGCTCGCAGCCCTGGAGCTGATTGAGCGGGTCGCCAGCCGGACGCTCACTCGCGTCAACGCCGTCCTCGATGAGCCCGCCGGCCCCGACGGGCTCGCACCGGCCGACTTCCTCCGGGGCCTCGTGGCAGACGTCCGCCGATGCGGCTGGCGCGTCGACCTGACCGTGGCGCCCGCAGCCGAGGGCGCGCGGCCGGCGCACGACCCACGTGCGTTCGAGGCCCTCGCGCAGAACCTGCTCGAGAACGCCCAGGTGCACGGCGACCCCGCCCATCCGATCCACCTCGAGCTGTCGCTCTGCGGTCAGGAACTGGTGTTCTCCGTCGAGAACTCCCCCGCGGAGGTCGATCAGCATCGCGGATTCGGCCTCGGTGGCCCGCTCGCGGCTCACCTCGCGGCCCGCATGCGCGGACGCATCACCACCCTGGCGAGCGTCGAACGCTTCAGGGTGGCGCTCACTGTTCCGACTGTTAGTTAGAGGCAAGTAGAGAATCCGTCGAGGATGGCGGGCTCGCCGTCCTCGAACTGGTTGAGCACGAGTGGCATCCCCACCAGCGCTCATCGTCTTCTCGCCCGAAGGGGCCGCGGCACCGAGAGGGGGAACGCGTGCTGGTGTTGCTGATCGAGGATGACCCCGACTACGCGGGAATCATCGCCGAGACCGCTCGCTACGAGGGCCACCACGTCGTGGTCGTCGGTACCGAGGAGGCCGCTCGGCGCTTCATGGGCCGCGAGACCCCGGAGCTCGCGATTGTGGATGTGATGCTGCCCGACGGATCGGGGCTGAACCTGATCCCCGAAATGCGCGAGCAGTTCCCCCGCCTGCCGATCCTGGTCCTCTCCTCCCTCGCGGGGCTGACGGACATCACTCGAGGCCTCGACGCGGGCGCCGATGACTACGTGGCCAAGCCCTTCCACCCCAGCGAGCTTCGCGCGCGGATTCGCGCACTCGCGAGGCGCGCCGGGGCGCAGGAGACCCCCGCATCCGACTCGATGGTCTCGCCCCTCGATTTCGACTGGACGGCGGGCATCGTGCGGTACCGCGGACGCGATATCGGCTGCACCGAGCTCGAGGCGCGCATCCTCGGCGAGTTCGTGCGCGTCCCGGACCAGGTGCTGCCGTATGCCTACCTTAATCAGCGGGTCTGGAAGTACCCCAACCTGCAGGATGCCACCCTGCTCAAGGGCCACATCAGCGCGATTCGGCGGAAGCTGCGCGACGCGGGCTGCCCGGGAGAGCCGATCCGCACCATTAGTCGCGTGGGGTACGCGTTTGCTCCCGAAGGCCTCGTGGCCGCCAGCGTCCACAGGCCCACTGCCGAGGAAAGCGACGACGAACTGTGCGCATCCTGATCGTTGAAGGCGACGCCCTGGCCGCGCGCATCCTCGCGGTGGCCGCGCGCCGGCGCGGACATAAGACGTTCGAGATGGAGAGCTGGGCTGCCGTCGACGAGGCGCTCCCGTTCGAGCCGTCCGCGTGCGTCATCGGCATGGAGGACGCCGCGGAGAGCGACGTGCAGCCGCTGACCGACTTCGTCAGCCGTCTGCCGCGAACGGTGGTCTCGGTGGTGGCGGCAACGCAGATCCATGGCGCGACCAGCCGCAGGCTCCTGCAGGGCGGGATCGGCGACGTCATCCGCAAGCCGTACGACCCCTTCGAGTTGATCGAGCGCCTCGAACGCCTCGCGGTGGGCAGCTCCTCCGACCGTGACGTCGAGGTGGTGACGCTGGCCGACCTCACGGTCGACCTCGCGCATTACAGCGCACATAAGAACGGGCACGAGCTGCGGCTCACCAAGCTCGAGTTGCGCCTGCTCTTCTGCTTGCTGGTCCACACCGGCCGGCTCGCCTCGACGGAGCGCCTTCTCACCTTCGGGTGGGACAACATGGAGCCGCCCGAGCCGGCGCTGCTCAAGACGCACATCTCCCACCTCCGCGCCAAGCTGCGCGAGGCGGGTGGCCACAGCCTCGAGATCACCTCGCGCCACTCGCTCGGCTACATGATCAGCCTCGAGGAGAGCCGCGTGGCCGAGCGCTAGCCGCCAAGACGGTCGCTCGACTGACATTCGACCAGGCCGAGCGACGATTCACGCATCACCCCGGCGGCACGATTGAGGGTCCGTGGCGCGCACCTTCGAGCAGGCTCCCTCGGCGGCCGCACCTGGCGAGCGGCTGCACGCGGCCGAGTCGCCCCATCACCTCCCGATCGCCGGCGTCCCGATCTTCGATGGCTCCCTGAGGGATGCACTCGGCGTCTTGCTGTCCTCCATCCGGGAGGGCGTCGGCGCCCGGGTCGCGACCGCCAACCTCGATTTCTTCGCTCTGGCTCGTGGCGATCGCCACTTACGGAGTCTCCTGCTAGCGTCGCATCTGGTCGTCGCTGACGGCGCCCCCATCGCATGGCTTGCGCGGCTGTCTGGTGCCCGGTCCACCGGGCGAGTGAGTGGTGTCGACCTCGTGGACGCCCTGTTGCGTGCGAGCACCGAATTGCCCGTGCCACTGAAAGTGGCCATCTACGGCTCTGAGCCCGATATCGCCTCGGCGGCCCGAGATACGTTCGCGCACCGCTTCCCCCGCGTAGAGGTGGTCTCGCAGCACACGCCGCCGTTCCGGCCGCTCACCGCGGAGGAGCTTCGGCAGAACCTGGATGAGCTAGTCGCCGCGGACCCGCACGTTGTGCTCGTCGCGCTGGGCTGCCCGAAGCAGGAGCACTTCATCGCGACGCACTCGGCGGCCCTCCCGCGAGCGGTCTGGATCGGTGTGGGGGGCACGCTCGACTTCTTCGCGGGCCGTCGCCGTCGTGCGCCGCAGCTGTTCCAGCAGGCGGGCCTCGAGTGGGCCGTGCGCCTGGTGCAGGAGCCCCGCCGCCTGTGGAGGCGCTACCTGCTGAGGGACCTGCCCACCTTCATGGCGATTGCGCCCGGCTGTATCTCAAGCGGAGTCCGGGTTCGACTCGCCCGATGGCGAGGTCGGGGGGACCAGTGAGCGCGCGCCGTCGTGCGTCCGCACGCGGCACCAACGCCGAATCAACTCCTGTCGGCGATTCTTCGTCGCAAGCGGAGGGGAAACCAATGGCTCGAATCGCGGTGGTCGGCGCCGGACATGTAGGACTGGTGACGGCGGCCTGTTTCGCCCACCTGGGGCACTCGGTGACGTGCCTGGACGTGGATCACGATCGCATCGCACTGCTCCAGCAGGGCGTGAGCCCGATCCACGAGCCGGGCCTCGATGACCTCCTCCGGCAGGGCGTCGAGCGCGGACTGATCGCGTTCCGCGCGGACTACCCCCAGGCCCTCGATGTCGAGTTCGCCTTCGTCGCAGTCGGCACGCCGCCGTCCGCAGGCGGCTCGGCCGACCTGCGTGCGGTCCGCGAGGCCGTCGCCTCGTTGCTGAGGTGCCTGCCGCCGCGCGCGGTCATCGTGAATAAGGCCACGGTCCCCATCGGCACCGCGGACCTCGTCGAGCAGCTGGCGGCGCGCATGAACGCGACGTCCATCGCCGTGGTCTCGAATCCCGAGTTCCTCCAGGAGGGGACGGCGATCGACAACTTCCTGCGTCCCGACCGAGTCATCCTCGGGTCACGGGATGAGGACGCGGTCGAGCGCACCGCCCGGCTCTTCGAGTCCCTGGGCGCCCCGATCATGCGCGTCGACACTCGGTCCGCCGAGATGGTGAAGTACGCGGCCAACGCCTTCCTCGCCACCAAGATCTCGTTCATGAACGAGATCGCCACCATCTGCGAGCAGATGGGCGCCGATGCCCAGCTCGTCGCGAAGGGGATTGGCGCCGATGACCGCATCGGCCCGCGCTTCCTCGGCGCCGGGCTCGGCTGGGGCGGCTCGTGCCTGCCGAAGGACACGCAGTCGCTCGCCCACCTCGCCGCCGCGCACGGCGCTCACCCGCAGCTGCTGCGTGCGGTGATGCAGGTCAACCAGGACCAGCGCCGGCTCGTCGTGTCCAAGGTCCGCAGCGCGCTCGGTGATCTCGAGCGCCGCCGCGTCCTCGTCCTGGGCGCCGCGTTCAAGCCGGGCACGGACGACACGCGATTCTCGCCGGCCATCGAGCTGGCGCAGCTCCTCCAGAGCGAGGGCGCCGAGGTGCTGGTCTTCGATCCCGTGGTCACCGCCGACCGCATCCAGGCGCTCGCGCCCGGCGTCCGCGCCGTCGCGTCCGTCGAGGAGGGCGCACAGGGCGCCGAGGCGATCATCCTCGCGACGGAGTGGCCCGAGTTCCGCGAGCTCCCGTTCGCTGCCCTGGCTGCCGGGATGCGGCGCGCACTCCTCGTCGATGGCCGCAACTACCTCGATCCCGCGCGCCTCGCGGAGGCCGGCTTCGAGTACCGCTGCGTCGGTCGCCCGAGCCAGGAGGTCTTTGCCTCGTTCGACTTCGAGCCGAGCGTGGTGGCAGGCAGCATCGGGTGAGTCTGGTTCCACTCGAAGACGTCGCCCTGGGGACCCGCTACCAGCGGGTCGTCCAGATCGAGGTGGGTCGCCTCGCGCCCTTCCCTGCGTGGAAGCGTGCGATGGACGTCTTCGGTGCGCTGGTGCTGCTGCTGATCACGGCGCCTGCGTTCGCCGTGATCATGGTCGCGATTCGTCTCGAAAGCCGCGGCGGCGCCTTCTACATCCACGAACGCGTGGGCCGCGGCGGACGCATCTTCCGCTGCCTGAAGTTCCGCTCGATGTACGCGGGCGCCGACCAGGAACGCGCACTCCTCGCCGCGCAGAACGAGGGCACAGGCCCGATCTTCAAGATGCGGCACGACCCGCGCGTCACGGGCGTCGGCCGCGTGCTCCGGCGTACGTCACTCGACGAGCTGCCCCAGCTGTGGAACATCCTCCGAGGGGACATGAGCATGGTCGGACCTCGACCGCCCCTCCCCGATGAGGTCGCCGAGTACACACCGCGCCAGCTGCAGCGCCTCGCCGGGACGCCCGGGCTCACCGGGCTCTGGCAGGTGACCGCACGCGCACGGCACGATTTCGACGAGATGACCGAGCTCGACCTGCTGTACCTGGAGCACATCTCGCTGGCTTCCGACATCTCCATCTTGCTCCGCACGGTGCGGACCGTGGTGAAAGCCGAAGGCTCGTACTAGGTCGCGCCCTCGCGCGGGAAAGGCACCAGACATGCAGGTCGTTCTTCTGGGCGGCGGCGGCTTCATCGGCTCACACCTCGCGGAGTGGCTGCTCCGGCGCGGGCGCCACGAGGTCATCGCGACCGACATCAACCACGAGAAGGTCCGGCACCTCCTCGACCACAACCGGTTCACCTACTTCGACAGCGACATCCACACCGACACGGCGCTCACGCGGCAGCTCCTCGAGTCCGCCGATGTCGTCGTCAACCTGGTCGCCGTCGCGACGCCCAAGACCTACACGCTCAACCCGATGCACGTCTTCGAGCTCGACTTCATGGACAACCTCCGAGTCGCGCAACAGTGCACCGATCTGAACAAGCGCCTGGTCCAGTTCTCGACCTGCGAGATCTACGGTCCCACCTGGCTGAGCCTCGTGCCTGACGAGCTCCGGACGCCCGACTTCATGGCGCGCGCCGACATCACTCAGTCCGAAGAGACCACCGCGATGATCACGGGGCCCATCCACGAGACTCGATGGATCTACGCCACCAGCAAGCATCTGCTGGAGCGGGTCATTCACGCGATGGGCTTCCAGCAGGGTCTCGACTACTCGATCATCCGTCCGTTCAACTTCGTCGGGCCACGCTTCGACTTCCTGCCGTCGGACAAGAAGGACGAGTCGCCTCGCATGTTCGCCCAGTTCATGGACGCGCTCCTGCGCAGCGGGCGCATCTCGCTCGTCGACGACGGCCTGGCCCAGCGCTGCTACACGTACATCGATGACGCCGTGGAGGCGATCGGCCGCGTCATCGAGGACACGTCGGGCGCCACCTCGCGCCAGGCGTTCAACATCGGCAACCCGCGCAACGAGGCGTCCGTCGCCGAGTTCGCGGACCTGATGATCGAGATCTACAAGGAGCGCTACTGGGACGGCGTCGCCAGTCTCCCGGAGGTCGTCTCGGTCCCCGGCAAGGAGTTCTTCGGCCCGGGCTACGCCGATTGTGACCGGCGCATTCCCGACATCAGCAAGGCGCGGGAGCTCCTCGGCTGGGAGCCCAACTGGGACCTCCGAGGCCTGATCGGCGAGACCATGGACTCCTTCGTCCGCGAGTTCCGCAGCCGCCACCGCGACTCGGACGCGCCCGTGGCCATCGGCAGCA
>JADLFF010000023.1 GCA_020845735.1 Dehalococcoidia bacterium
CCGCAGGTCGCGCTCGTCGACGAGCTGGCGCACACCAACGTACCCGGCTCGCGGAACGCCAGGCGCTGGCAGGACGTGCACGCGCTCCTCGACGCCGGCATCTCGGTGATCACCACGGTCAACATCCAGCACCTCGAGAGCCTGGCGGACATCGTCGAGAGCATCACGGGCTCACCGGTGCGCGAGCGCGTGCCGGACCGCGTCGTTGACGACGCCGACGAGCTGGAGGTGGTGGACCTCTCTCCGCGAGCGCTGCGCGAACGCCTCGAGCGGGGGCAGGTCTACCCCGCGGATCGCGCCGAGCAGGCGCTCCACCACTTCTTCCGCGAGGGCAACCTGACCGCCCTCCGCGAGCTGGCCCTGCGCAAGGTCTCCACCGAGGTGGAGCGCGACCTGCAGGAGTACATGCGCGACCACGCCATCGAGGAGTCGTGGCCGGCCGCCGAGCGCGTGCTCGCGGTCGTCGACGAGTCGCCGGGCGCATCCCGCGTCGTGCGCCGGGCTTCGAGGCTGGCGCGCGCGCTGCAGTCGGAGCTGGTGGTGCTGGTCCTCCTCCGCGAGGGGTACCCGGTGACCACGGCGCTCGCCGATGCGCGGCGGCTCGCGGTGGACCTCGGTGCGCGCGTGGAGGAGGCAGCGGTCGCGGCCCTGGACCGCGAGGTGCCCGCGCTCATCGAGCGGGAGAACGTGGGCCACGTGGTCGCGGCGCGCGTCCCCACGACTCGCCTCGGACGGCTGCTGCACCCCCCACTCGCCGCACGCCTCGCCGAGGTGATCGGCCACCTGGACCTGCACCTCGTGTGGGCCGACCCCGAGGCGGGTCGGGCCTGAGGGGCGCGGCCCTCGTGGACGCGCCGGCTCCTGCGGACGGGCCCTAGTGCCGGGGCTGGAAGAAGTGGATGGCCTCGCCCGTCGCGGCGAGGGCGCACTCGCGGACGAGCTCGGACAGCGTCGGGTGCGCGTGCACGGTCTGGGCGATCTCGAGCACGGTGCTCTCGAGGGTGTGCGCGACGCCCACCTCGGCCAGCAGCTCCGTGGCGCCCTCGCCCAGCACGTGGAAGCCGAGGATGGCGCCGCTGTCGCCGTCGGCCACCAGCTTCGCGAGGCCCTCGCGTGCGCCGAGGACGGCGGCCTTGCCGTTGGTGGCGTAGGGCACCCGCCCGACCCGCACCCGGTGCCCCCGGGCGCGCGCGGCCGCCTCGGTGAGTCCGATGCTTCCCACCTGTGGCGTGCAGTACACGGCGCGGGGCATCCAGTCGTAGTCGAGGGGCGCCGGCTCGAGCCCGGCGAGTGCCTCGATGGCCACGATTCCCTGCGCCGAGGCCACGTGGGCAAGGGGCACGACTCCCGTGACGTCGCCGATCGCATAGAGGCCGGGCTCCGAGGTCTCGAGACGCTCGTCGACAGCGACGAACCCGCGCTCATCGAGGCGGATGCCCGCGGCCTCGAGCCCCAGGCCATCGGTGTTGGGGGTGATGCCGACGGCGACCAGCGCGCGCTCGGCGTGCACGTCGCGGGTGGCGCCCTCCCGCGAGACGACGGCGCGCACACCCTGCTCATGAGTCGTGAGGGCCTCGACGCGCGCGCCGGTGACCACCTCGACGCCCGCGTTGCGCAGCGACTCCTCGAGGCGGGTGGTGATGTCCTCGTCCATCTCCCCGAGGAGGTGCGTGCCGTGCTCGACGAGGGTGACGTCCGCGCCATACGCCCGGTACAGGTAGGCGAATTCCACGCCCACGCAGCCTCCACCGACGATCACGACGGATCGCGGTGTCTCGCGCAGTGCGAGCGCGGCGCGGCTGTCGAGGATGCGCACGCCGTCGATCGCGATGCCGGGTAACGAGCGTGGGCGTGCACCCGTCGCGATCACGATGTGCTCGGCTCGCAGGGTGGCACCGCCGGCGCCTACCGAGTGCGCATCGAGGAGCCGGGCAGCCTCACGGATCACGTGGACACCGTGCTGCGCGAGGAGCGACTCGACTCCTCGCACGACCTGGCCGACGACCTCGCGGCTGTGGTCCACGTTGGGGCCGAGCGCCACGCTTCGCACCTCGGCGTCCACTCCGTACACCGCGGCGTCGCGGACCAGGGCCACGATGTCGGCTCCGCGCAGGAGGGCCTTGGCGGGGATGCAGCCCCAGTTCAGGCAGGTGCCGCCCACCGACTCCCGCTCGACGAGCGCGACGGTCAGGCCGAGCTGGGCACCGCGGATCGCCGCGACGTAGCCCCCTGGACCGCCTCCGATGATGACGACATCGAACGCCGAGGGAGGAGCGGTCATAGCTCCTCCGGATGCTGGAGGAGGCGCGCGACGGTCCCGAGGAACCGCGCGCCGGTGTAGCCATCGGTCGCGCGGTGGTCGGCGGCCAGCGTCACCGAGACCTGCGCGCGCGCCTCGATGCGGTCACCGGCCGCCCATGGCCGCGTCGATACGCGTCCGAAGCCGACCAGCGCGACCTGCGGTGGGTAGATGACGCCGAACACGCGCTCGGCGCCCTGCGCCCCGAGGCTGGTCACGGTGATCGTGGAGGGCGTGAGCTGGGCGCCGCGCAACGTGCCGCGCCGGGCCGCGCGCGTGGCCTCGAGGAGTTCGCGCATGACCTCGGGGACGGGCTTCGTGTCGGCGTCGAGGATGGTGGGCACGAGCAGCCCGCCATCGCGCAGCGCGATCACCATCCCGACGTGCACACGGCTCGCGAGGTGCAGCGCGTCATCGGTCCAGGTGCCGTTGAGCTGCGGCACGGTCCGCGCTGCCAGGCCGACTGCTCGCGCGAAGAGTGCGGAAGGCACGATGCGCTCGCGGGCCCGGCGTCGTGCGTTCTGTTCGCGAAGCCACGCGGCTGCCCGCGAGAAGTCGATGGTCTCCTCGAGGTAGTAGTGCGGGATCTCGCGGTTCGACTTCGAGACGGCGGCTGCCACGGCCCGGCGCATCGCGGCCGTTCGATCGCGACTCGGGGCCCCGGGGCGGGCGGGAGGGCCGGCCGCTGCTGCTCGTTCGACATCGGACTGGGTGACGGCTCCGGACGGTCCGGTCCCCGTGACCGCCTCGAGGTCCACGTGGAGCCGCCTCGCCGTCTCGCGCGCGAGGGGTGACACGCGCCGTCGCGGCCCGGCGTCCCGCGTCGGCATGGCCGCACGCTGGAGGGACGGGCCCGGCGTGGCGGCTTGCCCCTCGGACTGCCGAGGTGGGGTCGGGGGCTGCGACGTGGCCGCGGCCGCGGGAGAGGCGGGCTCGCCGGCGACGCGGATCCGGGCGAGCGGCGTGCCGACGGGCACGCGGGTACCGGGCGCCACGAGCAGCGCGTCGACGGTCCCCGTCTGGAAGACCTCCACCTCGATGGCGGCCTTGTCGGTCTCCACGAGCGCGATCACCTGCCCGCGCTGCACCTCGGCACCCGGCGCCACGCGCCACTCGAGGAGGGTGCCGTACTCCATGTCCGCCCCCAGCGAGGGCATGACGAAGTCAGCCATCGCCACGGACCAGCCGCCGCGCCTCGGCAATCACGTCCTCGACGCGCGGGAGCGCCGCCTGCTCGAGGTGCGCGGGGTACGGGATCGGCACCTCGCGACTGCACACGCGCGCAGGCGGGGCATCGAGTTCGTAGAACGCGCCCTCGACGACGCGCGCGATCACCTCTGCGGCCAGGCTGCCGCTGCGCCAGCCCTCGTCAACGACGACCACGCGATGCGTCCGGCGGACCGACTCGAGGATCGTGGCATCATCGAGGGGGCGCAGCACGCGGAGGTCGAGCACTTCCGCGTCGATACCTTCGCGCGCCAGCTCCTCGGCCGCGGCGAGCGCCTTCGAGAGCGTCCCCCCGTACGCGATCAGCGTGAGGTCGCTCCCGCTGCGGCGAACGGCCGCGTGTGTGATGTCGACGTCCGGCGGCGGGTCTGCGATGGAGCCCTCCACGCTGTAGAGCATGACGTGCTCCGCGATGAGCACCGGGTTGGGGTCGCAGAGGGCGGGCCAGAGCATGCCCCGGGCATCCTCGATGGTTGCCGGCGCGAGCACCTTGAGGCCCGCGATGTGCGCGTACCAGCCCTCGAAGGAGTGCGAGTGCTGCCCGGCCAGCTGGCGACCTGCACCCGTCGCCATGCGGATGACGAGGGGGACGGTGAACTGGCCGCCGGACATGTGCGGGATCGTCGCGGCGTTGTTCACGATTTGATCGAGTGCGAGCAGGCTGAAGTTGACCGTCATGACCTCGACGATGGGGCGCATGCCTCCGAGCGCGGCGCCCACCCCCGCGCCCACGAACGCGAGCTCGGACAGCGGCGTGTCCCGCACTCGCTCGTCGCCGAACTCCTCGAGGAGTCCGCGCGTCACGGCGTAGCAGCCGCCGTAGCGGCCCACGTCCTC
>JADLFF010000024.1 GCA_020845735.1 Dehalococcoidia bacterium
CCGGCCTGCTCGGCGGCCTGCTTCGCGCGCTCCAGCTCGTAGATCCGAGCGCGCAGGTGCGCCTCGGCCTTGGCCCGGTTCTTGGCCTGCGACCGCTCGTCCTGGCACACCACCACGATGCCCGTCGGCTCGTGCGTCATCCGCACCGCCGTCGCCACCTTGTTCACGTTCTGCCCGCCGGCGCCGCCCGAGTGGAAGATGTCGATGCGCACCTTCCCCCAGTCGATGTCCACGTCGACCTCGTCCACCTCGGGGAGCACGGCCACCGTGGCCGTCGAGGTGTGGATGCGGCCCTGGGTCTCGGTCTCCGGCACGCGCTGCACGCGGTGGACACCCGACTCGTGCTTCATGAAGCGGTACGCGTCCTGCCCGTGGAGCTCGAACGCGATCTCCTTGTAGCCCCCTGCGGTCGCCTCCGAGGTGTTGATGACCTCGGTCTTCCACCCGTGGCGCTCGGCGTAGCGGATGTACATGCGGAAGAGGTCGGCCGCGAACAGCGCCGCCTCCTCGCCGCCGGTGCCCGAGCGGATCTCGACGATCACGTCCTTCTCGTCGGCCGCGTCCCGAGGTAGCAGCGAGACCTTGAGTTCCTGCTCCAGCTGCTCGAGTTCCGGCCCCAGCCGCTCCAGCTCCTCGCGTCCGAGCTCGCGCTCGTCCTCATCGGTACTCCCGGCCATCGCGCGCGCGTCCGCGAGGGCGTCGCTCGTCTCCCGGTAGCGCCGGAAGAGCGCGACCACCTGCTCGAGGCGTGACCGCTCACGGGCCAGCTCGTTCATCCGCCGGTGGTCGGCCACCACCTCGGGGTCCGCGAGCAGCCGGTTCAGCTCCTCGAAGCGTGCTTCAATCTCGGCCAGTCGTTCCAGCATGCTCTGAGTCTAACAGCGACCGCCCGAACGCTCCTCGGGCCCGCTTGCCGCCACTCGTTGTGGCGCCCGACGACGAGCGTGGGGAAGCGAGGGCGGACACCGCTTACGCGTGAACGGCTGGTCTGGTACGTTCGGAGATGCCGCTGGGGACTCGTCTAATGGTAGGACAGCGGACTCTGGATCCGTCAGTCGGGGTTCGAATCCCTGGTCCCCAGCCAGCCCTCGCATAGCGATCCGGTCAACCGACAGCCTCCTCCGCCAACGTCGGGCCATTAACGCGGGCCATTACGTCCGTACCCTAAAGCGAACATACGTTCTGCATGCGAGGCGACGCCCAGGGCGACCGTTGATAGCGGTTGTCGGCTCGTCATCGCCGTGATCGACTAACTCGAGAGGTGCGCGGGAGCGCGTAGGCACCGCCCCAGCACCTCGTGACGGCTTCGCGCCGACAGGCCTCGGGGAGCCCCGCTTGCGCGGGGCTTCGTCGTCAGGAGCGCTTCGCCCTGGGTCGTTTCGGCCCCGGCGCTGGGGGATCGTCCGGCGCGAGACCGACGTAGAGCGTCTCGCCCACGATGCTTGTGATTATCCGAAGCTCGCGCTCGCCTCGCTCGCGACGCGCAGCGTTCTCACGCCCGACGGCAAAGTGCATCGCGGACCGCACCCCCTCGTGCGATCGTCCTGCCTCGATGGGCCACTCCGCCACTACCCCTGGTTTCAGAGCCCGAATGAACGCTCGGTAGCGTGAGCCACCCTCTGGTCGACCACGGCGGCGGCGCAGTAGCTCATCAAAGTCCACGGCACCCATTGTGACGCCCGCGTGACCATGAAGGCAATGAGATTTAACCGTACTATCGTCCCCTGAATTACCAACTTGGAGATATGCTCCCCCGCGTTCCAATGCTCGGCATACGGCGGAGCAAGGATGCAGAGGAAGGCTCACGAATTGGCACCTGACCGAACCGAGGACCAGATCGTTGCTAGCGACGAGGGGCGAGCAGATCGGGAGCGCCGCGCTGCTGAGCTTTGCGCCACTCTCCTGACACAGGACCACCCATTCGGCGGATTCGAGTACTGGCTCGCCGACAGGGTCCGCTCTGCCGTCGAGTGGGAGCAGGAGATGGACAATCCGTACGTGATGCATACGGGCGTTCAGCTCCGCGGCCAGCCCGGATTAGGCCCTCTCGAACAGGGTCTGCGATCTATCGGACACGAGTCCGGTGCGGATGAAGACGGGGATCTCATCTCCGCAAGGGCCGTGCATGAGCCGCACGTGAACTTGGCGGGCATTCGCGTCTGGGTCTCACCGGGCACTGCGCCAGAAGACCTCGAGCGCGTGCTCGCGAAGTTCCAGCGATTCTGGCTGGCCAACGATGGCTTCGCGCACCTGACGGAGCCTGTCGAGCAGCGAGTCAAGCAGGTTGCTCTTAGCATCGAGCACGGCGCACCCCCCGAGCTTGAGACCGTCGTTCGCTGGGAGCCCAGGTGAGCCGTCCCGCCTCCTGGTTCGCCGACGGCGACCGCGACCAGGAGGGCACCGGCGGCTGGCGCTCTATTTCTCAGTCGGTGGGCAACCCGAACAGTCCTGCTACAGACGCCGCACTCGCGGTGTCGTAGCCAGGAGGTTCTGGAATGCCCACCGCCAAACGAACGTCAGCCCGTGCGAAGGCGAGCCCCGAGCCCGAGGCGACACCTGCGCCTGTGGAGGAGCCGACGCCGACGCCGTCGCGCCGCAAGCGCACGCTCGATCAGATCGAGGCCGAGCCGAAACCAGCACGACAGCGCGTGACGGGGAGTCGGGACGAGCTGATCGAGCGCAAACGACTGGCTGGCGCTGGTCGACGGGAGGAGGCCGGGACGGCGTTCGGGGCGCGGTGGCTTCCCGAGCATCGCGAACAGTTGCGCCTCGACATCGCCGAACACGGCCTCGACGGGGGGATTGCGGTGTTCCTCGAGAGATACCCATTCAGGACGGACGCTGGCTGTCGGTACCAGGTCGCCAAGCACGGGCTGGTGACGAAGTGACGCGCCGACCTTACGAGCCTCCCCAACTTCGTGCCACACCGAGTGGGCGAGTCGTAGCGATGCGATTGCGGACGGCGCTCAACGACCTTGAACGTCACGCCCTCGCGCGTGCCCTTCACACGGGTGACTCGTCGCTGCTCGAGGCTGCTGAGGCCCTGAGCACCTTCCACCTGGTCGCCGACGTGCTCGGGATGCTGGCGACCGACGACTGACGCGCGAGCACGGCTCGATCTGAGTTGCCCCGGCAGGTCCGGGGCAATTCGCTTCCCGCGCCACTATGCACTCCCGCCGAGCGCGCGACGAGGATTTTTCACGAAACCGGAGTTGAGTCCAGGAGGGCACACGTGCCGTCACATCAGTCGTTTGTTGAATCGAATCGAGCCGCGCTCCAGTACACCGGCCTCTCGTTCAGCGAGGCCGACTCGATCGCCAGCGATCTATCAACCGCGAAGACACGCGCTGACCTGGAGCGTTGGGCCTCAGACCGCGAGGGCGACCTGAAGGCCCAGGGAATGTCCTTCGCCGAGGCGGCAGACCGAGTCGCCCGCGAGCTTAACGCCGTGGGGATGTGGGGCCTCTATGCGGGGGATGGGCACGCACCTGTTGCCGCGAGCGAGCGTCCTGCCTCGCCTCGAACCGCCGCCCAGGTTAGCCGCGACTCGGATCGCGCCGTCGAGGCCGCGAAGGCGCTGCAGCGTGAGAACCCTTCGCTGTCGTTCGCCGAAGCCCTCGATGAGGCCCTGCGCCGCCAGCCGGAGCTCTACGCGTGACGACGACCACGGCGGTCGTCCGACCGCCAACCGCCATTCCGCTCGCCGACGCTATGCGGGCTGTGGGACTCGGTGACCGGGACCTGGCCGATTTGTGTGACCAGCATCCGGTGACGCCTTACCGCGTGCGCCACGGGATTTCGGTCCCGGCGCTCGACCAGCTGGCCGAGTACTGCACAGTGCTGCGTGAGCGCGGTCTTGACGTCACTGAGCTGGACCTTGCCCTCGGAGCCCTGCGCGCGAGCCTCCGGCCTCCTCGGTATCAGTCCGACGCGCACCTCTGGCCCCGCGCCACCAGGTCCTCGGCCTCGGACGCGATCGTCGCCCTGGTGCGTCTGACCGCCGTGGGCGACACGTCCTCCGCGTTCAGGCGGTCGGTGCGCGACCTAGCCGAGACCCTTTTCGAGTTAGTCGTCGCCGAGACGCGGCGCATCTGGGAGGAGGACCGGAATGACTGAGACGACCGGCACCGGCGTCGTTGCCGACCCGGCGAACGACCCCGCAAACGCGCCAGCGTGGACCACCGTTCAAAGCGTTTGCCGTCTGTGGCAACGCGGCGAGAACCCCGAGCGATCGCTAGGTGCCGACTACCCCGTGGGCGAGTTGCTGGACGCGTTTGCGGCGCGTGTGAAGGCGCGTCCGGTAGACCCTTTCGCCTCGCCCATCCATCTCCTGGTGCGCTTCCTCACGGAGGACGTGCCAACGGGGTTGGGCTTCACCTTCGTCTCGCCGCCGAGCCCCACGGAGATCGCGGCGCGTGAGCGCGAAAGGTCGATGCAAATTGCAGCCGCTGGCGTGCCGAACAGTCCGAAGCTCGAGCGGGTGTCGTCGGTCGACTGGCCGACGTTCGATTTCATGTCGCAGCGTGCATGGCGGATCTGCCGAGGTGAGGCCAGACCGTGGTAGCGAGGGTGGGCCGTCCTCATGGAGGGGAAGGACGGCCCGGAGAGGAGCGCGCTGCCTCACGCGTGGTCGTGAGCGTTTCAGGGTCGGGACGTCAATGTCCAACGCTGCCAAGGCTCGAAACGGACCCGCCCCCGTCTGCTCAGCGAGGGCGGGACCGCGAGCGGAGGCAGTCGCGGATACCAAACGCGGCCTGCCCAAGCTCATCGTCGGCCCTCGCGACCAGGCACGAAATGCCCCGTTGATACGGGTGTCGGAGCGAACGGCTGTTCGGTGTGATGGGGGTGGCCCTCCAGGTGCAGTTCCGGAGGGCCGTCGAGAAAGGTAGCGAGATGACGTTATCGGTCGACCGACCGCGCGGACATAGCGCCGCGGACAGGTGGGCACTGCAGAAGCAAGTGGACGCTGCTCGCGAGACGCTCCAGCAACTGGAGCGTGAGGCGAACATCGCTCGCGTCCTCAGCGGCGGCAAGCACACAGTCGAGCTGGGGTGCATCGGGTGCTCCATCTGTGAGTGCGACGTGCACCTCGAATGCTGGGGTGGGTTCGAAGGCGACTCTCCCCGAGACGACGAGCTGCAGGCCGCCGAACTATGGCAAGAACTGACCTACGGCGATCGCAAGGGCACGGAGTGCGCAGTCACGTTTCGGTGCAGCGGCAACCGCTGTGAATGCTGCTGCGTCCCGTTGAACGAGCGGACAGACCCCGAATAAGCGAGAAATTGCCCCCCGTGCGCGATGTGGAGTCCGCAGCGGGGGGCGTGGAGGAACGACATGACCCTAACACGCGGTGACACCACTAGAAATCTCGATGAAGCCCTGAAATGGGCGCTCGCGTACTCGCAGCAGGGGTGGGCCGTCGTGCCGCTCCACCGCGTCACGAAGGCAGGACGCTGTACGTGCGGCAGTCCGACGTGTCACAGCCCGGCCAAGCATCCCCGCATCGAGTGGAACGAGACGCAGACCGAGCGACCGACCACCACCGAGATCCGCGGTTGGTGGCGGCAGTGGCCAGGGACGAACGTAGGCGTCGTGACTGGCCTGATCTCCAACCTGGTCGTCATAGACGTGGACGGGCCAGAGGGTGAGGCGTCCCTGCGAGCAGCGGGCATCGACATTGAGAGCCTGCCTGATGACGCCATCGTCGACACGGGGCGCGGCTTTCACATCTACGTCAATCACCCTGGTCATTTCATGCCGAACAAGGTGGGCGTCCTCCCGAAGGTCGACGTGCGGGCCGAAAAGGGCATGGTCGTTGCCCCGCCGAGTGTTCATGCCTCGGGGACGGTCTACACCTCGCGCAGTGGCGGAGTGCCCGTACCCATCGACCATCCCCAGCTGCTGGCCATCGCCGAGGGGCCAACGAGGCGAAACGAGCGCGCCAAGGCGGTGCCTCGCGGTACTGCCGGGGCCTGGGACTGGCTCGTGGGCGACCTCGGCATCGAGGTGCCCGTCGCGGAGGGGGCACGGAACGACACCCTGGCTCGGGTTGCAGGACGGCTCCTGGGTCAGGACCGACCAGTTGAGGAGGTGCTCGCCCTGGTGCGGTCGTTCAACGCGGACGCGCTGGAGCCTCCGCTGGACGACGACGAGGTGGCGACGATCGTCGGGTCGATCGCGACCAGGGATGGGAATGCCTCCCTCGCGCGGCTCAACCAGCGACTGCGCCTCCGCGACCCGATCGTGAGAGTGCTCCGTCAGGGAGACCGCTGGTTGTGGGTCCTGGAGTCAGGCAAGACGTTCGAGGTCGCGGCAACCTCCGGTGCGCTGCTCACTTTCGGCAAGGTCAGGACGGCGGTATTCCGGGAGACCGGCCAGGTCCTGGCCACCCCTATCAAGGGCTCGGGCGGCTGGGAGCGCACCGCCGAGCTGATGGCTGGGGTGGCGGAGGTGAGCGACGACGCCGACCTCCAGGATGACGTGATCGAGTGGCTGCGCACCGTCTGCGAGTCGGGGTGGGGGTTCAAGAGCGGGCTCACGGCATACGACCTCGCCGATATCGAGCAGCGCTGGGCGCACGCCTACATGCTGAAGCGAGGCTATCCGGTGGCCACGACGGACGGGCGGCTCAGTATCCGCCTGAGCAAGAAGGTCCGCGGCGAGGCGGTGGCGAACAGGGCCATGCCCATCAAGACGAGCCGCGAGCTGGCAGAGCATCTGCGTGTCCTCGGGTTCACGGACGGCCGCGTCAACGTCGCCTGGTCCGAGGCCCCGAGGGATATCGGGAGGCGGCAAGAGGCCCGCGTCTGGACGTCGCCGCCAGGGTTCGTGAGCAGCCCGCTCGGCCTGGACACGATCCCTTACGGACGCGACCGTGTGGAGAACCTCGAGCGCGCGTTACGCGCGGAGTCCGACTATGCCGCCAAATAGGAAGGGGTACTCGACCCAAATGTGTCGACTATGCCGTCGGACCAGTCGGAGAGTCGGAGAACCATCGGATCTCCATCTCTCCCATCAAGACCTCTCCGACAACAAGAGGGAAGCCCTCGTCGGAGTCAGTCGGACCTCCATTTCCTATTAGAGGGGTAGAGGGAGGCGCGGGGCATGAGAGCAAGAGCGAGGTCGAGCGGATGGGGTCGGGGAGGCGTCGGACTCGGACGTCACTTCCCCCCTGGTAATGAGAGCGGAGGTCGACATGGCACCACGCGAGAGGCGACGCATGAGCGAGGACGATCCGATGGCCGATTTCGTGGAGACCCTCCTCAGCGAGCAGGAATACAACGGCGCTCGACGGATCATGGCCGGGGCGGAGAGGCCGACGTTCAAGGAGATCCGGGTCGGGGGCCGAGTCGTGTACCGCTCGGACATCTCCCCCTGGCGCGTGGGGGTGGTGCGATGAAACGGCGACGACACCGAGGCGTACCGCGTGTATTAGCCGCCGGGGATACGACACGATCTCGGCGTGGGAGCGATTGAGCCGTGGGAGGACGCGCTGGTATCTCGCCTGACGAAGCCCTTATTCGCTATTTGGCGATGGGCTCGCAGCGCTCGCTCGACCGTCTCGCCAGCGTGCTCCGCACCGAGGGCATCTCCGTGCACCCCATGACGCTACGCCGCTGGTCCTCTCATCGCGGCTGGGTCGCTCATGCAGCCGATTACGACTCCCGCATCCGTGAGTCCCGCGAGTCGTCCGCCGTCTCGCGCGCAGCCATCATCGACGGGGACCATGCCACCCTCGGCCGTGAGTTGCAGCGACTAGCCCTCCAGTGGGCGGAAAAGCTCGCCCTGGAGGAGGCCCCAATGACGCCGATGGAGGTGGCGCGGTGGGCCGAGGCAGGCGTCCGGATCGAGCGGCTCGCGTTCGCAGCCTCGATGGGCCGCAAGGAAACGCTGGCAACGGCATTCGTCATGCCCGTCCTGCGGCTCTACCGGGACGTCGTGCAGCCAGCCCTCCGTGACGACGTGCGCGAGGAGGTCGACCGAGCGTTCGCTGACGGCATCAATGCGATCACGGGGTTCTCGGACGCGGAGCCAGACCAGGGCTAGCACTCTGTGGCCCGCTCATGGCCCGCCGAGATCGACTAAGACTCTGCGCATCCGTTGGTCGCTATGGCGCTGGCGCGATCGCAATGCCAACGATAAGCGCCAGGGCGAGCGCTCCTCGTCACTGTCGGCGGCACGACCACACTCCTAGTGATCCCCATGCGGGACCTGTCGTGCTGCCAATCGCCACGAGGAGCGTCCTCGCCCTCACTGGTGTAGTGGGGGAGGTCTGCAATGCCTGCGCCCAAGAGCGGCAACAAGCGAGTTCGCGGGGAAGGGTCGATTCGCGAGAGGAGGCGCACCAGGGAAGGCACGTGGTATCAATTGCGGTGGGAGTCGGGGAACGGCAAGGAGCGCGTCTACCACTCAGAAACGCTCGGCCCCACGACGAAGACCGAGGCCGCAGCACGCCTCCGTGAGCACATTCTCGAGCGCGACCGCCTGCGGTCGCAAGGTGTCGTGCAGCAACCAAAGCTGTGCGTGGGCGAGTGGCTCCTCCGCTGGTTGCACGAGACGGCCCGACACAACGTGCGCCCCCGGACGTACTCGGCCTACGAGGGCATTGTGCGCAACAAGCTCGTCCCAGCCCTGGGGCATATCCGTCTGCGTGACCTTGGGGTTGCAGAGGTGCAGAGCTACATAAACCACAGGCGCGAGCTGGGCGACGGTGCCCGGTGGATCCAGCACCAGCGCACTGTACTCCGTGCTGCCCTCACCGAGGCTGAGCGGCAGGGCCTCGTCTCGCGCAACGTGGCGCGTCTCGTGCGAGTGCCGACCGCGGCACGAGAGGAGGTGAAGCCCCTGTCGCCCGACGACGCTCGTGCGTTCCTCGAGGCGATGCGAGGGGAGCGTTTGGAGGCCCTCTACGCCACCAGCATGGCCCTCGGCCTGCGGCAGTCGGAGGCGCTCGGCCTCACCTGGTCGGACGTCGACCTAGACGGTGCGACCCTCACAGTGCGGCGCAGCCTGCAGCGGTACGACCACGAATATCACCTCGACCCTGTGAAGACCGTCCGCTCCCGGCGCACGCTGCATCTCCCCTCACCCCTGGTCGCCACCCTCCGTGCGCACCGTGACCGGCAGGCGTTCGAGCGTGCTGCACCAGGGTGGCAGGGGTGGCCCGATGGCGACCTCGTGTTCTGCAGGGAGGATGGCTATCCCCTCTCCGGTCCCGTCGTCACCAAGACGTTCCAGGAGCGCCTCGTCGCTCTCGGTCTGCCTCGCGTGAGGTTCCACGACCTCCGACATGGCGCGGCAACCTATCTCCTCGCTGCAGGCGTCTCGATGCGCGTGGTCATGGAGACGCTCGGGCATAGCCAGATGGCGACGACCTCTGACCTCTATAGCCACGTGCTCCCCGAGGCTCAGCGTGACGCTAGCGAGCGCATGGCGAAGGTGCTGTTCTGACGCGCGTTAGTAACGGACTCCCTCAGCGTGATCGCGTACAATTAATTCCTCCCCCGAAACGAGGAGCAGTACGCAGAACTACGGTCAGCTTCGATTCGACGAACTCTTCCAGCGCCCCACCGGCTACGTGCACGTTTACCACGACGAGAGCTACCCGATCGTGGGTCACGATCCGTTCACCGGACATGGCGTCCTCTACATTGCGACGGATCTCCGGGCAGCGTTGTTCGATGAGCTGCTCGATGCTCGCAAGGGCTATCGACACGAGGTCACGTTCAAGGGGATATCAGGCGGGCCGAAAGGTCCTCGATTCGAGGTAGCCCAGCGATGGATCGACATCGTGCTCGGGCAGCTCGGATCGCGCATGGCATTCAAGGCGTACTTCGCTGACCACGAAGCTCGGTTCTACCGAGCGCCCTACAAGGGGCAACCTGGTTGGGAACGCCATCTGATGTACAGCACCGCACTGCCCCTGCTCGGTGTGCCCGTATTCGCATTCCGGGAGTTCGATCATCTGGACGTCACTCCCGTGTTCGATCCCACTGGCAATAGCCTCGACCGTCAGGCATACGAGCGCGCGACCGTGTTGGCGGTGAGGCGGGCGGCTAGGCGTCGGCAGACGCACCCTCGTCACAATCCGACTCTTGCGATGCAGCCGATTAGCTGGGTCGACAGCGACCCGCGCAAGTACGACGCCGACGATGGATCGTTCTCGGACACCGAGAAGCGCATCGACTCCGAGTGGATCCAGGTAGTCGACGTGTTGCTCGGCTCGTTCAAGTCCGCTCTAGTCGGGACTCCTGTCGGGAAGAATGGTCGGCTCGTGTTGGCAGATAGCGTCACGAATCTGCTCGCGGAAACCTGGAAGCTGCCCTGGTATCGTGTCGCGCAGAGAGCACGTTCGATGACGGTGACGATCTGGCCTGACGCCTACGGCCTGCCGTACAACCCCAGGCCCCAGCGGAGGTGGGACGACCAGCGGTCTCGGCTGCTGTGGGACCTCGACGTGGACGCGCCCCTTCGTCGCTAATGGCCCCGGTCCACGGAGCCGCACAGTGGCAGCAAGAGCGCTCGGGGGCGTCCCCCAGATGGGGCGAAAGGCAGATAGAGGTCTGCGTACGCAGACGAGCCGAGATGGCCGACACGACGCTCTGGATCCGTCAGTCGGGGTTCGAATCCCTGGTCCCCAGCCAGAGGCGCCGCCCTACGCCGCGAGGGCCATGTCCGCGAACTCGACGGCCGCGACGTAGCGCGACGCCACCTGCCCCACCTCGAGGCCCAGCGCCGCCGCCTGCGGGCCCACCGTTCCCCACTCGCCGCGCTCGTACGCGTGGACCAGGCCCAGCAGGTCGAGGTAGACGCCCGGGTCGCCGTTGAGCGCCGCCCGCACCTCGTCGGTGACCGTGATCAGGTCGAGGGCAGCAGCGCGGTCGCCAAAGACCGCATCGAGGCGCGACAGCATGCCAAGGAGGTAGAGGTCGTTCGCCGCCGCCGGCACCTGGCCCACGCCCGCAAGCGACTCGAGGAGCCGCGCCCGGATGAGCGACGACACGGCGAGCTCGGACGGCTGCCCGTCGAGGAGTCCCGCGATCAGCAGCAGCGACGCCGCACGCATGATCTGCGCCCGTCCGAGGTAGACGAGGGCCTCCCGCAGGTTCGACACGGGCACCAGCCGTCCGTTCGCGGCGGCGTTCGCGAAGCGCAGCGTCTTGTAGCAGAGCCCCAGGTCGAGGCGTACCGCCTCCTCGACCTCATCGAACTCGAAGTCCGGCTTGCTGACCGCCGCGAGCAGCCGCGTGACCGCCGGGGTGATCGAGCGCAGCCCGGGACGGCGGACCACGGTCGGACGGTCGAGGAAGAAGCCCTGGAAGTACTCGTATCCGAGGGCGGCGCAGGCGTCGAACTCCGCCTCGGTCTCCACCTTCTCCGCGAGCAGCACCGCCGACGAGTGCTCCGTGAGGTGCACACGCACCTCGGCGCGCGCACCTGGCGAGATCTGTCGGAGGTCGATCTTGATCACGTCCGCCAGTGGCGCCAGGACGATCTCGCGGGCCGTCACGGCCGTCACGTCGTCGAGGGCCAGGCGGTATCCGGAGTCCTTCAACCGCGTGCACGCCTCGAGGACGGCCGGGTCCGCGGGAATGTCCTCGAGCAGCTCGATCACGACGCGGTCCGGCGGCAGCACCTCGTAGAACCCGTGGAGCAGCAGGTCGCGCGTGAAGTTGATGAACGCGTGTTTCCGCCCGACGAGCGAGGTGAGTCCGGACGTGAGGATGGTGTCGGCCAACAGGGCTGCCGAGGCTGCGGACCCCGACACGTCGCCGAGCGCGACGCCGCGATCCTGCCGGAAGAGCAGCTCGTAGCCGTACACCTCGCGGTTGCGATTGAAGATCGGCTGGCGCGCCACGAACAACGAGGTGGAATCGTCCACCCGAGGCCCGCCCCGGCGCACACGGTTCCCCGAGACCATTCGTAACCGCCTTCACAAGCGTTCGTATGGATGCTCGAATGTTCATCGTGACTTCCACAGGGCCGTGAACCACATATGTTGGTCGTTGATGCCGCCTCCTGAGGGGTTTGCGTGCGCCTCGGGGAGCGCGGATAGTGAGGATTCACGGTCAACGCGGTTCCGAGCGGTGCCCGGCGCCATCGCGCCGCTGTTCCCGAAGCGCGGAAGGACACACATGGGCGAGGCGGCGGCCCTCGCCTCCGCGCTGTGCTGGGCAGCGACGAGCGTCGGGATGGCGCGCCTGAGCCTCCGCTATGGCGGCGCGGTGCTGAGCGGGCTGCGATTCCTCATCGCCTCGCCGATCGTGATCGCCCTCATGCTCGTCACCGGTGGCGCGCAGCAGCTCGCCGAGGCGTCCCCGTGGACCATCGCGGTCATCGCCTTCTCCGCCTGCGTCGGCTACGGCATCGGCGACACGCTCTACGTGCAGGCGCTGCCCCGCGTGGGACTGCAACGCATGGCCCCGACGACGACCGCGCTCTTCGTCGCCCTCAGCGCATCCGGGGGCGTGCTGCTGCTCAACGAGCCCGGCGGGTGGTCGCTCGTCGTTGGTGGGGTGTTGGTCGTCGCGGGCACGTACGTGATCATCGCCGCGCGTGCCGAGGCGGTGCCGGACCCCGAGGCGCCCTCGCGGATGGGCACCGCGAAGACGGTGGGCGTGTTGCTGCTGGTGGCCGGTGCCTGGGCGGCCGCGACCCTGCTGCTCGCCGGTGGGCGAGGTGACCTCGGGGCGTTTGCCGTGAGCGCGGTGCGCATCCCCGCCGGCGGCCTCACGATCGCCCTCGTGGCCACCGCGGCCTCGAGGGGTGCCGTCCTCCGACGCCTCCCGACGACGGCCGACCTGCCCGTCGTGCTCGCCCTCGGCGTGGGAGGGACGGCGATCGGCAGCGTGCTCTACATCTACGCGGTCGCCGAGGCGGGCGCGGCGCGCGCAGTGATCCTCAACTCGACGTCACCGCTGATGGTCGTGCCGCTCTCGATGTACTTCCTGCGCGAGCGCCCGACGCTCCTCGTGGGGGCGGGCACGCTGCTGTGCCTGCTCGGGACGCTCACGGTGATCGCCCTCGAGTGAGGCATGCCGAGGCAGGCGTGCCGGCGACCGGTCGATGCGATCGCGGCCCGACTACGCAGGCACGTAGGTCAGGCGGATCGCGTTGTCCCCGATGCGATCGCTGGCCACGAGGCGGAGCGGCGGTCGCGGGCCCGCGAACAGGGGCTTGCCGTGGCCGAGCACAACGGGGTGCACGTACAGGCGGTACTCATCGATGAGGCCGAGCGCGCCGAGGCTGTGCGCGAGCTCGGGCCCACCCACCTCGATCTCGCCCGGGAGCTCGTCCTTCAATCGTCGGACCACCGCCTCGAGGTCGTCCGCAACGAGGGTGGCGTTGGGTCCGACCGCGGTCAGCGAGCGCGACACGACCCACTTCGGCTGACGCCGCCACGCGACAGCGAAGTCGCGCAGGTCCGAGGTCCACTCGGGGTCGTCTTCGTCCCAGTACCGCATCACCTCGTACAGGCGGCGGCCGTAGATGCTCCCGGTGAGCCCTCGCGACTGCTCGATGAAGTGCCGAAAGAGCACCGCGTCGGGCGCGAACGCCTCATGGTCGACGTAACCATCGAGCGACTGGTTCATCCCGAAGATGAGCTTCGCCATGCCCGGTCCCTCCATCGATTGTCCAGGACGCTCCGAGTCGACGTGCTGCGTAGCAGGCTGTTCCGAGGCCGCCGCAGACGACGCCGCGCCGCCTCGGTGGGCTTACCCCTGGGCGTCCTCCGCGAGGCGTGCTGCCAGCTCGTCGAGGGGCACCTCGACCTGTTCACCGCTGCCCGTGAGTGTCTTGAGCTGCACCGTCCCCGCCGCGGCCTCGCGGTCCCCGGCGATGACGGCAAAGCGGGCGCCCGAGGCGTCGGCGGAGCGCAGCGCGGCCCGCATCGAGCGGCCCGGGGTGCCATTCCGGACCGCGTACCCCGCCGCACGCAACACCGCGGCGGCCCGGAGGCACGCACGCACGCCGTCGCTGCCGAGAGGCACCGTGATCGCATCGAGGGCGGCCGTGGCGACTCCGGACTCGCCGCCAGGCTCGCCGGAGATGTTCAGCATCAACCGCTCGATGCCGCTCGCCCAGCCGACGCCCGGCGTCGCGGGCCCGCCAATCGCCTCGATCAGTCCGTCGTAACGGCCGCCTGCACCCACGGTGGACTGGCCACCCGCCGAGCGCGGCTCGAACTCCCAGACGGTGTGCGTGTAGTAGTCGAGGCCGCGCACGATCCGTGGGTCCACCTCGTACGCCATATCGAGGTCGTCGAGGAGGGCGCCGACCCGGTCCCAGTGCGCCATGTCCTCGACGGAAAGGTGCTCGAGGATGCTCGGCGCGGTGCGCACCGCCTCGTGGCCCGCGTCCTCCTTCGAGTCGAGGATCCGGAGCACGTTCGTCTGGAAGCGCCGCCGCGAGTCCGCCGACAGCGTCGCGAGGTGCGGCTCAAAGTGCTTGCGCAGCGCGTCCTCATACGCGCGCCTCGTGGCCGCCGTGCCGATCGAGTTCACGCGCAGCACGAGGTCGGTGAGGCCGAGCGCGCGGTAGATCTCGCGCTGGAGCTCGATGACCTCGACGTCGGCCTCGGGGGACGCGTCGCCGATGCACTCGACGCCGAACTGGTGGAGCTGGCGGTAGCGCCCCGCCTGAGGACGGTCGTAGCGAAAGAACGGACCCCAGTAGAACAGCCGCACCGGCTGCGGCCTCGAGGCCATGCCGTGCTCGAGGTAGGCGCGCGCCACCCCCGCCGTCCCCTCGGGCCGGAGTGCGAGCCGGTCGCCGCCGCGGTCCTCGAAGAGGTACATCTCCTTGGAGACGATGTCCGACTCATCGCCGGCGGTCCGCAGGAAGACGCCCGCGTCCTCGACGATGGGGGTGCGGATCAGGTGGTAGTCGAAGGAGCGCGCGACACGCGTCGCGGTTCCGACGACGTGCTCGAAGAGCGCTTCGTCGTCGGGAAGGAGGTCGTGCATGCCTCGAGGGGCGCGAAGTTCAGCCATGCCGCCGAGTCTACCGGCGTCCCTTCCAGCGCGCGCGGCGACGCCGCGCCCAGACGAGGAAGGCATAGAATCCGGGCCCATGAGTGACGAATCGACCGAGCCCCGCGCGGCCCCCTCGAGGGCGGCCGTCATCGAGGCGGCGATCCGCGCGCGCCGCTCCGTTCGCGGCCTCGAGGGGCCGCCGCTCGCACCTGCCGAGGTGGAGTCGCTGGTCGCCCTCGCGCTGACCGCTCCGGCGCCCCATCACACGCTGCCGTGGCGCTTCGCCGAGGTCACACCGGCCCGCCGGTCCGCCCTCGCGGCCGCGATGGGGGAGGCGTGGCGCGCGGACCTCGAGGCGGACGGGGTGCCGAGGCCGCAACAGGAGCGCGCCCTCGCGCGCTCGCGACGCCAGGTCGAGGAGGCGCCCACGCTGCTCCTCGGGTGCGCGGTGAGCGAGGGCTTGCGCGTGTACTCAGACGAGCGCCGCGCCCGCGCCGAGTGGACGCTCGCGACGCACTCGTTCGGCGCCGGGATGCAGAACATCCTGCTCGCCGCCTCCGCCCGAGGCCTCGCCGCCTTCTGGATCTCGGCGCCCCTCTACGCCCCCGAGGCGGTGCGCGCTGCCCTCGACCTCGACGCGGCGTGGCAGCCACAGGCGCTGATTGCCCTCGGCCATCCGAGCGCCGCGTACCGCCCGTTCGAGCGCCCGACGCCTGATCTCGGGACGCACTTCGTCCGGCGGTAGCTTCCAGCCCGCGGATCTCAGGGGTTTCCCGGACACCGAGGGCGCCTCGCGGGGCAGATTCGAGGCGTGGGGCGGCGCTACACTGAGGCATGGCTACCACCAGCCGCGCGCCTGCCGGCGCACGTGAGCTCTTCGAGGCGCTGCCCGCCTACCTCCCCGAGTCCCGGGTCGAGGAGATCCGCGCCGCCTACGACTTCGCCCTCCGCTGCCACGAGGGCCAGTTCCGGCAGTCCGGCGATCCCTACATCACGCACCCGATTGCCGTCGCGGCGCTCCTCGCGGGGCTGCGCATGGACCCGCACACCATCGCCGCCGCGCTGCTCCACGACGTGGTCGAGGACTGCGACGTCACCATCGAGGAGCTGCGCGCACGCTTCAACGACGACGTGGCTCGCCTCGTCGAGGGCGCCACGAAGATCTCGGCGATCCAGGTCACGGACGCCAGCCGCGTGGACGCCGAGACGCTCCGCAAGATGTTCGTTGCCATGGCCGAGGACGTTCGTGTCGTCATCCTCAAGATCGCGGATCGCCTGCACAACATGGGCACGCTCGAACCCCTCGAGGCGCCGCGGCAGCAGCGGCTCGCCCGCGAGACGATGGAGATCTACGCGCCGCTGGCCGCACGCCTCGGGATCTGGCAGTTCAAGTGGCAGCTCGAGGACCTCGCGTTCCGCTACCTCCTCCCGGAGGAGTACCGCCGCACCGAGGAGGTGGTGGCCCAAGGCCGCACGGAGCGCGAGAAGTTCGTCGTGCAGGTCGAGGCGCAGCTGCGCACGGCCCTCGCCGAGGCGGGCATCACCGCCGAGGTGAGCGGCCGCGCAAAGCACCTCTTCTCCTTCTACGACAAGATGCGTCGCTACCAGGAGCAGGGCCGCTCGTTCGACCAGATCTACGATCTGCTCGCGGTGCGCGTGCTCGTGGACTCGGTGGCCAACTGCTACAACGCGCTCGGCGTGGTGCACCAGACCTGGCACCCGATCCCGGGCACCTTCGATGACTACATCGCGAGTCCCAAGGAGTCCCTCTACCAGTCGCTCCACACCTCGGTACTGGGTCCCGGCGCCCATCCCTTCGAGGTGCAGATCCGCACCCAGGAGATGCACGACGTCGCCGAGTACGGCGTTGCGGCGCACTGGTCCTACAAGGAAGAGGGGCGCCGTCGCGACGTGCGCTTCGACGAGCGCATGGCGTGGCTCCGTCACCTCATCGAGTGGCAGCAGGAGGCGTCCGGCACAGAGGACTTCCTCGAGTCGGTGAAGAGCGACGTGTTCGCCGACCAGGTCTTCGTCTACACCCCCAAGGCCGAGGTGCGCGTGCTGCCTCGAGGTTCCACGCCGATCGACTTCGCCTACCGCATCCACACCGACCTGGGCCACCAGTGCGCCGGCGCGCGCGTCAACGGGCGCATGGTGCCCCTCAACACGCCGCTCGAGAATGGCGATGTCGTCGAGGTCATTCGCAGCCGCACGCCCAAGGGGCCCTCGCGCGACTGGCTGATCGAGCACCTCGGCTACCTCGGCTCCAGCAACTCGAGGCAGAAGGTCCGCCAGTGGTTCCGCCGCCAGCAGAAGGGCGAGAACGTCGCCCGAGGCCGCGAGATGTTCGATCGCGAGCGCAAGCGCCTCGGTGTCCGCGATATGCCCCACGACCTCCATACGCGCCTCGGCTACACCGAGCACGACGACATGCTCGCCGCGATCGGCTACGGCGATGTCTCACTGCAACGCCTCGGGCTGCTGCTCGCGGAGCACGAGGAGAGCGAGGCGCTCGCCCTCGCCCCGACCGGCCGACCGAGCAAGCTGGGTCCCGCGGGCGTGCGCGTCCTCGGGACGGGTGGGCTGCACACGGTCATCGCGAAGTGCTGCAACCCGCTGCCCGGTGACGCCATCCTCGGCTACGTCACGCGCGCTCGAGGGGTGACCGTCCACCGGGCGAGCTGCCACACCGTGAAGCACGTCGACGAGATGGAGCGCCTCGTCGAGTGCGACTGGGGCCCGACCGGCACGGTCTACGAGTCCAGCATCGAGGTGGTGGCGTGGGACCGCCCGGGCCTCCTTCGCGATCTGTCGGCGCTCGTCGCCTCGCAGCACGTGAACATCGCGGCGGTGCGCCACGACTCGGCGGTGGACGGCACGATCACGGTGCGCATGACCCTGGAGACCGAAGGGCTCGCGCAGCTTGCTGCCCTCATGACCCGCCTCGAGAGTGTGCGCGGCGTCAGCACCGTCGTCCGGACGTAGCCCCATGCGCCGCCGCCTCCTCGTGACCGGCGCCAGCGGCACGCTCGGCGCCGAGGTGGCGCGCCAGGCCCTCGAGGGCGGGTGGGACGTCGTCGGCACGTATCACCGCGTGCCGGGTGTGCTGCCCATCGAGTGGCGCGCGCTGAACCTCGACGACCCTCGAGGCGTGGACGCGCTCCTCGAGGAGGTGCGCCCGGACGCGATCATCCACACGGCCTACGTCTACCGCGGTGATCGCCCGGACTCGTGGACCGTGACCGCCGAGGCGCCGGCGTGGATCGCACGCGCCGCCCGACACGTCGGTGCCCGCCTCGTGCACCTCTCGAGCGATGTCATCTTCGATGGCACGGCGAGCCCCTACGACGAGACGGCGCACCCCTCGCCGATCACGCCGTACGGCGCGGCGAAAGCGGCCGCCGAGGTCGCGGTCGCGGCGCTCGACCCCTCCGCGGCGATCGTGCGCACCTCGCTGATCGTGCGGCTCGACCCGCCGGACCCACAGACGCAGATGGTCCTCGACATCGCGGCGGGGAGGCGTCCCGAGCGGCTCTTCACGGACGAGCTGCGCTGCCCGATCGCCGTCGAGGACCTGGCGAGCGCCGTCCTCGAGCTCGCGGCCGGCGACGTCCGAGGCGTGCTGCACGTCGCGGGTCCCGAGGCGGTCACGCGCCACGAGCTCGGCCGGCTCATCCTCAGCGCGTACGGCATCGAGGCTGAGCTGCCAGCCTCGACGATCGCGGCGAGCGGACTGCGACGCCCCGCCGATGTGCAGCTCGTGTCGTCCCTCGCACAGTCGCTGTTGCGCACGCGCGTACGAGGGGTGCGGGAGCTACTGAGTACCGCCCGCGCCTCGGGGCGAGGCGCGGGCGACGGAACGAGGCGTTAGGCGAGGCCTCGACGGCCGGTCAGCGCGCGGTACGCGATCAGCACCACGATCGCGCCAAACGTGGCTGTCAGGATGCTGCCCACATCGAAGTTGTTGACTCCCTGCCCCACACCCAGCCCGACGGCGATCCAGCCGCCGACGAGCGCGCCGACGATGCCGAGGACGATCGTGACGATGATGCCCCCGGGATCGTTGCCGGGGAGCAGCATCTTGGCGAGCGCCCCCGCGATGAGCCCCACGAGAATCCAGGCGAGGATCCCCATGCTTGCCTCCGTTCTTCCGAGTTGCCTCGGCCGAGTTGTGACACGAGGGTAGGGCGGGGTGGCTTGCGCCTCGATCCCGGCGGGGTGCCCCGGGCTGGAGATTCCATTGCGAGGTGACATTCGCGCATGGCGCTCGCTGCTCCCGCGGCACGGTACCATCGAGGTGTCAGGGGGCCGGACGGCCGCCGGCGAGGCGCCTCGGCGTCCCGCGGGAGGAAAGTCCGAACTCCACCGGGCAGGGTGCCGGCTAACGGCCGGGCGGCGTGAGCCGACGGAAAGTGCAACAGAAACACACCGCCTACCCCTCGGCCTGCCGAGGGCGGCAAGGGTGAAATGGTGCGGTAAGAGCGCACCGGCGTCCTGGTAACAGGGCGGCCGTGAAAACCCCACTCGGAGCAAGGCCAAATAGGGGAGCGCGCAGGGTGCCCGGCTCTGCTCCCGGGTAGGCTGCTGGAGGCGGCGGGCAACCGCCGTCCTAGATGGATGGCCGTCGCCGCACTCCTCGCGGGAGCACGAGGTAGGCGGTACAGAATTCGGCTTACAGGCCCCCTGGCGCTCCACGCACGCTCGGACGCCGCGAGGGTCTACGACACCCGCTGAGCCGCCACCGGCTGCTGGATGTCCTCGTCAGCCACCCACTCGAGGATGTCCCCGGGCTGGCACTCGAGCACGCGGCAGATCGCCTCGAGGGTGCTGAAGCGCACGGCCTTCGCCCGCCCGTTCTTGAGGACCGCGACGTTGGCCGGCGTGAGCCCGACCCGCTCGGAGAACTCGCCCACGCTCATCTTGCGTTTCGCCAGCTCGACATCGAGGCGCACGATGATCGGCATCAGATCACCGCTTCCATCTCGGTGCGCAGTGCCGCCGCCTGGCGCAGCAGGGCCCGCATCACCACCATCAGGAGGCCGACCGTCGTCACGCCGACGGCCAGCAGCAGCAGCAGAAACGGCATGCCGGGGTCGTCCCATTCGCCCACGACGGCGAAGTAGCCGAGCGCCGCGACCATGACCGCCCACCCGATCGCGATCGACCACACGATCGCATCGACCCACAGGAACGCGGCCGGGCTGAAGATCCGGTCGCGCTCGACGAGCGTGAGCAGCCGCCATGTCGAGACGATCACGATCTCGATGCACAGGATGAGGAACACCCCGAGCGCGGTCAGCGGCCACCGCAGGTGAGCGTCCTCCGGTGACACCTCGGCCATGTGCGCCAGGCCTCCGGGGATCGAGAGCGTCTGGAAGATCACCAGGATGGCGAACAGGCCGAGGAGAAAGGCCTTGAGCGGGATGACGGCGCGCTTGTCGATGCTCATGAATCGATAATGAGTAGATCCCTATCGACAGTCAATGTGCAGACTGCCGATAGGGATCGCCTCGGGTCCCCGGTCCCCCGAGGCGTGAACGGCGGTGCTAGATCGCGTCCGCCGGGATCTGGCCGAGGCGGCCGTGCTTGTAGTCGGAGAACGCCTGCGCGAGCTCGGCGTGGGTGTTCATCACGAACGGGCCGTACCACGCGACCGGCTCACCGATCGGCAGGCCGCCGAGGAGGAGCAGGTCGAGCGTCTGCGCGGGCCCCTCGATGGTGGCGTCCGCCGAGGCGCTGATCGTGTCGCCCGCGCCGTAGACGACGAGCTGGCCTCCGTGGGCGCGCGCCTCGTGCTCGGTCGGGCCGAATGTGCCACTCCCATTGAGGACATAAGCCAGCGCATTGAAGTCGGCGGGCCATGGCAGGTCGAGGCGTGCACCGGGGTGCAGCGTCGCGTGCACCATGACGATGGGTGTGTGCGTCGCCCCCGGCCCTCGATGCCCGGCCAGCTCACCCGCGATGACCCTCAGGAGCGCCGCTCCGTCCGCCGAGGTGAGGAGGGCGACATCGCGCGCACGAATGTCCTGGTACTTCGGCTGCAGGAACTTGTCCTTCGTGGGGAGGTTCACCCAGAGCTGGAACCCGTGGAACAGGCCACCGGCCGCGACCAGCCACTCGGGCGGCTTCTCGATGTGGAGGATGCCGGCCCCGGCGGTCATCCACTGCGTGTCGCCGTTCGTGATCACGCCGCCGCCGCCATGCGAGTCCTGGTGCTCGAACGTCCCGTCGATCATGTAGGTCACGGTCTCGAACCCTCGATGTGGGTGCCACGGCGTGCCCTTCGGCTCGCCAGGCGCGTACTCCACCTCGCCCATCTGGTCGAGGTGGATGAACGGGTCGAGGAGCGCGAGGTCGACGCCCTGGAAGGCGCGCCGCACGGGGAAGCCTTCGCCCTCGAAGCCGCGCGGTGCGGTGGTCACGGAGCGCACAGGGCGCGGCCGCGCCTCAAGGGCTGGTGCGGCAACCCGAGGCAGGGTGAGCAGGTTCTCGACGGTCACGGCTGGCATCCGTTGCCTCCTCTGTCTGCACCTCACTTACGATGCGTAAGTATAACCCGCGACGTACAAGAACGCAAGTTCGACGTGCGTGGGGGCACCCGTCCCCGGGATCCGCCACCGTTGTTCAGGAGGCGTCGGTTCGTTGTCTCAGGCCCGACGCCGAACGCCGAGAGCCGCCAGGCTCTCGGCGTTCGGCACTCCTCGAGGCGTGCCGTCCCTTCGACGTCGATCGCGCTAGTCGCGCAGCACCCAGACCACCCCTCGTCGAGTGAGGCGAATCGACATCGAGCCTGCGGCGTCTCCGACCTCGAGGGTCACGGTCACGGGACGGTTCAGCACCTCGGGCGTCAGAGTCGAATCCGTACGGCCGAGGGCAGTCCAGCGTCCACGGCCGAGGTCGAGGACCACGGTGTTGAAGCCGGTGCGGTCATGGTCTCGGAAGGGGCGGATGTAGAGGCACTGGCCGAGGATGCTGCGGAACTGGTCGCCGTCGATGGTCCCGCGCATCGGCCCGAACTCGATGGTCACGTCCTCCCCGCAGCGCAGTCGCGTGCCGTTCGAGGTCGTGAGCCGGCCTCCAAGGGTGAGCAGTCCTCGACGGACGTCCTCGTCCTGCAGCCGCTGCCCGAGTCGCGACCCGACATCGCGCAGGCGGCGCTGCGCTTCGGGCTCGCTGAGCTGGTCCGGACCAGCACCCGCTGGGAGCACGACGATCACATCCTCGACGACCAGCCGCAGCGCCGGGGTCGGCGTCGGTGATGGTGGGCGGACGGTGGGCGTCGGTGATGGCGTCCTCGTCGGCGTCACCGTTGGAGTGACCGTGGCCGTTGGCGACGGCGTCGGCGAGGGCGTTGGCGTTGGCGTTTGCGTTGGCGTTGGACTCGGAGTAGGCGACGGCGTCGCTGTTGGAGTCGTCGTCGGGGTCGGTGATGGGGTGGGCGAAGGCGTCGGACTTGCAGTGGGCGTTGGGGTCGGCGTCGGCGATGGCGTCGGAGTCGGTGGCACCGAGGCGATCGTCACCAGGACCGAGGCGGGGGCGCTGTTCAGCGCGCCGTCCGATGCGCGGTACGTGAAGGTGTCGCTGCCGCTCGCGCCCGCGCTGGCCGCGTACCGCAGCTCTCCGGCGACCACCGAGGCGGTCCCCTTCGTCCCCTGCGCCACCACCGAGTACGTCAGGGGTGACGACTCGGGGTCGGTGCAGGACGGTGCGACGTTCCCCGTCGCGCCTGCCTCGATGTTCAGCGTGCGGTCGAGGCACGTCGGCGGCTGGTTGGCGCTCGCGACGACGATCGTGATCGAAGGTGTGACGGCGTCTGGATTGACTCCGTTCGAGGCGCGCAGCGTGAAGGTGTAGCTGCCGACGGTCGTCGGTGTGCCATCGAGGACGGCGCCGGTCAGCGTGACGCCTGGCGGGAGTGTGCCGCTCGCGAGGCTGACGGTGGGGCTCGGGGAGCCCGAGACGGCGAACTGGAAGTGGTACGTCGCACCCACCGCAGTGGGGCTCGCCGGAGTGCCGGTGATCGTCGGCGCCACGCCGGCGGCGACGGGCAGCATCGTGACGAGCTCACCCTTCGCATGCGCGAAGCGGAGCGGTGTCTCGAGGAGCAGCGAACCGAGGCCAATGACGCGTGCTCGTTCCTCGTTGGATCCGCCGGGGTTCACGATGACCGTGTCTCCGACCTGGAACCACCGACTCGTCGGAGGCAGCTCGAGCGCCGCCGGCGAGGTCACCTGGAGCGTCGTCGCACCGATCACAGACGAGGCGGATACCGCCGTCTGCGGGGCGACGCGGATCGTGCCGCCGCCGAGGGCGATCGCGTCAGTCACTGAGATCGCCGACCAGCCTGGCTGTCCTACGCGGATCGCCGCGATCGCGGTGTCGGGTGAGACCGTCAACGGGGCGGTCGAGGTGCCCTCGGGGGCGGGGGTGAACCGCTCGAGACCGCCGTTACCGTCGGGCTGGAGGATCGTGCCGTCCGGCGCAAACTCGAGGTCGACCTGGTCCGCGGCGAGGCCCTCGACGACGCGGTTCCAGACGTTGAGCCCGTAGACGAGCACGCGACGCAGGTCGAAGAACTGCTCGAGGGCGCTCGTCAGTCCCTCGTAGGTCATGGGCGTGAAGAACTCGCGAGCGCGCAGTTCATAGCGCGGGCCAGCGATGTGCACGAAGTCACTCGTGGCGGCGACGTGCTTCGTCGCGTTGGTCGCCTCTGTCATCGAGGTGTTCGGGCGGAAGTGCGCGGCGCGCGGTGGCTGCCCCTTCTGCAGTGCCACCATCGCCTTGCCGCCGTTCTCCCGGTACTCATTGAGGTACTTGGTGCGGCCGGCACCGGTCCATGTGAACGTGGGGCCATGACTCAGGCCGATCGCCTCGGCCAGCTTGCGGTAGACACGTTCTCGCTTCACCGGGTCCTCGATGATCTTGCCCGACCGATCGAGGACGGCCATCAGATCGATGTCGCCGACGACCGGCTTTGGCGGGCCGCCGTTCCGGCCGCCCATCTGGATCTCGAAGTAGCGACGCGTGGGGTCGGGCACGCCCGAGGTCACCTCGGTCTTTGTCACGGAGCGCACATCGGTCACGGCGTCGAGTACGTCGTCGCTGTTCGAGCCCGGCTTGAACCCGACATCGATGTCCTGCTGTGCCCATTTGTCGAACAGGTCGGAGTAGACCGGCCACTCCTCGGCGCGTACCTGGAGGCGCTCGCGAATGTTCGCAAGCGTCTCAGCGTCGATGTTCTTTCCCGCGGTGATCCGGTTCATCACCGCGTCGAGTGCGTCGTTCGTCCGCTGGATCGCGGATGGATTCCCCTGCCTGGCGAGCTTCCAGTCGTTGCTCGTGAGGTTCCGGAGTTCGACATGCGGCTCGACCAGCTCGACCGTTGCCTGCGACGACGGTCGGTACCCGAGGTACTCGACGTCGATCTCGTTCACGGACTTGATCTTCATGAGCTCGGGCTTCTGGTACGCCAGTGCTCGTTCGAGGAGGTCTGCGGCGCGCTCCTCGCGGCTGCGGAACACGATGATCACGTTCTCGTTGTCCGCGATGTCCTGCATCAGCCGCAGGTCGTGATCGGCCACGCCCTGTGTCTTGCGGATGAACTCCGGCGTGAGCTCGTCCGCGCTCTTGACGGCCACTTCCCAGGTGTCGTCCGCAACGGTCTCGAGTTGCCTGACACGCGTCGCGGCCTCGGCGCGGCGAATGTCCTCGGTCGCCTCCACCGCTCGCCCAACGTCCGAGGTGGCATCGACTGCACCGACGAGCAGCTTGCGTCCCGCCAGCTTCTTCGCGAGTGCCAGCGGCCCCTCGAGGAGGAGGTCCGGGTTCTCACCCGCGAACTTGCCGACCTCGAACTGCAACGTCTCGAGGTCGCCGGTGCGCTGCACCTCGATGACGTCGCCCACCACCTGACCGAGGGCATCCGCGGCCACGGGCGCGAGGGCTTCGCCCTGGTCTCCGATCAGCACGCCCGCGTCGCGCATCGCCTGCAGGTCCAGCGTGATCTCATCGATGATGCGTTGCCGTGCCGCGGCGTCGCCGCTGATCGCATGCGCCGAGGTGGCCGCCATGTCGCCGGTCCACACGAGCAGCTGATACTGGTAGTTCCAGCCCTGCCACCAGCCCTTGCCGAGCATCTTCACGAGGTCCGCCGTGCCCGAGACGAACCCATCGACGCCGACCACGACGCCGCAGTACCAGAGCGAGAATCCGCAGTCGCGATACGGCTCGTCGGTCGGGGGCTCGTTGATCGCGAGGCGCGCCGTGAATGAGTCACTGGCACCGTTCGAGCGGTCGATCTTGATCTGCGTTGAGGGCAGCGCGGTCCTGCTGCCGTCCTCGTTGTGGAGCGCTGCGCGGAAGAGGTAGCGGACGCTGGCGTCCGAGGCGGTCACGGCGTATGTCGTCCTCACGACGCCGGTCACGTCGATCGACTGTCCCGGCTCGAGGACCCACGCCTGTCGCGCCGTCGGGAGTCCAGGCGGCAGGGTCCCGGGCTGACCCTGCCTCAGGATGCCGTTCGCAGCGTTCCCGTCGACGATGGGGAATGCCGTGACGCCGATCGTGCGGTCGTCGGTGATGTTCTTGATCGTCCCGCTGATCACCATCGCCTGCGTCGCGAGGATCGGCGTGTCTGTCATCTTGAGGTTGACCTCGATGAACGGGTCCGTCACGACGCGCATGATCGCGGTACCGAAGCCATCGACGTTCGCGTTGTTCGGGTCGGCGGCGAGGACGCTCACCGACAGGTCGGCATCCACCGGACCCGTCGCCTCGAGGTTGTAGGTGACGGTCCTGGTTTCACCGGCGGCCAGTGTGCCGATCACCGGCGTCGGCAACGGATCGAGGACATTGAGCGCGACACCCGGCACGTCACGCCTCGTGGCCATGAGGATCGGCGTCTGGCCTCCGATGATGTTGACGTTGGTGAGCGTCTGTCCCGAGTCGTTCCGCACCTCGACGACGAGGGGGAAGCGGTTGTTCACGGGGTTCTCCGGCTGAGGTCCGTTGAACAGGAACTCGGGCGGCGTGGGCTTGAGCGTGACGGCGAGGAGCGGGTCACCCACCTCGATCTTCTTGCTGGCGCCAGCCGCGAGGGGCGTGCCGTTCGGCCCGGTGGCCGAGGCCTGCCAGCCCACGCTCGCGACGCCTCGATCGATGCCCTTGAGGCGGAACAGGCGGGTGAACGATCCGCCCGGCGGAAGCTGCGCCGGGATCGGGTCGCCCTCGACTCCGAGGAGCTGGACACCGCCGCTGCCCGACTGCGTCGGGTTGCCGAGCGCGAGGCTGGTTGCCGGAGTGGTCACGCCGGTCGCCGTGGTGTAGGTCACCGTCACCGCATAGATGTCGGACTCTTCCAGGTCGAGGTGCCTCGGACCGGTCACGCTGGCGCTCAACGAGGCCGTCGGCGTGGGTGGCGGTGCCGCTCGAACCCAGTCGATGATCCAGTCCTGCCGGAACGAGGCGTCGGCGGTCGTGCAGCCGCCAGCCGCGTCCGAGCTGCGCTGCGATCCGATGACCATCCAGTGCGAGCCCGCTGGTGGTCGCTGGGCGATTCCGGCGAGCACGTCCTCGAAGAAGCCGAGGTTGGGGTCGGGGACGGTGTAGGTGAGGAACGTCGGTGGGTTGAACCGCGAGTCGTGAAGCTGCACCTGGAAGCGTGGGCGCGCCACCTCGAGGATGAACCTGCAGCCGCCGGTGCTCAGCTCGAGGGTGCGCAGGAGGTACGGCGCATCGACGTAGGTCGGGTCGATCGGCACCTGGCCGGCGGGCGGCGACGCCTCGGACAGCGTGGTGGTCACAGTCACGAGGGTGACGGCGCCCACGAGGAGGGCGAGCCGCAATCCAAGGGCGCGCCGCATCGATCGCCCGGTCGCTGCAAGTCTCCGTGGCATGTTCCCCCCGACTCGGTGTCGCGGGCTGTCCTGCGCGCCCCGCGCTCGCTCCGTCGAGATTGATACGGGATTCAGGAGCCCTTCGGGCATCCCCTGACGGGGTATGTTTCCTGTCAGTTGGCGAACAGCCTCGATGCGGCTTCGCCTGCGTGAGAAGATTCGACTATGGCCCGTCTCAAGTCCGACCGCTTGCACGACGTCGTTCGTGCTGTCGATGAGCTCGCCTCGGTGAGCGACTTCGACTCCTATGCAGACGCTGCGATCCGTGCCGCGGATATTGCCGTCCTATCCGACGTGACCACCTACAACGATGTCGACGTCGGTGTGGGCCAGATGACGGTGCGCACACGCCCGATGGATTTCGTGTACCCGGAGGGCGCTCAGGAGTTCCTGGCGCAGCACGCGGATGAGCATCCGATCATCCGCAACTTCAGCGAGACGGGCGATGGCTCGGCCTTCCGCATCAGTGACTTCATGAGCGTTCGCGAGTTCCACGCGAGCCGCCTCTATCAGCTCATCTACGAACCGCTCCAGGTCGAGGACCAGATGGCGCTCGCCCTGCCGTCGCCTCGTGATCACGTCATCGGGCTCGCCGTGAATCGAGGGCGCCGCAACTTCACCGAGGCCGATCGCGACTCGCTCAACCTCCTGCGCCCGTACCTCGCGCAGACCTACTGGCTGCTCCACGAGCGAGAGACGGTGCGCCGCCGCCTGAGCGCTGCACGACTGGTCCTCGGGCAGACTGCCGTTGCCGCGATCTCACTCTCCAGTCCCCTCGAGGAGCTCACGCCCGGCGCGCTCGTGCTGCTCTATCGCTTCTTCGGGAGGCCGGGGACGCACTCGGAGCTGCCGGGGCGCGTGGAGGGTTGGCTCGGACGTGAACGCGCGAAGCTCGGGGAGGCCCACCGCGACGAGCCCGCCCCGCTGCTGACTCCGCTTGTCGGGCATCGCGAGGCCCACCAGCTCGTCGCCAGGTTGCTCCCCGGCACGGACGGGCCCGATGTGCTCACGCTGCGCCAGATCGCGGCCGCGGAGCCCTCGGCGAGTCAGCTCGAGGACCTGCGCCTGACGGAACGCGAGGCGCAGATCGCGCGGCTGCTGATCACGGGTGCGGCAAACTCGAGGATCGCGGCGCAACTGGGCATCGCACCCGGCACCGCGAAGAAGCACGTCGATCACATCTACCGGAAGCTCGGCGCGACCAATCGAGTCACCGCCGTGAAGATCCTCCTCGAGCTGCACCTCAGCAGTTGAGACGCGTGCGTTCCGGCAGAGCCACGCGAGGCCGTCGATCAGGTCGATGAAGGCGGACTGCTCGTCCTCATCGGAAACCCGACACACCGCCACATCGAGCAGCGCCTCGGCAATTGCGCCAGGACTGAGGGGATTCAGAGCTTGGAGGCCACGACCGGATTCGAACCGGTGATGGAGGTTTTGCAGACCTCTGCCTTGCCACTTGGCTACGTGGCCTCGCGAATCTAGATTCGCTGATATCGAGGCCTCGCGCCAGTACCGAGCGTCGTGCTGGCCTCGGCGGCTGTGCGTGGCGGCGCGGCGGTCAGGCTGCGACGGCGGACACCGAGCCCGAGTACCACTTGATCTGCGACTCCAGTCCCTCGGGGCCGTCGAGGCTCGCGAGGATCGTGGCGTCCTCGGACTTCGGGTCGAACGTCACCGCCTCCGGCCGCTCGAGGCCGTTGCCGTAGCCGAGGCTCCACGCCACGCGCTTCGCGTTCCACACCACCCACCCGAGGCCGCTCGCCTCCTCGGTGCGGCACTCCGTGATCGCGCGCACGATCTGCGGCGGGAAGTCCCACGCCGTCGCGACCTGGCCGCCCCACTCGATGCTGTCCTGTCCGAAGGCGTGCGCCTCCGCCTGGAGGGGCGGGACGCCTCGGCCCACCAGCTCGACGACCACGCGGTAGCGCTCGGGCTCCGCCGCGGCCATCGCCAGCCGTCCGATGGGGTGCAGGAGGCCTGCCGTGAACGCCTCGGTGCGCGGGCCGTCCGCCCAGGCGCTCGCGTCCGCGAGGAGGCCCGTGGCCACCGCGAATCGCCAGAGCTCGTTCGCGTCCACGCCCGCCTTGCGCACCGCCGTGAAGCTGTCACTGAGGGCGGCCGTCGCCACGATGCGGCGCGTCGTCTCCGTGCCGATGCGCACGATCGCCTGCTGTGCCGTCCCGATCCGCTTCAGCGGCGCGTACAGCGCGGAGTTCGAGGCGCGCAGCAGCGACGCCGTGAGCCCCGGGTCCGCCTCGACGATGGCGCCAATCTCCGACATGTTCGCGTTCGGATTGCTGAGCAGCGCCATGGCGCGCTGGTGGGCGATGGGTAGCGACGGCAGATCCATCTGGGCGTGCTCCTCGAAGGGATTCTCCCTGATCATCGGTCTGCCTCCGAAACTCCGCAGTGTCAGTCGCGGTTGACCGGTCCGTTGAGGGCGGGGATCATCGAGGCTGGCGGGCAGCAAGGAACCAGCGTTGTTGCAGGACATTCGGATGAGCGCCGCGACGTGGGTCGCGGTCGCGCTCCTGGTCGCCGTCTTCGCGGCGTGTGGCGCCTCGACAGGCCCTGAGACACCCACCGCGACCCCCGGAACACCCACCCCGCCGCCCCCGACGCTCCGCGGCATCGACTTCACGGCCGCCCCCTACGCGGCCGACCTCACGCGCCGAGCGGGCGGAGGCGACGTAATCGCAGAGCGGGTCCGGCTCGTGGACCTCACGGGCGATGGCACCGAGGAGGCGGTCGTCGTCGTCGAGTCGGGCGGTACGCTCGGCGACCTCGGTGTGGGGGTGTACCAGGCCGCCGCCAACGGGCCGACCCTGACGTACTTCCGGAAGCTCGCCGGGCGGGTCGAGATCCGGCAGGCCGCGCTCGTGATCGTGGAGGGCGTCCCCGCTCCCGGCGACCCCGAGTGCTGCCCGAGCCAGGTGCGCGAAAGCACCGTCGAGTGGCGGAACGGCACCTTCGAGGTCACGTCCGAGCGGACGGTCGCGGCTCCGGGGACGAGCGCCACGCCTCGCTAGGCGTCGTCCTCACAGCTCGCGGAGGCCGGCGACCTGTTCGAGCTCGAGCGCCAGGCGCGCGGGCTGCTCGATGAGCGCGTCGAGCAGGAGCTGCCGAGGCGTCACGCCGTCGCTCCCGAACAGCACCGTGAGGTCCAGCCGCGACTCGAGCTGGCGGGCCAGCGAGGTGAGCAGCCGGCGGTCCTGCTCGAGGCGGGTGAGGAGCGCCGCGAGGTTCGGGGCGCCGTACGCGATCGCCGCGGGCAGCGTGGGATGGGCTGGGGGAAGTCGAGGGCCGGGCGGCAGGCCCGCCGCGATCGCTCCCAGCCCGATCGCGGTGACCTCGCAGAGTGCGGCCAGCTCGGCGACCTGCCGGCGTGGATTCGAGGCGTGCATCCCGCCGCGGTCCGCGTCCCGTTCCCCGATGCGGCGAAGCGCCACTCCGAGGCGGCGCTGCAACTCGCCGGCAGCCTCCTCCACCTCCTCGAGGCTCAGCCGCTCCATCGCCGCGCGTCGCGGATCGCGCTCGTCGCTCGAGGTCATTCGGGGCTCCGGGGTGGGCGTGCCGCGCGCCGGGCGTACCCTGTGGGGATGAGCACTACCCAGCACGTGGCCGCGTTCTGCGCGCTCGCGGTGAACCTCCTCCTCGGGGGCATCCTCGTCGAGGAGTCGTTCGGTGCCGGCTGGCGCAATGTGTTCGAGTTCATCCTGCTCGGACTCTACCTCGTCATCGCGTGGGGGATGCCGGGTAGCCTCCGCCCGAGGGGCGGCGACGACGGCTCTGACGACGGACGGCGCGACTGACACCGCGCGCGCGGCGACCTCGGGCGCGCGCCCCGAGGACTTCCCCGGTTTGTCCGGCCTCGGCGCGCTGCTAGCATCAGATGCCCCGAGGGCGATTAGCTCAGCTGGTCAGAGCGTCCGGTTTACACCCGGAAGGTCAGAGGTTCGAGCCCTCTATCGCCCACCATCCCTGGCACGCCTCCCGGCACTCGCCGAGATAGACACGCCTTCGCCAAGCGAGTGGCCACCCGCAGTGTCGGTCGCGCCTTATGCTCGTCGTGGTGACGAGGGAGCGCGGAGACGCTCCTCGCTCGTCACTCCCACGCGCGCGACCAGTTCTGAAGGAGCAGTCATGGCGGTCCACGTTGTCGTCGAGGGAGACACCCTGTCCGCGATCGCCGAGGCACACGGCACCACGCTCGCGGAGGTCATCGGCCTCAATCCCCAGATCGCGAATCCAGACCTCATCTACCCGGGCCAGGAGGTGAACATCCCCGCCTCCGCCGAGGCACCTTCCGAGGCCGTCACGGACGCGACCGCGGCCGCCACGGTCGTCGACGAGGCGGCGACGGTCGTCGCAGAAGCGGCCTCCGAGGCGGCACCGGCGGCCGAGCAGCCCGCCGAGCAACCTGCCGCCGAGCCTGCGGCGGCGGTCGCGGCGCCGGCAGCCCCGGTCCTCGAAGGGCGGCTCGCCGAGTAGGAGCCGCACGCGCAGCTGCCTCGGGCGGCCGTTCGCGGTAGGACTAGCTGACAGGTTACGATGCGGGGGAGGGCCGGAGGCCGTGCACGGGCCGGGCGCACGGACGCGCAGCCGGCCCTCTCCCCGCCTCGTTGCTCCGGTGTGTTCCCGTGTGCTGCGGGTCCGCTGGTCGTTAGCGGGGGTGGTCGCGATGCGCGATCGCGGCCAGGAGTACGCGCGCTTTCGCCCCGCGGCGTCCCCATGTCAACAGCGAGGGCAGGCCGCCTCGGAGGAGCCCGGTCTCTGGCGCGAACTGCACCGCCCGCCGCAGGCGCCACTGCCGATGGGGCTCCAGCGACAGCACGCGCGATCGAGGCCAGAGCAACGACTGGGTCGTGCGGTCGAGCAATCCCCGCCGCGACACGATCGCTCGTGCGCCCTCGGGCAGCGGGGTGCCGAGGACGTCCGCGAGCAGCGAGAGCACGTAGCCAACCGACGACAGGCACCCCTCCGTGGCGGCGATCGCCTCGATGCGAGTCCAGTCGAAAGCCACGCGGCGCACCATCAGGTCCAGGTCCTTGAACCAGACGAGGCGTTCAAAGTTGTGGCGCTGCAGGTGCACCGCCAGGAGCACGAACTGGTCGTGGTCGTCGAGCACCCGCGCCGCAAGGCCGCCCGGTGCGGGCTGCGCGCGGTGCCAGACCTCGTCGAGGGTGAGCGGCCGCAGGCCGATCTGCAAGTGGTCGCGATGCAGCTCGACGATGCAGCCGTCCGAGCGTTCGAAGATCGACTGGAACTTGGCGTGGTCGTGGTGCAGCGGGTCGTCGTGGCCGCCGCCGGTCAGCGTGAACCCCCGCGCCTCGAGGAGTTCGTGGGCGCGCTCTTCATCGGTGTCCCGCACGAGCAGGTCGATGTCTCCGTACGGGCGCAGCTCGGGCCGCGGATAATAGCGTGCCGCGACTGCCGGTCCTTTCAACAGGATGGAGGGAATCGCGCACTGGTCGAAGGTCTTGAGCAGCGCGCGCAACTCGTGCTCAAGCTGCAGCCCGAGGAGGGCGCGGCGCAGCGCGGCCGCACGGAGCCCCGAGCTGTCGGCGACTGCACTGCGGCCCGCCGCATCGAGGGCCGCCACGATCCATGGCTCCATGCGCTGCTCGACGGCGATCTCACACAGCTGCCGCGTGTCGAGTCGGTCCAGCGCCGTGACGAGCCCGCGGCTCAGGCGCGGCGTATCACCCTGCGAGGCGATGCGCAGCCACTGCGCCGTGCGCCGACGATCGGCGCTCATCAGTACTGCCCCAGCGAGCCGCGCTCGCGTGCGTACTCGAAGGCGCGTGAGACGGCCACCAGCCCGACCGGCAGCAGGGCTGCGTAGACCGCGACCACCGCGATGTGCAGCTCGAGGTGCGCGACCGCAGCGCCGTTGATGAAGGTGCCACGAATCGCCTCGGCCGCATGCGTGAGGGGCAGCACGAGTGACACCCAGCGCAACGGCTCGGGCAGCAGGTCGATCGGGAAGATGACGCCACTCAGCAGCGTCGACACGGAGAGCAGGCCGACGGTGAACGGCTCGTTCTGCTTGAAGGCGATGGTGAACGCCGCCGAGCACAGGCCGATGCCGGCGAACCCCACGAGCACCAGCAGGAGCACGGCCAGGGCCAGCGGGGCATTGCTCCACGCAAACTGCGCGCCGAGGGCGAAACCGACGAGGGGAATGATCACGATGGGCTGCACCGATATCTGGAGAAGCTGATACAGGCCGGAGTACGCGACTGCGCTGGCGGCGCGCGTGCGCGTCATCAGGATCGCCTCCAGCGTACCGAGTACCTGCGCTTCGCGGACGGCACCGCGGAACACGGTCAGGCACGGGTACATCGCGATCTGCAGGGCGGTGCCGATCAGCGCGAAGGCGAAGTAGTCGCCACCATACTGTGCGAGCGCCTCGCGCTGACCCACGAGGTCCGCGAGGAACCGCGTGCCGATCAGATTGAACGGCATGAGCAGGTACTGGATGAAGAAGCTCGAGCGGTACGTCCACGCGACTCGGAAGTCCCGCTCGAGGTAGGCGAAGGCCGCGTTCACGCTGGCACCGCCTCGCGCAGGCTCGCCAGCCGCTCGAGGAGGGCGCGCATCGGGGTGCCACGCTGGAACCCCGTGATCAGCGCGCCGCCATCGGTGAGCGCGGCCATGAGCTGATCGAGGGCGAGCTCCCCGGGCTGCGTCCAGATCTCGAGCTGCTGCTCGCCCGCCGCACTCGAGGAGACGTGGATGTCGCGCACCCCGCGGACCGTGCGCAGGGTCGTCACGGTCGCCGGCTGCATCCCGCGGACGGAGACCGTGACGCCCTCGGCGCCCTGCGCGGTGCGGGCCAGCGACTCGGGCGTGAGCTCGTCGGCGATGACGCCGCCGTGCAGCACGCCGATCCGGTCCCCCTCGGCGAGCGCCTGGTCGAGCTGGTGCGTGACCATGAGGACGCACCCGCCGCTCTGGCGCATCTCGTCGCGCACCACGTGCATGGCGTCGGTGGCGTGGCCCGGGTCGAGGCTGCGCGTGGGCTCGTCCATCAGCAGCACGCGCGGCACGACGATCAGCCCGCGCGCGATCGCGAGTCGTTGCCGCATCCCGGTCGACAGTTCGCCGAACGGGCGCTCGCGTGCACTGACGAGGTCGAAGCGCTCGAGCAGGGTGTCGACACGGCGTCGAGCGGCGTCGGGGCGCAACCCCTCGAGGCGCGCGAAGAAGACCAGGTTGTGGAACGCGCTGATGCGCCAGTGAAACGAGCGCTCGTCCGCGAGGGCGTAGCCGACCTGCTCGCGGGCAGCGGTCCTCCGGACGTCGACCCCATCGATCTGGACGGCGCCGCTCGAGGGGCGGGTCAACCCCGCGACGATGCGCAGCAGGGTGGTCTTGCCCGTCCCGTTCTGGCCGATCACGCAGTACCACTCGCCGTCCTGGACCTGCATGTGCACGCCGCGGAGGACGTGCTGGTCCATGGGCGCCCGGCGCAGCAGCTCACGGAGTCCCGATCGCCGTGACGGGAAGGAGCGCGTGACCTCGCTGATCGTCAGGACGGGGCTCACTCGCTCAGCCTCGCGTCACGCTCTCCGAGTCCTGCAGCAGGCGTTCGCGCAGCTGCTGCAGGTGGTCGAAGCTGCGGAAGTAGCTCACGAGGCGCACCGGCACCGAGGCCGCCAGGCGCGACCCCGCATCGAGGGCGTGCTGTGCGCGGATGCCGCGCAGCAGCTCGGGCATGTACATCGCGCCCTGGACCGCAAGCGCCGCCTCCAGGGAGGTGAGCTCGTGGAACTCGACGGTGTCCGCGCGCTCCTCGTCCAGGTGCGGGCGCAACAGGTAGAGCACCCGCAGCGGCAGCACGTCGCTGCCGATCGCGCCCCAGTGCTTGCCGATGTCCACGCGCTTCTTGTCGAGCCACGAGAAGGCGCGCTCGTACTCGTGCGCGTCCAGCACCCCCAGGCCCTTGAGGCTTTCGTCCCATAGCTTGAGCTTCGGCACGAACGGCGTCGCGAGCCAGCGGCCGTCCACCTCGCGGACCGGCAGGATGTCGTCCGAAAGGAGTGGGTGCCCGGCGAGGGTGAACGATGCGCCGAGCGTGGACTTGCCGAGTCCGGACGGTGCCGAGAACGCGACCGCACCTCCGGCCCACGGCACTGCCGAGGCGTGGAGGAGGGTCTCGCCGCGCTGTTGCGCCGCCACGCCCAGGACGGGGCCACCGAGGTAGGTCTCGATGTCCTCGTCCTGTGCGTCGGGCGCGAACTCGTACTCCACGAGGCGGCCATCGGGATGCAGCCAGATACGGCCCACCCGGCGAATCACCCACTGCACGCCCGAGCTGTCCTCGTATGCGCGCAGCACAGGGTCGCCCTCATCGAGGAGTTCGCGGATCAGTTCACCAAGTGGGGGGAAGGGGCCGGTCGCGCGCCGGATCTCGAGGGCGGGCGCCTCTTCGGCGTCCCCCACGGGAACCAGGTCCGCGAACGGGTAGTCGGACGCGATCACGCTTCCTGCGAACCGGAACAGCATCGAGGGCGTCCCCTTCATCACCTCGATTGTCGTGGCACTTGTCATCAGCGTCCTGTGTTGGTCCGGCCGCCCGACCGAAGCCGGGCGGCCCCCCGAAGGTCCTGCAGCTGTCTCCGCGACTCGTAAGTCGCGGGCTAGTCGGTAGGCGTCTTAGCGGAAGCTAGGAGCCGCCACCAGGCGATCGCAGGTCGACCGGGAAGATCGAGTCAAGCGCGCCGATGCCGGAGCCCCGAGTCACGGACGCGAGGTCGCCAGCGACCGTCATGCCTGGCTTCGTGTAGGGCTTGCGCATGGGTTTCCTCCTTTCACAAAGAATGAAGAACAGCTTCGGTGCGTTGTGCACCACCCGCTGCAGAACCCCAGATCGTGTCCAGCCAGAGGCCGGCATTCAGAAGACGCCAGGACTGCCACCCATACGGGTGCCTGTCGGCGATGTACCGGTCGATTTCCGCGTCCGCCTGCTCGGGAATGACGCCGGGCATCGTCCGCACACGACTGCGCGCACGGTCGACCCGAACCCGTTCCTCGAGAAGGCCGCGGTGGAAGACGTCGTCGTACCGCCCTTTGTCGGTCCGATTTGCGATCTCGGAAGGGAGCACGCGCAGCAGCGCCTGGCGGAGGGGGTACTTCGTCGTCCCCGCGTACTGCTTCACCCAGTCCGGCGTGCTTGCCAGGAGTTCCAGCAGCCGGAGGTCGTAGAACGGCGTCGCGTAAGTCATGCCATTCGCCTGGATGCACCACCGATCACGCCAGGCGAGGAGCGGCAGGAAGCGCTCGACGTAACGCCACTCGTACGCCCTCGAGTGCTGCCGAGACCAGATCGTTGGCGCGCTCACGATGCTCACCCAGTCCGCTCGAGGGCGCGCCGCCGGAGCGAAGCCGGAGGGATTCCAGCGCCCGGTCGCGTGACGCAGCTTGCGCTTGGGTCCGCTGGGCACCAGCCACCGATATGCCTCGTGCGCGACGACGGCGGCGCGGTGGCGGCGTCCCTGGAGCCCCGCGAGGCGCCACGTCTCCCGGAGCCGATGATCGACAAGGGCGTCGGCGACGGCGCTCCCGTTGCCCTGCAGCCACTCGTCGCCGCCGTCCCCGGTGAGCATGGTTCGCATGCCAAGCGAGGCGGCGAACTTCGCCTGGGCGAGCTGCATCGGAGCCTGCGGTGGGATCTGCGGACCGTCGAAGTGCTCGTCCCGGAGGTGGCTGCTGCTAAGCGCCCAGCACTCCTTCACGCCGATCGACTCGTACGGCACGCCGAGGTGCTCTACGACGATGCGCTGGTAGTCACGCTCGTCCCACCGCGTGTCCTCGGCGTAGGTGCTCACGGCCGTGACAGGAGCGAATTCTGAGGCGCGTGCGAGCAGGTACGAGGAATCCAGGCCACCACTGAAGAAGACCCCGACTGGACCCCGCGAACGCACGCGTGCGCGCACGGCCAGGTCGAACGCGGCGATGAACGCCTCGACGTAGTCCGCTGGAGTGCTGCAGCCGGTGTCGGAAACGCGGGGCGCGGACCAGAATCGAGTGGTCCGCACATCTCCGTCCGCAACGAAGCAGTTCTCGCCTCCCCGCAGTTCGCGGAGGTGCTGGTACGGGGTCGACGACGGCACGAAGACCGCGTCACCGATGAGCCGGAGCGCATAGTCGTAGTCCGGCTGCGGCGGGAGCCACGAGGGCTGCAGCACCTGCAACGGCTCGGAGCCGATGGCAAACAGGCCGTCGTGCTCCGCGTAGAACAGCGTGCGGAACCCCATCGGGTCCTTCGCCGCGAACAGCCGTCGAGCGGTGGCGTCCCAGATCACGATCGCCCAGTCACCGAGGAGCCGCGTGACGCAGGCGTCGCCCCAGCGCATGTACGCCTCGAGGACGTGGTCGGCATCGGTGGCCTCGCGGGCGCGCTCACCCTTCCAGCCGAAGGCGCGCGCCAGCTCCTCGCGGTTGTCGATGCGGCCGTCCCACACGAGGTGGTAGCGGCCGGTTGGATCGACGAGCGGCAGGATCTCGCGCTCGGCCTCGGGTGTGGTCGGGCGGAACGCCTGGCCGAGGGCGACCCCCTCGCCGAGCCAGAGGGTCGGCTCGCCGGCGCCTCGATGGCGGATGGCGTCGATCTGGGCCTGCGCGAGCTCGCGCGGCACGGGCCGTCCATCGAGGGATACGAGCGCGAGGACGCCGCTCACAGCGCACGCTCACGTGATGGCTGCGCGTCGATGGGCAGGAAGCCCTGCTCGAGGCGGTCCGGGTCGAGCACGATGTCAGCGAGTTCGACCCACGCGTGGGCCTCGACGGCGGCCTCTTCGGACTTCCGCACGCCCACCCGCAGCCGTCCTCGCAGGCCGTGCGCCTCGAGGAGTGCCTGGAAGACGAGCGCTGTCTGGAGGCAGAGCACGGGCAGCGGCCAGAAGCGCCGCGCCCGCTGGACCGCCCGGACAAGGAGCCACGGGTCGACGCCGCTTGCGTTCAGCTCCGCACGGGTGGACGGCGTCACCTCGAGGCCGCGGCGCGTGGCCGCAGTCACAGCGGGGTTTCCGCCACCTCGGAAGAGCACGGTCGTCCGCGCCACCAGCACGAGCGCGCGGAGCGTCACCCAGAAAGCGTCCGCCTTACGGAACATCAGGCCTCCGCGATCAATCCGGCCTCAACTGCACCCCGGAGGAAGCTCACCACGTCCTCCCGAGCAGTCCCCGCATCGACCTCGAACTCCGCGACGGTTTCCGTCACGATCTGCTCGAGAGAGGCGTTTCGGTCGATGCCCTGCCAGACCATCGCGCCCACTGCGTTGAGCGAGTAGTACACGCCCGAGCGCAGGTCCAGCAGCACCATCTCATCCCCGACGGCCCGGGCGACGACCCCGTCGACTGCCCGGTAATGCTCGTGAGCCACGGTCATCATTCCCCCAGGTTTGCGTCGACGTGGTGCTGCGCACGTCGTTCGTGTCTCCGGGAGGTTAGCCCGGTATTCTGTTGTGGCGGTTGACCGCTGGTGGGCTTACTCACAATTGCCTTTCTGTTGACCTTGACCAGACGACGGGTCACGGGATCGCGCATCTCGCGAAGCGGTGATTGCATCTGTGGTCCGGCCCGAACGAGGCCGAGCGAGCCCTGCGAACCTGTCATCCATCCGACACCCCTCGACGTGGCGCCCGGGCCACCCGCTCGTTGTGCCCACCGCTCCCGAGGTGCATCCTCCACGCATGGCATGGACGCCACGGTCGTGAACCCCGCGCGCACCCGCAGTGGCGCGCTCCTCGGCATCGAGGGGATCCCCGTCGACGTCGAGGTCGACATCGGGAGTGGGTTGCCGGCGTTCAACATCGTCGGGTTGCCCGATACCGCGGTGCAGGAGGCGCGCGAGCGCGTCCGGGCCGCCATCCGCAACTCGGGGTTCGACTTCCCCCTCCGCCGCATCACGGTCAACCTCGCTCC
>JADLFF010000025.1 GCA_020845735.1 Dehalococcoidia bacterium
GCCGTCGCGGGCTATGCGCTGCTCACGAGGGATCCCGCGCGCTATCGCACGTACTTCCCGCGCCTCGCCCTGATCGCCCCCGACCGAGGCGCGTAGTCACCCCCCGAGGCCTACACGCGGCGCACCTCGCGCGCGATCGCCTCGGCCCACGCATCGATGGCGGGCCAGTTCCGATGGTCCCCGTGGTGTCCGCCCAGCCCGAGCAGGAACGCGGCGCCGAGAATGCCCCAGTGGCCGGGCTCCACGGCGCCGGCGAAGTTCCGATGTCCCCTCGCGCGGAGGGCGGTGCGGTAGCGCTGCACCTCGGCGGAGTCCGGGTGGTGGCGCGACATCCAGCGCCCGAGGCGATTCTCGAAGAAGCTCTCCTGGTCGCCGATCGAGCTGACGCTGAACAGCCACAGCGGCCTCGAGGCCAGCTCGGCGCGGTGCCGGCGCACGAACGCGGCCGCCTCGGGTAGCCACTGCCGCGTGTGCACGGCACTCCCGAGGACGACCGCCTCGAAGCGCGACAGGTCGAGGGGTTCGCGGACCTCGTGCGCCTCGGCGGGCACGCCGAGGTGTGAGAGCCGGTCGGCGATCCGCGCGGCGATGCCGAGCGTGGAGCCGTGAGCGCTCGCGAACGCGACGAGCACGGTCATCGGGGTCCTCCCATCACGCCTGCCATTCTGGCGTCCCGCCTCGAGGGCTGTCGCGACCTCGAGGTCCCCGTGCGCCGGGCCCCACGTCCCGCCTCGACGCGTGCCCGCACCGGGCTGCTCCATCGCGCGGCGCGAGGTCAGCACGTACGATGAGTCGATGGACCCCGCCCGGATTCGCAACTTCTCGATCATCGCGCACATCGACCACGGCAAGTCGACGCTGGCCGACCGCATGCTCGATGTCACGGGCACGATCCAGGCGCGCCAGCGCCAGGACCAGGTGCTCGACTCGATGGACCTGGAGCGCGAGAAGGGGATCACGATCAAGGCGCAGGCGGTGCGCATGCTCCATCGAGCAGCGGACGGCCTCGAGTACCAGCTCAACCTCATCGACACCCCGGGCCACGTCGACTTCTCGTACGAGGTCTCGCGGGCGCTCGCGGCCTGCGAGGGCGCCATCCTCGTCGTCGATGCCGCGCAGGGGATCCAGGCGCAGACGCTCGCCAACGTCTACATGGCGATGGAGCTCGACCTCACGCTGATCCCGGTGGTGAACAAGATCGACCTGCCCTCGGCGGAGCCCGAGCGCGTCGCGCAGGAGCTCGTCGATGTCATCGGGTTCGACCCGAACGAGATCATCTTCGCCTCCGCCAAGAGCGGCGCGGGCATCGAGGAGATCCTCGAGGCCATCGTTGCGCGCGTGCCGCATCCGAGGGGTGAGGCGAACGCACCGCTGCGCGCGCTGGTCTTCGATGCCAAGTACGACGCCTACAAGGGCGTGCTCGTCTACGTCCGCGTCGTCGATGGCCACATCGATGGCCGCGAGCCGCTGCGCCTGCTCCAGGAGCGCACGCGCTTCGACCCCGTCGAGGTGGGCGTGTTCCGCCCCGGCTTCACGGTCGTGCCGCGCCTCGAGGCGGGCGAGGTGGGCTACGTCGCGACCGGCCTCAAGGGGGTGAACGAGGCGCGCGTCGGCGACACGGTCACCACCGATCGCAACGCGGCCACCGAGCCGCTCTCGGGGTACCGCGAGGCGAAGTCGATGGTCTACGCGGGGCTCTATCCCTCGAACCCGGACCAGTACCCCGAGCTGCGTGACGCCCTCGAGCGGCTGAAGCTCAACGACGCCTCGCTGCACTGGCAGCCCGAGTCGTCGGCGGCCCTCGGGTTCGGCTTCCGCTGCGGCTTCCTCGGCCTGCTGCACATGGAGATCGTGCAGGAGCGCCTCGAGCGTGAGTTCGGCCTCGACCTCGTGGCGACGGCGCCCTCCGTCGAGTACGAGGTGACGAGGTCGGACGGCTCCGAGATGGTGGTCGACAGCCCGGCGGCCCTCCCGGAGCCGGACAAGATCCGAGAGGTGCGCGAGCCCTGGGTGCGCGTCAACATCACGCTCCCCTCGAGGTTCGTGGGCGCGATCATGGGGCTCATCGACGAGCGCCGCGGCGAGTACGTGAAGCTCGAGTACCTCGACCACGCGGCCGTCGAGGGCGAGTCGCGCGTCCTCGCCGAGTACCTCGTGCCGCTCTCCGAGATCCTGGTCGACTTCTACGACCAGCTGAAGTCACGCACGTCGGGCTACGCCTCGCTCGACTACCACATCGAGGGCTACCGCCCCGCGAAGGTCTCGCGGCTCGACATCCTCGTGAACGGCGACCCGGTCGACGCCCTTTCCGCGATCGTCCCCACCGAGCAGGCCACGGAGCGCGGCCGCAAGCTCGTGAGCGCTCTCCGCGAGCTGATCCCGCGCCAGCTCTTCGACGTGCCCATCCAGGCCGCCATCGGCGGACGCATCCTCGCGAGGGAGACCGTGCGCGCGATGCGCAAGAACGTCCTCGCCAAGTGCTACGGCGGCGACGTGAGCCGCAAGCGCAAGCTCCTCGAGGCGCAGAAGGCCGGCAAGAAGCGGATGAAGATGCTCGGCAGCGTCGAGGTACCTCAAGAGGCCTTCATGGCCGTCCTCAAGCTGCGGGACTGAGCGGCTACTTCAGGACGCGGCGCGCTCCTGAAGGGGCAGGACTTCGGTCAGCCGCGCGAGGTAGTCAGCCCGTGGCATGATGCCCTCCGCGTAATCGGCCGACCAGCCTTCGAGTGCGCCGACAAGCTCACGGAGGGGTGAGCCCGCGCTGTCCGACCAGTCGACGCGCGCGAGGAGGTCACTGAGCGAGCGGCTCTCGCCTTTTGCGCGCACTACGTCCTTGATCGCGGCATGGAGGTCGCTGACTGTGAGCGTTGACAGGGGGATGGTGTTCATCGATGTGCCCCTGGCTGCTGTCGAACAGATGTGGCTGAATAACGATATGCCAACGAAGCGCCGAAATGGAGCCTTACACGCGGAGCTCGTGTACGAAAGCGGCGCTCGGGATCCCCGATTAATCGGCGTCCAATCCCGCATCTACAAGCTCATGACTCCCCGCGGACAGCACGTCGGCACTGTTCACGACATCGTGAATCCAGATGGGACGCTGCGCGCTCAGCACGTCCACGACTACACGGCCCGTGATTGCATCAAGTTCGTGAAGCCCGAGAAGGAGCCGCGCATCACCTGACCCTGAACAGGAATCGAGTCGGGCAGGCGGAGGTCCTCGTCAGGCGCTGCGAACACTGACGGAATGACCGAGGCCCCGCTGCAATGCGGGGCCTCGCCGCGGCTTCCGAGGAACACGCTCTGCCTGTCCAGCACAATCATTGTCGGGACACCATCCTCAGGAGTCGAGAGGCGCGTGACTTCCGCGCCGGACCACACCCCTCAGCCCCTGACCCGCCCCTCCGCTACCATCGGGCAACCGTGCGATGTGCACACGAAGGGACTCGAGGGGTGGCGCTCCAGGTCGTGCAGCCGCGCATCCGTGGCTTCGTCTCGGTCAGCGCGCACCCCGAGGGCTGCGCCGCCAACGTCCGCCTGCAGGTCGCGACGGCGCGCGCCGGCCTCGAGGCGACACGCGCGGCGGGACGCCTCGGTACCACCGTCGTGATCGGGTCGAGCGCCGGCTACGGCCTCGCGAGCACCCTCAGCGCCTGCTTCGGCCTCGACGCGCCCGTCCTCGGTGTCTGCTTCGAGCGGCCCGCCGAGGGCGACCGCACCGCCACCGCCGGCTGGTACAACCTCGCCGAGGCGCACCGCCTCGCGAGGTCCGAGGGCCGCCACCTCGAGACGATCAACGCCGACGCCTACCAGGAGGCGACCAAGGACGCGGTGATCGAGGCGTTGCGCGACCGCTACCTCGACGCGAGCGGCGCCGCGGGCATCCCCGCCGACGGCAAGGTCGATCTGCTCATCTACTCGCTCGCGGCGCCGCGACGGTTCGCGCCGGACGGCACGAGGTGGGAGAGCGTCCTCAAGCCCATCGGCAGGCGCTTCACCGGCAAGACCATCGACCTCCGCAACGTCACGGTCACCGAGGCCTCCCTCGAGGCCGCCACCGACGAGGAGATCGCGGCCACGATCAAGGTGATGGGCGGCGAGGACTGGGCCCGCTGGGTGGAACGCCTCCAGGAGGCCGACCTGCTCGCGCCCGGCTTCCGGACCGTCGCCTACTCCTACGTGGGGCCTCAGGTCACGCACGACATCTACCGCACGGGCACCATCGGGCGGGCAAAAGCACACCTCGAGGCCACCGCGGCGCAGATCACGAGGCAGCTCGCACCCCTCGAGGGCGAGGCGGTGATCAGCGTGAACAAGGGCGTCGTCACGCAGGCCTCGGCAGCGATTCCCGGCGTGAGCCTCTACATCAGCCTGCTGACTCGCGTGATGAAGGCCCGAGGCACCGACGAGAGCGTGATCGAGCAGATCGTGCGTCTCTTCCGAGACCACATCGGTCCCGGCGCCGCGCCCCGCCTCGACGAGGGCGGCCACATCCGCCTCGACGACCGCGAGCTGGACCCCGCCGTCCAGGCCGAGGTCAACGCGCTCTGGGACATCCTCACGACCGGGAACCTGCAGCAGCACGCGGACATCGAGGGGTACCAGCGCACCTTCGCCGCGCTCTTCGGCTTCGGCATCGACGGCGTCGACTACGACGCACCCACCGAGACCGACCGCCCCCTCGAGTAGCACACGACCGGGTACGGCCCCCGAGGTCAGCGCTTCGCGACCCTCTGGATCTCCTCGAGCGAGAACACGGGGTGGCGCGGTGCCTCGAGGGCGAAGTCCGCGTCGGATGACTCGAGCGTCACGTCGAAGTAGGGTCGTGTGATCGGCTCCTGCGCGTAGTACGCGCGGAGCACCGGCGCGGCCTGCTCGGGGGGCACTTCACGGACGCGGAAGGTGCGCGCGTCGCGCCCCCGACGCAGCTCCACCTCGCCGAGGGCAAGCGCGTTGGCCGCCCAGCCGCGACGTCCGTACGGCGACACCAGCCACGCGCGCCCCTCGACGGTCACGAGGGACACGGGCGTCGAGTAGGCACGGCCGGTCTTGCGACCTCGGACGGTGAGGATGCGCCAGCGCCGCGCGCCGAATCCCGCGCTGATGCCCACCCTCGCGAGGGCGTTCCAGACGCGGATCCCGGTGCTGACGCGGTAGGCCTTCGCCATTGCGCGAGCCTAGCAGGCCGCCGTGAGCGGGTGCTGTGCGAGACTGAGATCACACCCACGCGAGGAGACACATCGATGGCGGAAGCGGTCGCCGAGGGCGCCTGGTGGCTGCATGGCACTCGAGGCTGCAACGTCTTCCTCGTCCGCACCGGCGATGCGCTCGTCCTCATCGATACCGGCTTCGCCTCGAGTCTCGAGGGCATCGTGCGCGACGTCGCCACGGTCGCTCCCGGCGAAGCGGTCACGCATGTCCTCCTGACCCACGCCCACCCGGATCACGCCGGCGCCGCCGAGGCGCTGCGGCAGCATTACGGCGCGCGCCTGGTCGCTGGCGCCGGTGACTGCGAGGTGGTCAGTGGTCGCGCCGTGCTCCGCGAGGCAGTGGGCCGCTCCCATCGGATGCGCCGCCTCCTCGAGTGGTGGCGCGGGACGCCTCGCGCGCACGTGGTGATCGAGGAGCCGCTCGAGGGCGAACGCCGGGTGGCCGGGCTGCTCGCGGTGCCGACGCCCGGGCACACGCCCGGCTCGTACTGCTACGTCCTCGAGCATGCCGGCCTGGCCTTCGTCGGCGACCTTGTGATCAGCCATCGCGACGGGCTGGCGCGGCCCCTCAAGTGGGCGAACGACGACGACGCGCGCTACCTCGAGACGCTGGCCACCTTCGCCGCGCGCGCTCCCGAGGCGGGCTGCGCCGGCCACGGGCCGCCGGTTACCTCGGGGTTCCGCGCCCAGCTCCTCGGGCTCTCCCGCCTGCCGAGGCGGAACCCGTGGTCCCCTCGAGGCGCCGTCGCCCGACTCCGCAGGCTGCGCTCGTTCGGCGGCGCGATCAGCCGCAAGCGCGACACGTCGCCGGAGGCTCCCGACTAGCCCTCGGGCTGGCTGCTCGCGCTCCTCAGTCCGAGGCAGGTCTGCGGGCCATGAGCGAGTACATCAGCGGCACGAGCTCGCGCTGCGCGGCGGGCAGGCGCCACATTCGGCCGGACTGGTAGCGGCCGTCCGCCCCTCGAGGGCCATCGCCCACGAACTCCATCCACGGCAGCGCCTGCCACGGCATCTCGCGGTGCTCGTGGAGGAACTCGATGACGAGCCCGGCTTCGATGAGCGCCGTCACGATCTCGCCGAGCCCGCGAATCCAGTCGTGTGTTGGCATGGGCGGCAGCGCGGGGCCATCGACGTACGTGGCGGTCGAGACCGTGGTCAGCGGCTCCGGCTGGGGGAAGTACGGGTACCGAACCACCAGTCGCGTCTCTGGCTGTTCCTCGTCGAGGGTGTAGAGCGCAGGGTGAGCCTCGTACAGGTAGAGGCGTCCGCCGTCCCGGAGGCAGGCCGTAACCACCTGGGCCCACGCGCGGATGTCGGGCAGCCAGTTCAGCGCGCCGATCCCTGTGTACACGAGGTCGAAGCGCTCCCCCTCGAGGGCGGTCGGGGCGTCGTAGACGTTCGCCTCGACGAAGCGCCCGGGCACGCCGCTGTCCTCGGACAGCCGCCGCGCGGCCTCGATGGCCTGCGGCGCAAAATCGAGGCCGGTCACGCGCGCTCCGAGGCGGGCCCAGTTCAGCGTGTCCATCCCGAAGTGGCACTGGAGGTGCAGCAGCGACCGCCCCTCGACGTGCGGGCCCAGCTCCTCGAGCTCGACCGGGCAGAGGGGCTTCTCGCCGCGGAGGAAGCCCTCGCGGTCGTAGCCCCGTGACGCCTCGTGGATGGGCACGACGTGGTCCCACCACGCGCGATTCGCCTCGAGGTATGGCGCGGCGTCGTCCTGCGTCACGCGGAGATCGAGGGACCGGGCGGCGTGCCCAGCACGAGGTCGTCGAGGAGCACGAGGCCGTCGGTCGTCAGCATCCGCAGGCGAATGTTCGCCAGCTGCTGCTCGGACAACCCCTCGAGGGCGGCGCTGGCCGCGTAGAACAGCTCGGGCGCTGTGATCAGGGCGTAGCGCATCGCCTCCGCACCGATGCGCAGCGACTCGTCGAACACGTCGTCGCGCTCCTCGGGCGGCTGCATCCGGTGCCCGTTGGCGATCACCAGCCCGCGCGGCGCGCGCTGCTCCGAGGCGATCACCTCCTCGAGCCGCGCGCGGATGGCGTAGTGCGGTCCCATGCCCACCGTCGTGTCGCTCCCCGCCACCTCGACGAGCAGCTCGCCCTCGGGAGCATGGACGCGCCCATCGCCGCTCGACTCCCAGCCGAGCAGGGCCAGGCAGCGCAGCGCGGCATCGAGCAGCACAC
>JADLFF010000026.1 GCA_020845735.1 Dehalococcoidia bacterium
CCACGCCCCACGTCGACCCCGACTGGCAGCCGACCTCGGCGATCCGTGCGGGCGACATCATCACCTTCCGCATGGCGCGCGACCCGCGCCAGACGATCTCGCATCGAGTGGTGGCGGTCATCGAGGACGAGCGCGGCCGCCGATTCGAGACGCAGGGCGACGCCAGCCCTCGACCGGACGCGCAGCCGGTGCCCGCGGAGAGCGTGGTCGGCACGGTGATCTTCTCGATGCCGCACCTGGGTTACGTCGCGGACCGGCTGCGCCACACCGAGTCGTACGTGGTCCTCGTGGGTGCGCCCACACTGCTCGTGGTACTGACGGAGTCCACGAGGATCATCCGTGACGCGCGCCGGACGAGGGCGGCACGTGTCGCCTCGGCGTCCCGCGCGCGCGACCTGTCGAGGGCTGCCTGAGTGAGCTGGCGCGCGCCGGTCTCGATGGTGGCCGCGGCCGCCCTCGCGCTCCTCGTGCACGGCATGCCCGAGGCGGGCACGTTCGCCGCGTTCACCGTCTCGGACGCCGCCAGCGGCATCGTGCGCGCGGGGTCGTGGGCCGTGCCCACGCCGACCTCGACGCCCACGCCCGTGCCACCCACGCCAACTCCGAGTGCGACGCCGGCGCCCAACCCCTGCCTCGAGCTGCCGCCCGAGCAGCAGCACCTCTGCCACATCGTCCCGTCGAGGGGCACCAGCGGGTCGTCGTTGCCGCCCCTCCCGACGCCCACCGCACGGCCGTTGTCCTCGCCGACACCGACCATCCTCGGTGGGTTCTTCGTGTCGCCCCCTGCCGGGACGCCCGCACCACGTTGACGAGGCGAATCGCCGCCGCCTAGCGTCACGCACATCGACGGGTGGCGAGGAGGCGACGATGTCCGTGGGCGTGGCGATCCAGGCACCGGACGCGCGCGCGTTCGTCGAGCAGGTGGCGCTCGCCGAGCGCCTCGGCGTGCCGACGGCGTGGAGCACGATCGGCGGGGCAGGCGGCGCGGACCCCCTCACGACGTACGCCGTCGCCCTCGAGCGTACCGAGCGGATCAGGGTCGGGACGGCGATCGTGCAGACCTGGCCAAAGCACCCGATCGCGATCGCGCAACAGGCGCTGGCCCTCGAACAGCTCTCGCCGGGTCGCCTCATCCTCGGTGTTGGTCCGGCGCACGAGCCCGCGATGGTCCGCACGTACGGCGTGCGCTGGCGCCGGCCCCTCACGCAGCTGCGCGAGTACCTGACGGTGCTGCGCGCGCTGCTCCACGAGGGCCGCGTGGACTTCGAGGGCGAGCACGTCACGGCGCGAATGGAGCTCCGCGAGCCGCCTCGCACGCCGCTGATGGCCTCGGCGCTGCGCCCCGCCTCGTTTGCGCTCTGCGGCGAGCTCGCCGATGGGGCCATCTCGTGGATGTGCCCGCGCTCGTACCTCCTCGAACAGGCGCTGCCCGCCCTCGCCGAGGGCGCACGCGCCGCCGGCCGCGCGGCGCCTCCCCTCGTGGCGCACGTGCCGGTCGCCGTGACGACCGACCGTGCGCGCGCCCGGACGCTCGCGCGGGAGCGGCTCGGCAACTACTCGAGGACGCCGTTCTACCTCGCGATGTTCACGCAGGCCGGCTTCGGCGACGCCGCCGAGGGCTACAGCGACGCGTTGCTCGACGACCTGGTGGTCTCCGGCACGGAGGACGAGGTGGCCGAGGGGCTGCGCGGCTACCTCGACGCCGGACTAGGCGAGGTGCTGGCCCACCCCGTGCTCGATCCCGACGACACGGCGGGCTCGATCGAGCGTGCGTTCCGAGCAGCCGCCCGCGCGGCGAGGGGGTAACGATGCTGCTCGCGTTCTCCATCACGCCGATCGGGACGGGCTCCACCTCGGTCAGCGCCGAGGTCGCGGAGGCCGTGCGGGTGGTGCGCGACTCGGGGCTGCCGAACCGCACCGACGCGATGTTCACCACCATCGAGGGCGACTGGGACCAGGTCTTCGCCGTGCTCAAGGCAGCCACGATGGCGGTCGCCGCGCACTCCGAGCGCGTCAGCGTCGTGGTCAAGGCCGACTACCGGCCGGGGGTACAGGGCGCGCTGGACTCGAAGGTGCGCTCCGTCGAGGAGAAGCTCGGGCCCGCTGAGGGCTGACGGCGGGGCCTGCGAGGGCATCTCCCGATACGCCCTCGCCAGCGGATGCGCCTCAATAGAGGCATGCCTTACGCCACGACCGAGCCCCCCTACGAGCCGGTGACGCGCGTCCACCGCGAGCTCGGGCATCCGATTCGCATCGCCTCGGGAGGGCGCCAGGCGTTCTGCGTCGTGTGCCTGCTCCTCTGGTCCCAGCGCGACGACTGGTACGCCACGGACATCCTCCACGACCTCGCGGCGGCCTGAGGCGTTCCGCCCGCCGCCCACCGCGCGCTATGACGGCAGGCCGAGCGCGGCTCGGAGGTCGTGCTTCGACTCGAGGATGGGCGCCCAGAGGTCGCCGCGCTCCTCGAAGCGTGCGGGCGCGGTGAGGATGGTCAGCTCGGTCGGGTAGACCTCGAAGAGCTCGTTCCAGCGGACGGGCACCGAGACCGGCGCGCCCGGCTTCGCCCTCGGCGAGTAGGCCGCAGCCATGTTCTTGATCCGCGCGTTCTGGTTCGCATCGAAGAAGACCTTGCCCGCGCGGTTCTTCGTCTGCCACTCCATCGTGACCTGCTGCGGATGGGCCTTCACGAGGAAGCCACCGAGCGTCTCGGCGATGCCTCGGACGGCGCCGTAGTCGAGGTTGCGCACGATCGGCACGTACACGTGCAGCCCCGTGGCTCCCGAGGTCTTCACGAACGACGACAGCGAGGCCCCGTCGAGCATCTCCTTGAGCCACAGCGCTACCTCGCAGGTGCGCTGGTAGGCGGTGCGGTTCAGCTCGGGCTCCGCGCCTTCAGCCTCGTGGCCTGCGTAGATGTAGGGGTCGAGGTCGAACAGCACGAAGTCGGGGTAGTTGAGCACGGACGCCTCGACGGTCTCGCGCGAGCCGGAGAAGAAGGCGGGCCGGTCGAGGGCATCGGGCGCCGGGTTGATCCTCGCGAGGCTGGTGTGCAGCGCGAGGTTCGCGATCTGCCCCGTCCAGAGCAGCGTCGCGAGGTTGTTGCAGACGATGAAGTCCTGGTCGCGCTTGTCGGCCCACACGAGGAACTCGTGGACGAACGGGGGCGCCTGCTCGTAGTGCTTCTGGTAGAACGAGCCGCCCTCGAGGCCGTTGGGGAACCGCGTGAGGGTCAACGGACGGTCGCGCAGGTGCGGCAGCAGGAGGTGCGCCGTCCTCGCGAGGTATACCAGCAGGTCGCGCTTGGTCAGCGCCCGCTGCGCGCTCACGCGTCCGTCCCGTCCCGCCTCGACGGCCGGCCACATCACCTTGTCGAGGTTGGTCACGGGGATCTCGTAGCCATCGACCTCGAGGGTGAGGCGCTGCTGCGAGTTGTCGAGCTGCTCGAGCACCGATGCCACTGAGGCGGCCAGGCCGGCGTCGGAGGGCTGGGGCGCAGGCTCCGGTCTCGCGGCGGGCGCGGCGCTCGAGGCCACGGCGACCGGCCTCGAGGGGACCGTGACGGTCTCGGACTGCGCCCGGGTGATGTCGGCGGCGCGGCGGTCCGGACGGAGGCGCTTGAACACGGGCGCTCGGAGGTTGCCGTCCGCGGTCCACTCCGCGTACTCGACCTCGACAACGAGCTCCGGCTCGACCCAGGTGACCGGCGCGTCGCCGTTCCTCGCGTACGGGGACTTCGAGGACGGTTCCTCGGCGAAGGGCATCGAGGCGCGCTCGAGCGGTTTGAGTTGTGCAAGGAGGTCGGCCAGCGTGCGCTCGTTGAAGCCGCTCCCGACGCGTCCTGCCGGGATGAGCCGCCCCTCCTCGTCGTACTGCCCGACGACCAGCGCACCGAACGAGCCGCCACGGCCGCCGTTGCCGGCGGTGTACCCACCAACGACGAAGTCCTCGGTGGGGCGAATCTTCACCTTGAGCCAGCTCCGCGAGCGCCGTCCCGGCTCGTAGGCGGTGTCACGCTTCTTGGCCACCACCCCCTCGAGGCCCAGCGCCTCCGCGCCTCGGTAGGCGGACTCACCGTCGCGCTCGAAATGGTCGAGGTACTGCACGCGCGCCGAGGTGAGCAGGACGCGCGCGAGCAGCTCCTTGCGCATCCACGTCGGAGCCCTTGTGAGGTCGTACCCATCGAGGTGCGGCAGGTCGAACGCGTAGAACACCACCGGGTTGTTCGCGTCCGCCTCGCGGACCTGGGTGGGGTCGGTCAGCCCCATGCGCTGCTGCAGCGCCTCGAAGGACGGGCGGCCGTTCTGGTCGAACGCCACGATCTCGCCATCGAAAACCGCGTTCGCGACGGGCTGCCTCGCGAGGGCGGCCGCGAGCGCGGGGTACTGGTGCGCGATCTCGTTGCCGCGCCGCGAGCGCATCGAGACGCGCGGCGGCTCCTCGGAGCGGTCGATCGTGACGACGGCGCGGATGCCATCGAGCTTGGGCTCGAAGATCCAGTCCGGATGCGAGAACGGCCCTTCCGAGTTCGCGGCCTGCATCGGCTCGAAGGCGCGCGGCAACGAGGCGGCACGCGCTCCGGTCAGCTCGTGCGGCCGGAGCGGCGCGCGAGGGGTGCTGCGGTCCGGGAGGTGGCCCGCCTGCAGGTCCTCGATGCTCAGCCCGCAGATCACCGAGCGGTGCTCGGCGATGAGGTCGTGCGTGGGGTCGGCGTAGTCGTCGCGGTGCTTGATCGCCAGCCACGACTTCGGGTCCTGCGCGGTCTTGATCAGCGTCCACGAGCCCTTGAGCTTCCGTCCTCGGAAGGTGACCGAGATCTTGCCCGCGGCCAGCCCCTCGAACATGCGGCGCTCGGCCTCGGCGCGGTCGTGGAACGAGAGGTGGCCGCCCTCGTCAGGCGAGTACGTGCCGTTGTCCCAGACGATGACCTCGCCGGCGCCGTACTGCCCCCTGGGGATGATGCCCTCGAACCACGCGTAGTCGAGCGGGTGGTCCTCGGTCATCACCGCCAGGCGCTTCTCCGAGGGGTCGATCGAGGGGCCTCGCGGGATCGGCCACGACTTCATGGTGCCGCCAAACTCGAGGCGCACGTCGTAGTGCATGCGCGTCGCGCGATGCTTCTGCACGACGAAGGTGAGCTGCCCCTCGAGGCCGTCCGTCTGGACGGGCGCAGGCTCCGGCGTCTTGCCGAAGTCCCGCATCGCCTCGTAGCGCGCGAGTGCCTCGAGGGCGTCCGGCGCGGGCGTCGAGGGTGGCGCGGCGTCGGTTGTCGGCTCGGCGGAGACCGAGGTGGTGCGCTTGCGAGGCATCCGCTTGCTTCCTCGTGCGAGCGCGGCCTAGCTGGCCTTCGCGCGCCGCCTCGAGGGCTTGCGCTCCGCCTCGGGTTCCTCCGCCTCTGCCGCAGGCGCGGTTGCCGAGGTGCCCTGTGCGGCCTCGATGCTGGCGCGCAGCGCGGCCATCAGGTCGATCACCTTCGGCGTCTCGGCCGGCGCGGCCTCCTCAACGGCGATGCCCTCGAGCTTGGCGTTGATCACCTGCTGGAGCGCCTCGCGGTAGTCATCGTGGTAGCCCTCGGGCGCGAAGGGCTTGTGCAGCATCTCGATGAGCGTCTGCGCCATGGCCAGCTCGGGCGCGGAGACGGCCACATCCTGCCACTCGACCTCGCCGGGCGCCTCGCGAATCTCATCGGCGAGGTACATGGTCTCGAGGGTGAGCGCGCCGTCCTGCGGGCGCAGCGCGCAGAGCTGCTCCTTGTTGCGAATCGCGATCTTCGCGATCGCGACGAGGCCCTTCTCCTGCAGCGCGCGCATCAGGAGGGCAAACGGCTTCGCGCCCGCCTCGTCCGGCTCGAGGTAGTACGACCGCTCGTAGTAGATCGGGTCGATCTCCCCGCCGTCCACGAACGCATCGAGGTTGATCGTGTGCTTGCTCGGGAGCGGGAGCGCGTCGAAGTCCTCCTCCTCGAGGAGCACGTAGCGGTCCTTCGTGTACTCGTACCCCCGCACGATCTCGTTGTACGGGACTTCGCGATCGTGCACGGGGCACCAGCGGAGCTGGCGGATGCGGGCCTGGCACTCGTCATCGTGGATCTGCCGGAAGGCGATGTCCTTCGAGTCCGTCGCCGTATACAGCTTCACCGGGATGCTCACGAGGCCAAAGCTGATGGCGCCCTTCCAGATCGAGCGGGGCATCGGCAGACCCCTTTCCGTACCGTGCGGGCAACCCCTGGAGGATGGTCGGGCCTCGAGGGGCAGGCGGGCGCGGGCCGCCGGCAGCCCAGGGAATGGCCCCAAGTATAGGCAGCGCGCCTCGCGCCTCCCACACGGAAGTGCCACGAGGAGCCTCGAGGCGTACGTCATCAATGCCGGGGAAACCCTGACGGCGGACGTTGCCGCGCGAGCGTTATTCCCAGTCCGCCGAGGGGCTATCATGCGCGTCGGTCCGGGCCGGGTCCGAACCGGGTCGGGGGCCGACACAAGGCCGAGAGGAGCCTGCGATGCCATTCGCCACGTCCGAGGGCGGGGTCAAGATCCACTACGAACTCGAAGGCGCTGGCACGCCGCTGGTCCTGATGCACGGCCTGGGCGGCAGCCTCGAGTCGTGGAAGCAGGCGGGTTACGTCGATGCCCTCAAGGACGAGTTCCAGCTCGTGCTCGTCGATTCGCGCGGGCGCGGCCAGAGCGACTACCCGAGGACGCAGGAGGCGTACGAGCTGCGCACGCGCGTCGTCGATGTCGCGAGCGTCCTCGGTGACGCGGGCATCGAGAAGGCGCACTTCATGGGCTACGGCACGGGCGCGTGGATCGGCTGGGGCATCACGGTCTACATGCCGCAACGCTTCCTCTCGCTCGCCCTCGGCGGGTTTGGGCCGGCGCCCGACCCGTTCCAGGGCGGCACCGTCGAGGCGCACTTCGGCGACCTCTGGCACAAGTTCGCGGACGAGGAGCAGGAGGTGGTTCGCCTCCAGTTCGCGGAGGCGGCGCGCTTCGGGGGCGCGCGCCAGGCGCTCAAGGCGACGAAGCTGCCGCTGCTGCTCTGGGCAGGCGAGAAGGACCCCCACTTCGCGACGATGCTGGGCGCCGCCTCGATGGCCGCCGAGGGCTCGTTCTTCCCGCTGCCGCACAAGGACCACCGGCAGGCGTTCCAGGACCAGGACGCCCGCGAGGTCGTGGTCGAGTGCGCCTCGGAGTTCTTCCTCGCGGAGCAGTAGGCGCGTCCGGTGCCGTTCGCGACGGCGGAAGATGGCGTCCGCATCCACTATGAGGTCGCAGGCCTCGAGGGCGGACCGCCGCTCGTGCTGCATCACGGCGTGTACTCGGACCTCCAGTTCTGGCGCCAGCGGCGCCGAGGGCGGCCGAGTTACGTCGAGCTGCTGGGCGAGCGCTTCCGCCTGATCCTCCTCGATGCGCGGGGGCACGGCCTCAGCGACCAGCCGACGCAAGTCGAGGACTACGACTTCCGCACGCGGGTCCTCGATGTCCTCGCGGTCATGGGTGACGCCGGCGTGCAGTCGGCGCACTTCGCCGGCTACTCGATGGGTGCGCACGTGGGGATGAGCGCCGCGATCTACGCGCCGCAACGCTTCCGCTCGCTCTTCCTCGGCGGTGCGTCCCCCTACGGCGCGGTCGACTTCTCGATGACCCAACGGCCGTGGGACGAGACGTGGCCCTTTGTCGGTGAGCTGCCCCACGCGCATCGCGAGGCGTGGGGCGCGCTGTCTGCTGCGCAGTGGCACTTCGGAGGAGCGATCCAGGCGCTGCGCACCACCGCACTGCCGTACGTCCTGTTCGCCGGCGAACGCGACGCGGGCCCGCATCGAGGGGTGACGCGATTCGCCTCGGAGCAGCGCGCGGCGAGGCCTGTAGACCACTTTGTCGTGCCGCACGCGAACCACCTCGAGGCCGCAACCCACCTCGATGAGGTGGTGCCGCGGCTGGTCGCGTTCGTCGATCGCGTGGAAGCAGCGCTCGCGTAGCGCCGCATCGAGGCGTGCGCTGCGGCCTCAGCCAGACTTCCTCCACGGTTCTTACGGTTGCGGAATCGAGGGACGATCAACGAGGTGGATACTGAGCACATGAAGTTGTTCGGGCGCTCCAGGTCAGTCGAGGCTCCGGCCTCGGAGCCCGCCGCTCCTCCCGAGCGACGACGGGCGGCCCTGGCGTGCGCCAACTGCCGGACCCTGGGCGTCGAGCTCGTCTACCTCGACAACGGCCGCGACTACTGCCGGCCGTGCGCGATCCGCTGCTGGGAGCAGATGCGGTTCCGCCCGGCGGGCAAGCGTCCCACCGACATCACCCTCGAGCAGCTGCTCGCCTGAGGGCCTCCGGCCCCCGCTTCTCCCCTCCCGCCCTTCGTTTGCACGGCGCCTGCGCTCAGCTAGTCTGTGCGGCATCGAAACCGACTGCTCGCATCGGGATGCACACAGAGGGGTGCCGCATGGCGTTGATCATCGGGGTGACGGGGGCGATCGCGACCGGCAAGAGCGGTGTCTGCTGGCACCTCGTCGAGAAGTACGACGCGCTCCACGGCGACGCCGACAAGCTGGTCCACCGCATGTTCGATCCCGGCACCCGCGGCTACTACGACGTCATCAAGGAGTTCGGCCGCGAGGTCCTGCTTCCCGACGGCTACGTCGACCGCAAGAAGATCGGCGACATGGCGTTCGGCAACCCCGAGGTCATGAGCCGCTGGATGAAGGCGATCGGCAACATCGAGACGCAGATCCGCACCACCGTCGACCGCTGGCGCGCCGAGCTGGGTCCCGATGACATCGCCATCCTCGAGGCTGTGAACCACATCGAGGCCGGCTACGCCGCCTGGTGCGACGCGACCTGGCTGGTGGCCGCGGAGCCCGAGACGATGAAGCGCCGCCTGATGGCGCGCAACAACTTCACGGAGGAAGAGGCCGAGAAGCGCATGAGCGCCCAGCGCCCGTGGCAGACTCGTGCGCCCGGCGCCGACCATGTCTTCCACAACGACGGCACCGTCGAGGAGCTGATGGCCGAGGTCGACCGGGTGATGGACGACACCATCGCGAAGCACAGGGCCGGGACACTGCCGCCCTCGGTGTACCACGCCTGGCGCGAGGCGAACCCGCGTCCTGCTCCGCAGCGGCCGCCGGAGCCGGCGAAGGCGTCCTCGTAGGTACGCCGCTCCTCGTGGGATGACCGTGTCGAGGCAGGCCACTCCCCTCAAGGAGCTGCCCGGCGGCTGGCTCGCGCTCGCCTCGACTGGTGCGTGCCGGGCTCGTGACTCCGGCTAGCGCGTCGAGGGCGGAGCGACGAACTCCACCAGGCAACGCCCGGAGGCCCCGAGAGCGATCGGCAGCAGGCCCACGGCAGCCACGACGTACGAGGCAGGCGCCGCGAGCGAAGTGAGCGCGTAGGCGATGATCGCAACGCCGAGCGCGACGCGCGCCAGGCGGCCGATGGGACTGTTCATGAACTGCACCAGTGCCGACACCGCGGTCCTCCTCGGGAGTTGTTCCCTGCCGACGGCCGGATCGTGCGCCTGAGCGCACGCGACGTGGGTGGAGGCTGGTCGGCACTACCGAGGACGAAGGTCCCGATCCGGCGTCGAGGCGGGCGCGTAGGGACTCGGACAGCACGAACGGCACGAACGACAAACAGAACGGGGCACCAGCTGGTGCCCCGTTCGCACTTCCCCGAAGGGTGAGACTAGCCGCGAGGCAGGCCGAGGCCGCGCGTCGCGATGATGTTCCGCTGGATCTCGGACGTGCCGGCGGCAATCGTCGAGGGGATCGAGCGGACGTAGTCCTGCGTGAAGCTCCCCTCGAGGGGTGCCCACGGGTTCACGGGGTCCTTGTATGTGTTGCGGGCATCGTTGTCGTGGCCCCAGAAGTTGGCGTACATGCCGAAGACCTGGGTGCCCGTGCGCGCCAGCTTCTGGTTCAACTCGGAGTTGAACAGCTTGGCCGTCGATGCCTCGTAGTTCGGCACCTGGCCGGCGCTCTGCATCGAGATGATGCGGAAGCTGAACTGGAACTGCACTTCGCTCTCGACGTAGCGCTCCGCGATCTGGTGGCGAAGCGTGTCGGTCACCCGGGAGCGCTGCTTGCCCTCGTCCGAGTGGATGTAGTCGACGAGCTTCTTGATCGTGCGGCGGCTCGAGATGGCGCCGGTGATGTTCGAGCGCTCGAAGTCGAGGAGGGTTGCCCCGACGTACCAGCCGCGGTTCTCCTCGCCGACACGGTTCGCGACGGGGACCCGGACGTCCTCGAAGAACGTCTCGTTGAAGTGGTGGTGACCACTCATGTCGATCAGCGGGCGAATCGAGAGGCCCGGCGCGTGGCGGTCGAGGAGCACGAAGGAGATGCCTCGGTGCTTCGGCGCGTCGGGGTCGGTGCGCACGAGGGCGTACAGCCAGTCGGCGTACTGCGCACCCGAGGTCCAGATCTTCTGGCCGTTGATGACGTACTCGTCACCGTCGCGCACGGCGCGGGTCTGGAGGGAGGCGAGGTCCGACCCGGAGCCTGGCTCCGAGTAGCCCTGCTGCCAGTTCACCTCGCCGCTGAGGATCTTGGGGAGGTGGGCGGCCTTCTGCTCGGGAGTGCCGTGGATGATGAGGGTGGGGCCGAGCTGGCTGACGCCCTGGCCACCGACGGACGGGGCGTTCGCGAGGGTCATCTCCTGCTTGAAGATGAACTGCTCCATGGGGCTGAGGCCGGCGCCGCCGTACTCCTTGGGCCAGTGCGGGGCGACCCAGCCTTTCGCGGCCAGCGCGTTCTGCCAGTCGAGGGCGGCCTGGCGCTGGGCGGGGTTGTCGGACTTGCGGTCCTGCACCCACTCCCCGTGGTGCTCACGGTAGTGCTGCGGGAGCCCGCTCTGGATCAGGTCCTGGACTTCCTTCCGAAAGGCCGCCTGCTCCGGCGTGTCGTTCCAGTCCATCGTTCCTCCATTTTCGGACACGTGCCCGAGGATGCCTCATATCGGCGAGCGAGCTGCCGCTCGTCGCCGCGTTTCACCTCCGAATGGCGCGATCTTCCGTCGCGATCGGTACGGTGTCAATCATCGGCGTGGTCAGCCCGCCGCCGGAGAGGCGGTGGGTGCGGGTGGCGTGGTGGTAGGCGTCGCCGGAACCGTGGGCGCAGCGGCCGGAGTCGCCGAGGCCGCGGGGGTGGGGGTCGCACTCGGCGTGGCGGTGGGCACCGCCGAGGCCGTGGG
>JADLFF010000027.1 GCA_020845735.1 Dehalococcoidia bacterium
GCCGTGCCTCTGCCTACCGTTGGTGGTCGCGCTATCGGGCCGCGGGATGGGCGGGCCTCGGTGACCGGCCCTGCACGCCGCACCGACAGCCACGCCACACGCCCCCCGAGGTCGAGGCCGCGGTCCTTGCCGCCCGCAGCCACAGCGGCGATGGCCCGCTCGTGCTCGGTGCGAAGCTCGGTTTGCCCGCCTCCACGGTGGGCAAGGTGCTCCGGCGGCACGGCTGCTCCCGGCGTCCCTCCGCGCCCCGGCCTCCCGTGGTCCGCTACGAGCGCGGGCGCCCGGGCGAGCTGCTGCACGTGGACATCAAGAAGCTCGGCCGCTTCTGGGAAGTGGGCAAACGTATCCGCCAGGACGGCGTGACGCGTAGCCCACATGCGGGCTGGCAGTATCTCCACGTCGCTGTCGACGACCACAGCCGCCTCGCCTACGCCGAGGTGCTGCCGTCGGAGCGCCAGGAAGACGCGGTCGCCTTCCTGTGCCGCGCCGTCGCCTGGTACCGGGGACAGGGTGTGGTCGTGGAAGCCGTGCTCACCGACAACGGCGTCGCCTACCGCTCCCACCGCTGGCGCGCGGTATGCACCGCACTCGGCCTGCGCCACCTCCGCACCCGGCCCTACACGCCGCGCACGAACGGGAAGGCCGAGCGCTTCATCCAGACGCTCTTGCGGCAGTGGGCCTATCGCTACGTCTACCCAAGCAGTGCCCACCGCACCCGCGCCCTCTCCGGCTGGCTGCGGTGGTACAACAGGCGCAGACCCCATGGCTCGCTGGGTGGTCTCCCACCCGTCAGCCGTGTCTCACACCTCTGTGGTCAGTACAGCTAGCCGGCCGACCGCGAACGAAGCGCCCGGAACGACCCGGGCGCTTCTTCTTCAGGGACGATGTGACGCGGGACTAGCCGCGTGGCAGCCCCAGCCCGCGCGTCGCGATGATGTTGCGCTGGATCTCGCTGGATCCACCGGCGATCGTGCCCACGACGCTGTGCAGGTACGTCTGCGTGTTCTGGGCGCGCAGCGGCGCCAGCGGCTCGCTCGGCGACCATAGGTTCGAGTAGAGGCCGAACGCCTTCATCCCCGTCCGCGCGTTTCGCTGCGCCAGCTCGCTGCCGTACATCTTCCCCATCGACGCCTCATAGTTCGGGATCGTCCCGGCCGCGTGCATCGACGCGATGCGCATGCACAGGTTGTCGAGCACGCCCGACTCGATGTAGCGCTCGGCGATCTCATGCCGCACGAGCGGGCGCCGGTTCGGCGTCGCGCCCGCGCGCACCTCGCCCACAAGCTCGTCGAGGATCTTCCGCTGCGCCACGGCGCGGTTGATGCCCGATCGCTCGTAGTCGAGCAGCGTCATGCCGACGTACCAGCCGCGGTTCACTTCGCCGACGACCTGGCTCGCGGGCACACGCACGTCCTCGTAGAACGTCTCATTGGTGGCGTGCTCCCAGCCCATCGAGATGATCGGGCGCACGCTGACCCCCGGGCTCGTCGCGTCGAGCATCATGAACGTGATCCCGCGGTGCTTCGGCGCGTCCGGGTCGGTGCGAAACAGGCCGAAGATCCAGTTCGACTTGTGCCCCGCCGAGGTCCACAGCTTCTGCCCGTTGATCACGAACTCGTCGCCGTCGCGGACGGCGCGGCACTGCAGTGATCCGAGGTCTGACCCGGCGCCCGGTTCGGAGAAGCCCTGCGCCCAGCGCATCTCCCCCTTCAGCGTCGGCAGCAGGAACTGCTGCTTCTGCTCCTCGGTGCCGTGCACGAGCAGCGTCGACCCGATGAGGTGGCCGCCGATGTCCGGCGCCTCCGCGCGCGCGAACTCCTGCTTGAGGATGAACTGCTCGAGCGTCGACATGCTGGCGCCGCCGTACTCGCGCGGCCAGTGCGGCTGGCCCCAACCGCGCTCGAAGAGCGCGTCCGCCCACTGCCGCGCCGCCACCTGTTCCTCGGGCGTCCCGTTGTGCAGGTCCTGCTGCCAGTCGTTCTCGATCCCGCTGGTCTCATGCTTCCGCGCCTCGTGGTCGCGGTACAGCGTGGGCAGGCGCTGATCGAGGAAGTCCCGCACCTCCTGGCGGAACCGGGCCTGCTCGGGGGTGTCGTTCCAGTCCATTGCGTGTCCTCCCTGCGCGCCGCAGCGGGCGACGCGGTGCGGGCTATGCCACCGAGGGGTCGTAGTCCATGCCGATGTGTCCGAGCTCCTCGTAACGCCGGTACTCAGCGTCCGAGAAGCCGAGCAGCTCCTTGTACACGTACTCGTTATCCTCGCCGAGCCGCGGCGCGTGGCGAGGCACTCCCGGGGCGGTCTCGCTCGCCCGCCACGCCGGCGCGAGGTGCATCTGCGAGCCGGTTTCCGGGTGCTCGACCGGGCGGAAGAAGCCGCGCGCGTTCAGGTGGCGGTCCTCGAACACGTCCGCCTCGGTCATGACGACGCCGGACGGGACGCCAGCGCGCTGCAGCCGGTTCATCACCCAGTGCGCGGCGCGGTCCGCGGTCCACGCCGCGATCTCGGCGTCGAGGGCCGCGCGGTGCTCGTGCCGGCGGGCCATCGTGTCGAACCGCGCATCTGTCAGCAGGTCGTCGCGATACATCGCGCCGCAGAGCGCGCGCCAGTCATCCTCGTGGCGTACCGCGATCGTCACCCAGTCGTCGGCGCCACGGCAGCGGTAGACGTTGTGCGGCGCGAGCCACATGTGGTCGTTCCCCATCTGCGACCACAGCCGGCCGTTCATCGTGTAGTCCATGACGAAGTCGCCGATCAGCGGCACGAAGTTCTCCGCGGTCGACTGCTCGATGAACAGCCCCTCGCCGGTGCGGTCGCGGTACCGCAGCCCGCCCAGGAACGCGAACGCGCCGGTCATCCCGGATGCCGCGTCCGAGGGGACGCCGAGCGGGATGTACTCGTAGCTCAGGCCCGGGTACGTGCGGATCGCCGGATGCCCCGCCATCGCTTCCATGAAGTGGCCCATGCTGCGGAGCGACCGGTACGGCCCCTCGATGCCGAAGCCGGGGATCCGGAGCATCACGAGCTTCGGATTGATCTTCGACAGTCGCTCCCAGGTCACGCCCTGTTTCTCGATGTTGGGCGGCAGGTTGTTCTCGACGATCCCGTCGGCCATCGCGACGAGCCGCTCGAAGACCGCCTGCCCTTCGGGCTTTGACAGGTCGACCGTCATCGAGCGCTTCCCGCGCGCGTGCGCGTTGAACGCCGACGAGCGATTCCACGCCCGCGGCTCGAGCGGGCCGTCCGCGTAACCCGAACCCGCCGCCCCGCTGGCGAGCGCGTCCACCATCTCCTGCGGTGGATGCGCGAGCTGCCCGCGCGTCGATGGCGCGAAGTGTTGCAGCGACTCGACGCGGATGACCTCAGCGCCCCAGTCCGCGAGTTGCATCGTCGCGTATGGCCCAGCGAGGACGACCGTGAAGTCGAGGATGCGCACGCCCTCGAGCGGCAGGCGCGAACGCGGGCGGGCCGGCTCGGGAGCGACCGCGACGGCGGGCGTCGCTGCCGCCACCTCCGCGAGCACCTCGTCCGTGTGCTGTCCGAGCAGCGGCGCCGGCCGGCGCTCGGGCATGGGGACGCCCTCGCGCCGCAGCTGGAAGTGGTAGCCGGGGTAGGTGAGCGGGCCGGTGACCGGGTGTTCGATCTCCTGAAAGAAGCGCCGCTCGACGAAGTTCGCGTCCTCGAGCATGTCCGCGATCGTGTTGACCGGGGCGCCGAGCACGCCGTGCTCCATGCATCCCTGCAGGATCTCCGTCTTCGTGTGCGACATGGTCCACGGCAGCAGGTAGCCCAGGAATTCCTCGGCCCGCCCCGGCTGCACTCGCGCCGCAACGGTGGCGTACTCGGGCTGCTCGAGCAGCTCCGGCATGCCGATCAGCCGGATCACGGTGTCGAGGCGTGCCGGGCCAGCGCCCAGCATGAACCAGCCATCCGCGCAGGGCACGACCCCGCCGCCGATGTTCGAGGCGAGCACCGGGCGTCCGGAGTACTTGCCGCTGAACTGGTACTGCATCAGCCGCGCGAGCCGGAGGTCGATCGAGTGCGCGGCCGTCTCGAAGATCGAGACATCGAGGTGTTCACCCTCCCCCGACGCCTCTGCCGCGCGCAGCGCCGTCATCGTCGCGAGGGCCCCCACCATCCCGGTGTAGAAGCCGGTCTGGCGCCCGGCGACCTTCAGGGGCTCGTGTTCGCGCTCGCCCGAGGCGTACATGACACCGCCCATCGCGTACAGCGTGAGGTCCATGCCCTGCCAGTCGCGGTACGGCCCGTCCTGCCCGAAGTTGCTGATCGAGGTCATCACCAGCCGCGGGTTCACGGCGTGCAGCCGGTCGTACCCGAGTTCGAGGCGCTCCATCGTGCCCGGGCTGAAGTTCTCCACGAGCACGTCCGCGCCCCGCACGAGGTCGAGCAACCCCGCACGCCCCTCCTCGGTCCGCAGGTCGAGGACGACCGAGCGCTTGTTGGTGTTCAGGAAGAGGAACAGGCCGCTGCGCTCGAGGCCGGGTTCATCCTTGTAGAACGGCGCGAGCATCCGTGCGGGATCGCCGCCGGGCGGCTCCACCTTCACGACGTCGGCGCCGTAGTCGGCGAGCAGGCGGGTGCAGAACGGCCCGGAGGTGTACCAGGTCAGATCGATCAC
>JADLFF010000028.1 GCA_020845735.1 Dehalococcoidia bacterium
CCCGTCAGCGGGTCGCGCTCTGCCTGGTCGCGGAGCGCGGTCTCGCGAGCGCGCCGCTCGCGGATGTCTCGCGCGATCGCGAGGATCTCGTACGGCCGCCCATCGAGGCGTTCGAACTGGCTCGCCAGCTCCACCAGCACCACGCTCCCGTCGACGTGGAGGAGCTCCACGTCGTAGCGGGTGACGGCCTCCGGGTCACGGAACTTCGTGCGCCGCATCTCGAGCATGGGCTCCAGTGAGGTCGGCGCCACGATGCTCGCCACCGTGCGGCCAATGAGGTCCTCGCGCGCCAGTCCGGTCATCTCGGCGAGGGCCTCGTTGGCCCCGGTGATGCGCCCGTCGAGGGTGGCCGTGAACATCGCGTCGCTCGCCAGGTGGAAGAACCGCTCGAAGCGGGACGGCACGGAGGTCGCGTCCGGCGCTCCGTCGGCCTCGGGGTCCCGGCCTTGCTCGCGCAGCCGCTGACGGAGGCGTCGCTGGAGGGCGTACGTCCGGCTGACCTGGCCCAGCAGGCGCGCGAGTACCTCGGGAGACGCCGATGCCTCGGTCGGGTCAATCCCGAGGGCGCGCAACTGGCGGACGAGGGTGCGATCCACGTGTGCTGTCCGGTGCCCTTGTGGCGGTCTCGGCCCGCAGTTGGAGGCGGAGCAACTGCTCCTGTCGCCATTATCGACGCGCCATCGAAGGTCCGAAGGCTTTCCCTGACTTAGACATAACAGTTTTCGGGTGGTGATCTGCTGATCTCAGCCTCGAGTCATGTCACGCCGGTGCAGGGTGCTAGGATTGCGCCGCTCCAGATTCGAATTCCGACGTCGCATCAGTGACGTGTCGTGAAGGGGGAACCGTGCCTGAGGTGAAAGACCTGTATGAGATTGGTGAGATGCCGCCGCTGGGGCACGTGCCGAAGCAGATGTACGCCTCGCTGATTCGCGCTGAGCGGTTCGGCCGCCCTGAGGACGCCTTCAAGGTCGAAGTGGTCGATGTCCCCTCGATCGGGCCGAAGCAGGTCCTCGTGTGGGTGATGGCCGCCGGCACGAACTACAACAACGTCTGGGCCGCCCTCGGTACTCCCGTCAACGTGATCGCTGCGCGCAATCGCGCTGGAGAGCCCGAGGACTTCCACATCGGGGGCTCCGATGCCTCCGGCATCGTCTGGGCGGTCGGCGATCAGGTCACCAACGTTAAGGTCGGCGACCACGTCGTCCTCTCCTGCGGCATGTGGGACGAGGACGCGCCGGACATCCAGGCCGGGCTCGACCCGATCATGTCCTCGTCCAACAAGATCTGGGGCTACGAGACCAACTACGGGTCGTTCGCTCAGTTCACCCGTGTCGACTACTACCAGTGCTTCCCGAAGGCGCCCCAGCTGACGTGGGAGGGCGCCGCCGCCTACATGCTCGTCGGCGCGACGGCGTACCGCATGCTGCACGGCTGGGCCCCGCATGTCGTGACCCCGGGTGACCCCGTTCTTGTCTGGGGTGGGGCCGGCGGCCTCGGCTCGATGGCGATCCAGCTCGTGCGCGAGGCCGGCGGCGTGCCCATCGCGGTCGTGTCCGAGGAGAACAAGTACGAGTTCTGCCTCCAGCTCGGCGCGAAGGGCGTCATCAACCGCAAGGAGTTCAGCCACTGGGGACGGCTCCCCGATGTCGACGACGCGGCGGCGTTCGCGACGTGGATGCAGGGCGCGCGCGCGTTCGGGGCCAAGTTCTGGGAGGTCCTCGGCGAGCGCAAGAGCCCGAAGCTCGTCTTCGAGCACCCGGGCGAGGCCACGATCCCGACGTCGGTCTTCATGGTCGACAACGGCGGCATGGTGGTGATCTGCGCCGGCACCTCGGGCTACAACGCCGATGTCGACCTGCGCTACCTCTGGATGCGCCAGAAGCGCCTCCAGGGCTCGCACTTCGCCAACACCGAGCAGTGCGCCGAGTTCAACCAGATGGTGGTCGACGGCAAGATCGACCCCGTCCTCAGCGAGACGTTCGCCTTCAACGAGGTCGGCCGGAGCCACCAGCTCATGCACGAGAACAAGCACGCCCCCGGCAACATGGCCATCCTGGTCAACGCCACGAGGCCCGGCCTCACCGACGTGCCGGCGTAAGCATCCCGTGAGCTCGACCGCCCTCGCGCGCACCGCTCGAGGGCGAACGACAGGCGAACACGGCAAGGCAAGACAACAAGAGGGGCTGTCCGTCAGGACAGCCCCTCTTGTGATGGCCGTGAGCGGAACAAGCCCCCGCCTACCGCTCGCGCTCCCCGCGCCGGGGAGAATTGCCACAAGGAGCGCGAGCCGACCGAGTGACGCCTGGACATACGGCACTCGACAGAGGTCCCCGCACCTCGAGCGGAAGCGTCTCACAAGCGCACACTTGCGTAAACTGCTGAACAGATATCGCGGCCTCGGGGTGCATACATCTGTCGACATGCTGTTGACGCGTTCACGGTCCCGCCGAGGGCGCGCGCGTTAGCATCCTCGGGCTGTCGCCCCCGGGTTAACCATCGACGGAACGAGGCCGGGGGCGCCGGCATCTGTGCGGAGCAAGGATGCTGCGCCTCTCTGGCACGCTGCTCGTCGGCCTCCTCATGGCCGTCGCCCTCAGCACGCTCGCCGCGGCCCAGTCGCCCTCGGCCGACTGGGGCTTCGAGGCGGGTGGCGCAGGCTGGCGGGTGTCGAATGCCGCGTTCGCCCTCGCAACCCCGGCCCACAGTGGTGCCAGCGCGGGGCGCCTCACCGCGTTCAACACCGAGCCGATGCACATCGTCACCCTGCAGCCCCTCGAGGGTGCACGCGCCGGCTCCGTGGCGACGGCATCCGTGTGGGTGCTCGCCAACCCCGCGGAGGTCGCCCGCGTCACCCTCCAGCTCGAGGCGTTCACCGAGGGCCTGACGGTGCTCGCCCGACGCGAGGCCGTTGCTCCGCTCGGCGGCGCGTTCGCCCCCGTCGAGGTGTCCCTCGTCCTGCCTGCCGGCGCTGCCTTCGGCGAGCTGAGCGTGGTCGCGGTCCCGCTCCACGAGGGCGCACGCATCCTCGTGGACTCCGCCGACCTCACCATCGCCGCCGCGTCGGTCGCCACGCCTACTCCCACCTCGATGGCGACCGTCACCCCGACGCCGATCGCCAGTCCGACGTCGACGAGGACTCCCACGTCGACGCCTACCTCGACGCCCACTTCGACCCGAACGCCGACGGCGTCACCCACGCCGGTGGCGACGCCGGTGGTCTTCCCCTCGCTCACCAACGGCGACTTCGAGGATCCACGAGGGCTCTACGGCTGGTCGGGGCAGGGCGGCGTGGCCGCCAGCGTGGTCCGCTCGAGTGGGTACGCGGCGTCGTTGAGTTCCGCGTCGCCCTCGACGAAGTGGTTGCAGCAGGGGATCGGCGTGGCGTCGGGAGGCTGGTATCGCGCCTCGGCGTGGCTTCACGCCACCGAGGGCAGCGACGCCTGGCTCCGCATCGCCTGGTACGCCTCCGACGACGCGAGCGGGGGACAGGTCGCGGTCGTGGACTCCCCACTCGCCGACCCGCACGGCGAGGTCGTGGCGGTCGAGGTGCGCGCGCCCCTCGATGCCCGGAGCGCGCGCATTCGCCTCATGCTGAGGCCTGCGTCCTCGGCGCCCGCCACCCTCGAGGCGGATGACGCCCGGTTTGAGGCCGGCTCGCCGCCGTTGCCGGCCACACCGAGTGCGACCGCGGCGGCCACGGTGGCCGCACTCGCGGCGGCGGGCCTTCCGGTTGCCGGACCCTCTCCCGAGTCGCTCACGCGCGCACCCGCCGCGGCCCCCTCGAGGGGAGCGGACGCGGGACCGGGTCTCGTGGGGGCGTCTGCGGTGACCGCACTCCACCGCAACGTGCAGCCCGCATCCCTCCGCCTGCTGCGGATCACGGAGCTGCTGCCCGATCCCGTGGAGCCCGGCCCCGATGCCGACTTCGAGTGGATCGAGGTCGCCAACCTCGGCACGGACGCGGAGTCGCTGGCGGGGTTCACGCTCCAGGACAACGGCGGCACCCTCGAGCTGCCGCCGATCGAGGTGCCCGCCGGTGCGGCGTTCGTGCTCCGCGCGGCGCGCGCGGACACCGGGCGCGCCGTCCTCGTCCACACGCTCGATCGAGGCATCTCCAACGGTCTCGGAAATGCGGGCGACCGCGTCGCGCTGCGCTCTCCCGAGGGCGACCTCGTCGATGCCGTCTCGTGGGGCTCGGACCGGACGTACGCGCTCGGACTCCCCGAGCTGCCCGCGCCCACCGCCGGCAGGTCGATCCTCAGGCGCTTCAACGATGATGGCTCGTTCGTCGATGCGATCGAGTCCGCGCAGCCGTCGCCCGGCGAGTGGATGGACTCGAGGGCGCTCCCGGTCGATCACGCGCCTGCCCACCTGGCCGCCCTCGACCAGCCGACCGACCGAGGCTGGCCGCTCCTCCTTGCGATTGCGGGAGCGGCGCTCGCGCTGGCAGGCGCGGACCGCGTGCGGCGCGTGCTGCAGGCTCGCTAGATTCGATATCCTCGCCGCATGAGTGGCATGACCGCGCCGCGGCTCGCGGAGTCCGCAGCGGAGGCGCTCCGCTCGCCGTTCGTGCCTCGTCCGCTGCTTGACCTGGCCTCGTGCGGCGCGTACTTCGAGCTCGTCTGGCCCCAGGTCGCGCCATCGGTCGAGACCGCGGGCTTCATCGGCAGCGCCCTCTACATGGTCGACATGGCCCTCGACGCCGTCGAGTCGGTCTATCAGCCGATCCTGTCGCGCCAGTCCCTGCTCGGCGGTGCGCTGACCGCCTCGGACCTGGCCCACCTCGAGGACACGCTCGACACGTTCCACTGGGTGCAGCCGCAGCTCCTGCTCCTCCTCGCCGCCCTGGCCGAGGGCTGGGAGACCCCTCGCGTGGGCGGGCAGGGCAAGCCGGATCCGCGCGCGACGTCCGAGCGCGAGCTGCGCCACCTCGCGACGACCATCGACTTTGCGTCCGACCAGGCCGGGCCGCTCCCCGAGGTGCGCGAGGCGCTGCAGGTCTCACTCGTGCCGGACCTCTACCGCGCGATCGCGGTCTGGCCCGGCTACCTGCAGGCGACCTGGGACGAGCTGCAGCACCTCGCGGCGTACCCGCTCTTCCGGCAACGCGGCCGCGCCCTCTACTTCTACGCGCGATCGGCCTCGCGATTCCTCGCGCAGCCGATCGAGGTGAGTCGCGACGCGCTGCTCGCGCGGGGCGCCACGGAGGGCGACCTCGACCGCGCGCACGCGGTGATCGAGGCGGCCTTGCCTGCCACGGCGACAATGATGATGCACTGCTGCGCGATGCGCGTCGGCCTGGGCCTCACGCAACGCGAGGTGGTGCGCCCGGCCTAGACCGCACCTCGCGGCTTCCGCCCATCGAGGAGGGTTGCGTGACTGTCGTGCAGACCGTGACAGGGCCCATCGACCATACCGCGCTTGGCGTGACGCTCTGCCACGAGCACCTCGCGCTGATGTCTCCCGCTCTGCCGCACCAGTACCCCTGGTTGTACGACCGCGCCGCGATCGTGGAGCACGTCAGCGCCGAGCTGGTGCAGGCACGCGAGGCCGGCGTCGGGACGATCGTCGATGTCAGTCCGCCGGACCTCGGGCGGGACGTGCGCCTCTACGAGCAGATGTCGCGACGCTCGGGCGTCGCCATCATTGCGTGCACGGGGATCTGGATGGACATCCCGCGATGGTTCTCGTCCGCCAGCACGAACGAGATCGCGGACGTGTTCATCCGGGAGATCGAGGTGGGCATCGCGGACACGGAGATTCGAGCGGGCGTGATCAAGGTGGCCAACAGCCGCGCGGTCGGCATCGGCGAGGTGCAGGAGCGGGTGCTCCGCGCGGCTGGCCGCGCCGCGACGCACACCGGCGTCCCCGTGACCACGCACACCTCGCCGTACGATGTGGGCCTCGAGCAGATGCGCATCTTCGATGACGAGGGCGTGCCGCCTCACCTCACGGCGATCGGCCACGCGCTCACGGGGGATGTCGACTACCTGGGCCGCGTCCTCGAGAGCGGACGGTACGTGTCGATCGACCAGTTCAAGCCCGGCCGCGGGGGAGAGGACGAAGCCCTCGCGGCAATCGCCACCCTCTGCGCCGAGGGGTATTCGAGCCGCATCCCGCTCTCGCACGACCACGTCCCGGAGTGGGACTGGCGTCCCCACCCGCCCCACGAGGGCGTCAGCACGTACTGCTACGTCCCCACCGAGATCCGCTCGAGGCTGATCGCCCTCGGCGTCTCCTCCGAGGCGATCGATGACATGCTGATTGCCGCACCCGCCTCGTTCCTGAGTGGCGGTCGCCTGTAGCCGCAGAGGCGGTGGTCCATGGCGCGCCTCCCCGCCAACCCCTGGCTCCCCTCGATGGAGGGCGTGCTCGAGGTGCTGCGCGCCGCCGAGTTCACGCGTCTGCAGCCGGTCTGGGACTCCTCGAACCAGGTGTACGTCGCTGAGCTCGCACACTCCGAGGCGGGGCGCGGCCTCGGGATCTACAAGCCGGCCTCGGGCGAGCGCCCGCTGAACGACTTCCCCTACGGCACGCTGCACCATCGCGAGGTCGCCGCGTACGAGCTCTCCGCGCTCCTGGGCTGGCACCTCGTACCCCCCACCGTGATCCGCGAGGGGCCACGAGGGGAGGGCTCGCTCCAGCTGTTCATCGAGCATGACCCCGAGGAGCACTACTTCGTCCTGCGCGAGGACGCGGCCCTGCACGATCAACTCGTCCGGCTCGCCACCTTCGACCGCGTCGCGAACAACGCCGATCGCAAGGGCGGACACATCCTCAGCGACCCGAATCGCCGCCTCTGGGCGATCGACAACGGACTCACGTTCCACCAGCACGAGAAGCTGCGCACGGTGATCTGGGACTTCGCGGGCACCGAGGCGCCCCCGGGTCTCCTCGAGGACCTCCGGCGAGCCCTCGGCTGCATCGAGGCGGGCGCCGAGGACGCCCGATCGCTGCTCGAACCGCTCACCTCGCGAGAACGGGGCGCCCTCGTCGAACGGATCGAGGCGTTCCTCCGCGACCCGGTCCTCCCCGAGATGTACCCGTGGCGCTGCACGCCGTGGCCGCTCATCTAGGCCGGCGTATCCCGTTTGTGAGAGATGACACACCATCGCGGTCATAGCGAGGGGTGCTGGTTACAATCGAGGCATGCTGCAGCGCGTGCGCCCGCTCGATCGCAATGACCTCGTCCTGGCGCTCGCGGTGGTGGCGTTCCTCCTGTCGGTCGCCGGCCTCTCGATGACAACGATGCGCACTCGGCCCAGCCTGCCCGGATTCGCGCGCTACGACCGCGTCGAGGTGCGCAACGAAGACCCCGAGCCCATCGCGCCCGCGGTCGTCGACCTCGGTCGCCACGTCACCGACCTCGATCCGCTGGCCGCGCCGGTCTCGTCCATCTCGATTCCGTCGATCAGCGTCACCGCGAACCTCGTCCCGATGGGTGTGCGCCCCGATGGGTACATGGACCTGCCGGATAACCCGCACGATGTCGCCTGGTACGACTTCACCTCGAAGCCGGGCATCGGCGGCAACGGCGTGTTCAGCGCGCACGTGGATTACATCAATTATGGGCCGGCGGTCTTCTGGAACCTGTCCCGGGTGAAGCCCGGCGACGGGATCTTCGTCGGGCTCCGCGATGGCTCCACGATCCGCTACCTGGTCACCTCCGCGGAGACGATTCCGCTCGCGCAGCTCGACGTGGGCGCCACCATCGCCCCCACCGAGCAGGAATCGATCACGCTCATCACCTGCTCAGGGGAGTTCGCCCGAGGCAACTACAGCCACCGGGTGATCGTCCGCGCCGTGCGCACCACCTCCCAGCGAGGCGGCTGACACCGCCTCGGCCCCCTGCGTAATCATCAGGAATGTCCCGATATTGAGGATGCGCGTGCTCGGAGGCACGCCCGAGACTAGCGAAGGCGCCGGGGCTGCTCTGTGCCCCGGGAGGCGGCTCATGGCGACCATCCTCGTACTGGCCGAAGACGATGTGATCGCGCGCGCACTCCGCGAGCACTTCGAGGTGACGTGCTTGCCCACCGACTCCGGGCCGCGCGTGCTCCAGGGGCGGCTCCCGGATGCCTTTGTCGTCGCGCCATCGAGTGCGGACGCGCTCGCCCTCGTGGAGTACCTCTCCCAGCACACCGGGCGTCCGATCGTGGTCCTCGCCCAGGGCGCGTCCTCCGAGCTGATCGCGGCCTACCTCGAACGGGGCGCCGATGCCGTGGTCCGCGATGGCGACGCGGTGGCCGAGTGCGTCGCCCGCCTCCGTTCGCTCACCCGGCGCAGTGCCCTCGCGCAGCCCTCGGAGACGGCGTACCGCTTTGGCGGCGTGGAGCTGTATCCGGAGCGGCGCAGCGTGCTCCGCGAGGGGGTGGCGCTGCACTTCACCCGGACCGAGTTCAACCTGCTGTGCGTGCTCGCGCAGCACCTCGATACGGTGCTCTCGCATCGTCAGCTCATGTCCGAGGTGTGGGGCCAGGAGTTCCTCTCGGCCCGCCACTACCTCCGCGTCTACGTCAGGCGCGTCCGCGAGAAGATCGAGGTCGACCCCAACAGCCCGCAGTTGCTCATGGCGTACCGCGCGAAGGGCTACATGCTGCGCTCGACCCCGGCGTCGGAACCCCTCCACGCCTACACCGGCGACGAGTTTGCCCATCGGACGCATGGGATTGGTTCGAATGCGCGGGTTACCACCTACGTGTCTTCACTCGTCTGAGAGGTCTGCCGATAGTCATAAAAGCGCATAAGGCGCAGCAGGATCGGCGAGCCAGCGGGTACCCGCGGGCGTGGGGTGCGATATGCCTGTAGTCGTCGTGGTCTCCGAGGACGAGCGCAATCGGCGAGCGCTGACTCGCCAGCTGCAGGCGCACGGCTTCACCGCCGAGGAGGGTGCCGGGGGTCTCGACGCGCTCCGCCGGGTCTATGCGCTGCGCCCCGACGCGGTGGTCCTCGATGCCGGGCAGACGGGGATGGACACCCACGAGCTGACTCGAGTGCTGCGTGCGGTCTCGGACGACGTGGCGATCCTGGTGCTGGCGAGCCCTGTCGAGGGCGGGGACGCCGTGCGCATGCTCGATGCCGGCGCCGACGACTTCGTCCCGCAGCCGTACACGCCCGACGAGGTGGTGGCGCGCGTGCGCGCCTCGGTGCGCCGGGCTGCCCGCTCCGGCCGCGTGCACGACGAGCAACTGCAGATCCGCACGGGCGCGATCACGATCGACCGCGAGGCACGCCTCGTTACGAAGGGCGAGGCCGAGGTCCCGCTCACGCCGACGGAGTACCGGCTCCTCGAGGCGCTCGCGCTGCGCATCGGCAAGGTGGTGCCGCACCGCGTGCTGCTGAGCACGGTGTGGGGCGACGAGTTCGTCGATGACACGCACTACCTGCGCATCTACGTCGGGTACTTGCGACGCAAGCTCGAGGACCAGCCCGCGGTGCCGCACTACCTCATCAACGAGTGGGGGACGGGCTACCGCCTGGCGATGCTGCCCGTGGAGACGCAGCCCGCCGAGCCGCTCGTGGGGCAGCCCGAGGAGGCGCCGCAGCCGCTGAGGCGTGCCGGGTAGCCGACGACGTGGCGCCTAGAACGGCGTTCCGAAGCGGATCGTCCGCTCGATGCCGTACACGACGAGCAGGACCACGGCGACAACGATCCACTTCCAGTAGAAGCGGCCCGGGTCTTCGAGGAGGTTCATGCCTCGAGCCTAGGTGGCGCGCCTCGTCTCCACAAGCCGCATGGCACCTCGATCAGCCGCGCGATCACAGCAGTCCCGCCACCCGATGCGCGATCGCCAGCGAGGCCGTGAGCCCGGGCGACTCGATCCCGCCGAGGTGCGCGTAGCCGCGGTCGCCCCAGATCACAAAGTCGGCGTCGGTGCCCGCCGCGTCGAGCTTGGGGCGGTAGCCCACCTGCCCCGGCGCGATGTCGGCGTCGGTGAGGGAGGGCAGCAGTCGCTGGCCGGCCGCGAGGAACGCGGCGCGCCGCGAGTCGTCGTTGCGGTAGTCGAGCGTCGCGTCCGCCTCGAGCCACTCCGTGTCCGGTCCGAGGTGCACGCCACCATCGATGTCCACGGTCAGGTGCACGCCGAGGCCGCCCGCGGTCCGCATGAACTCGGGCATGTCGCCGGTGCCGTGGGGCACGGGGTAGATGTGCCGGGACACGGCTCGGCCCGCCGAGGGCGACACGTCGTAGTAGCGCCCTCGATTGGGCCGCTGGCCCAGGACCGGCACGCCGTCCCCGCCGTCGAGGGGGTAGCCGAGCGCCCTCGCGATGGCGGGGGCGCCGTGCCCGGCGCTGTTCACGAGCGCGGCCGCTCTCAGCCGCGCGGGGTTGCCCTCGGGGTCGCGGAGCTCGATGGTGAAGCCGTCGCTGTCCCGGTGCGCGCCCAGCACCTCGTGTGCGAGCGCGAAGAGCACCCCTCCGGCGCGCGCCGCGGCCTCGAGGGAGCGCGCGTAGGCGTACGCGTCGATCGCCCCTGTCGCCGACGAGAGCAGCGCGCCGACCGCAGGCACCGCCGGCTCGAGGGCGCGCGCCTCTGCCTCGGTGAGCCGCGACATCCCCTCGACGCCGTTCCGCTCAGCTTGCGCCCAGACGTCGTCCAGCCCACCGAGCTCGGACGGGTGCGTGGCGACAATGAGCTTGCCCGAGCGCCGCACGGGGACGCCTCGGGCCTCGCACCACTCGTAGAGCAGGCGCCGGCCCTCGATGCACAGCACGTGCTTGAGCGACCCCGTCGGGTAGTACATGCCCCCGTGCACCACCTGGCTGTTGTGCGAGGAGGTCTCGAGGGCGATCGCAGTGTGGCGCTCGATGACCGCGACGCGCCCGCGCTCGGCGAGGCGTGCCGCAATCGCGAGGCCCACGACGCCTGCGCCCACCACGGCCACGTCGACATCGAGGGTGTCCGCCTGCGTCATCGTGAGCAGGCTCCGCATCCCGATTCGGAGTCACGCCTCATGTGTGGCATCCTAGCCCTCATCCTGCGGCGAGGCCCGCAGCCTGGAGGCGAGATGACCACGGTTCCCCGGACCGCCGATCCGCGCCTCGCCCCCTCCGAGGAGGCCTCGGCGGAGCTCGCCCGGCAGTACCACCTCGTGCTCCTCGACGACGACCAGCACACCTACGCCTACGTCATCGAGATGCTCGGCCGCATCTTCGGCTACGGGCCGGAGAAGTCGTTCGCGCTGGCCTCGATGGTGGACACGACCGGCCGCGCCATCCTCGAAACGGCGGGGCTCGATACGGTCACGCAGCACCAGGCGGCCGTCCACGGCTACGGCGCCGACCGGCGCATCCCCACCTCGAAAGGTTCGATGACGGCGACGATCGAGGAGGCCCCGTAGCCCCTCGGAGGCGGCCCGCTAGTCGACGGGGTCGGGGATGCCGAGCGGGTCGCCGTTCAGCGTCGCGGCCACCAGCCGCCGCTCGTACAGCTCGAGGTGGCGCGGCGTGCCGGGGTTCGGCGAGCCCGCGGTCTGGCCGAGCAGGATGATCTCGGCGTAGACGCGATTGCGCGTGACCTCGAGGAGTCCCACGGTCCCGAGGCGTGTCTCCTTGTGGTGTGGGATGTTCGGGCTGCCCGAGTTCATCAGCACCGTGCCGTCGCGGTACTCGAGGCGGTCGACGTGGGTGTCCCCGCCGATCACGATGTCCGGGCTCATGCCCTTGAAGTCGCGCTCCACGATCATCTCGATCGGGCGGTCCTCGGGACGCAGGTCGTGCGTCGTCACGATGCGATAGCCCTCGACGTCCACGACCTGCACCTTCTCGATGCGCGGGTCGTCGAACGCATCGTGGTTCCCCCGCGCGGCCATCAGCGGCGCGAACTGCTCGCACCAGTCCAGGATCGAGGGCGTCACGACATCGCCCGAGTGGAGGATCAGGTCCACGCTGCGCAGGAACTCGGCGAGCTGGGGCCCCAGTTCGTCGAGCGAGCGCATGAGCGAGGGCAGGTGGGTGTCGCTGAGGAGGCCGATTCGCATTGACCGAACGCTAGCGGTCGGCCTCGGATCCCGCAAACGCGTTCGTGCTATCCCGCTCATGCCCCAAGGCCGCCCGCCCCGTTTGACCCTCGCGGTCCGAATCTGGTAATCACGCCCAGCGTGAGCCGCACGAAGCGGCACCACGCTCAGGCCGAGGTCGTTCGCTGCAACCTCGGTAGAAGTGGGGAGAGAATGGCGAACCAGGCTCGCGACGCCGCCATCGTCGGCATCCACGAGTACCCTCTGCGCGTGGCGCCGGGACGCTCGGCCATGCAGATCAAGGCCGAGTCCATCTCGAAGGCCCTCGAGGACTCCGGGCTGAAGTACTCCGACGTCGATGCGATCTACGACACCAACGAGGGCGAGGGCGGCGGCGGCCTCGGCATGTCCCACTACCTCGGCCTGAAGCCCACGGTGATCGACACCACGGCCGTGGGCGGCTCCTCCTACGAGTTCCAGACGGCGCACGCACTCCGCGACATCCGCGCCGGCAAGGCAAACGTCGCGATCCTGTCCTACGGGTCCGTGGCTGCCTCCAACCGCACGCCGATCGGCACGGGCGGCGGCACCGGCGCCGGCGCCCCGAACTGGCAGGGCAACATGGAGGACTCCTTCGGCCAGACGCTCATCGCAAACTACGCGATGGTCGCCCACCGCCACATGCACCAGTACGGCACCACCTCCGCCGACCTCGCCGAGATCTCGGTCTCGACGCGGCTCCACGCCACCCGCAACCCCGACGCGGTCCGCGCGATGCAGGACCTGCAGTTCATGGGCACGGGCGAGATCAGCGTGCAGGATGTGCTCGACTCCCGCGTCATCGCCGACCCGCTCCACCTCCTCGAGTGCTGCATGGTCTCGGACGGCGGTGGCGCCCTCGTGATCGCGAGCGCGGCCGCGGCCCGAGGCGCGAAGAAGAAGCCCGTGTGGATCCTCGGTACCGGCGAGGCGACCAAGTACCGCGAGAACGGCGGCGACATCACGGTGTCGGCGGGCGCCCAGAGCGCACCCATCGCCTTCGGTGAGGCGGGCGTCAAGCCCGAGGAGCTCGACCTCGCGATGATCTACGACTCGTTCACGATCACCGTCGCGACCATCCTCGAGGACCTGGGCTTCTGCAAGAAGGGCGAGTACAAGGACTTCGCGAAGGGCAACCGCTTCCGCTTCGACTCGGCGCTGAAGCCGGCCCTCAACACCGACGGTGGCGGCCTCTCCAGCAACCACCCGGGGATGCGCGGCCTATTCCTGCTCCTCGAGTCCGTCCGCCAGCTCCGAGGCGAGTCGTCCTCGCAGATCGCGAACGCCCAGCTCGCGATCGCGCACGGCAACGGCGGCTTCCTCGGTGGGAACCACACCGGCGGCAGCGTCATCCTCGCCCGCGACTAGCCCCTGAGCCATCCGCCAGAACGCACACTCTCGAGGAGAGCCCCGAATGCCCAACCGTCCACAGCCTCGGTTCCCCGAGCCGAACTCGCAGCCCTTCTGGGAGGGCGCCAAACGCGGCGAGCTGCTCTACCAGCAGTGCAACAGCTGCAACGGCGTCGTCTTCTACCCACGCATGCTCTGCACGCACTGCGGCAGCCTCGACCTGGCGTGGAAGCAGTCGAAGGGTGAAGGCACGGTCTACACCTACTCGGTGGTGCGCCAGAACCGGAACCCCGCGTTCTCGGACCTCGGCGCCTACGCCCTCGCCTACATCGATCTCGACGAGGGCTTCCGCATGATGTCCAACGTCATCGGCGTCGCCGACCCGACGAAGGACGTGTCGATCGGCCAGCGGGTGAAGGTGGAGTTCGAGAAGCAGGACTCGGGCGACTACCCGATCCCGGTGTTCCGCCCCGTCTAACGCGCACAGAGCGCAGAGGGGGTGGGGCGGGTCTCGCGAGGCCCGCTCCACCCCTCGTGGCCCGCACTCCTCGCCGCCCCCCTGCCGACGCGTACACTGCCGCCATGGCAGCGATGTCTGGCTCGGTCCTCAATCTCGCGCGGCACTGCCTTGAGGCGCGCGCGCTCGACCCCTCGAGTGCCGGGCGTACTGCCTTCACGTTCGCTCACTCCTACACGGACGCCGCTCTCGATGAGTCGTGGACGTACGCCGAGGTCTGGGAGCGGGTGCAGCGAGTGGGTCGTGGGCTCCTCGCACACGGGCTGCGGCCGGGCGACCGCGTCCTGGTGCGCCTGCCCCACTCCCCCGAGTACGCGTTCGCCTTCTTCGGGGCCAACGTCGCGGGCCTCGTGCCGATCCCGGCCTCCCCGCAGCTCACCTCCGAGGAGGCGGCGTTCCTCCGTGCGGACGCCGATGCGGCCGCGGTGATCACGACGCCCGAGCTGCGCCTCGAGGGGTTCGCGGGCGTCGAGGTGCTCGCGGATGAACTGGCGCGCCTCGATGGGCCGGGCCTTCTCCCCGCCACCGCCCCCGAGGACCCGGCGTTCCTCATCTACACGTCGGGGACCACCGCCCGACCCAAGGGCGTGCTGCACGCCCAGCGCTCGGTCCTCGGCCGCGCGCTGATGCGCGACGCGTGGGAGGGCTTCGGCCCGCAGGACGTCACGCTCCACGCCGGGACACTGAACTGGTCGTACACCCTCGGCGTGGGGCTGATGGACCCGTGGGCCGCCGGCGCGCACGCCGTGCTCTTCGGTGGCGACTACGACCCGGCGGGCTGGCCGAGGCTGGTCGCGCGCCTCGGCGTCACGGTGTTCGTCGCCGTTCCCACGGTCTACCGCCAGCTCCTCAAGTACGGCCTGCCCGAGGGCCCCGCAGCTCTCGAGTCGCTGCGCCACGGGTTGTGCGCGGGCGAGGCACTGCCTCCGTCACTCCTCGAGGAGTGGCGCGAGCGCACCGGCAGGGACCTCTACGAGTCGCTTGGCATGACCGAGGTGTCGACGTACATCTCCTCGGGGCCCGCGACCCCGGTGCGCACGGGCTCGCCGGGCCGCCCTCAACCGGGCCGCCGCGTCGCCATCCTCCCCGTCGAGGGCGACCCGACCCCCTTGCCTCCCGGCGAGACGGGCCTCCTCGCGGTGCACCGCTCGGATCCCGGCCTCATGCTCGGCTACTGGCGCCGTCCCGAGGAGGAGGCGGCGGTCTTTCGCGGTGAGTGGTTCGCCGGTGGTGACCTCGCGGCCCTCGATGCCGACGGCTACCTCTGGTTCCACGGTCGCGCCGACGACGTGATCAAGTCCTTCGGCTACCGCCTCTCGCCGATCGAGATCGAGGCGGCGCTGGCCTCGTGTCCCGGGGTGGCCGAGGTCGCCGTGGTGGGCCAGGCCATCGACGAGGCGAAGACACTGGTCACGGCCTGCGTCGTGCGCAATCCGGACGCCGCCACGCCGGTCGAGGAGGCCGATCTCGCGCGCCACGCCGAGGCGCACCTCGCGGGGTACAAGCGGCCCCACGTCTACCGCTTCGTCGACTCGTTGCCGCGGACGGCGAACGGCAAGGTGCAGCGCCGTGTGCTCCTCGAGCAGTTGAGCGACGCCCCGGCTTGAGCGCTGCCCACCCGGACTCCTCGGCCCAACGGCACACTGAGGCGCAACTGCTCGCGCTGCGGGCGCTGTACGCCTCGCTCCCGCGCCTCGAGTGCCAGCGGCTGTGCCATGGCTCGTGCGGCCCCATCGTCATGAGCGCCCTCGAATGGGACCGGCTCGCCGAGCGCCACGGGGAGCGCGCGTGCGACGACGACCTCGTCTGCCCGCACCTCGAGCGCGACTCCGGCCTGTGCGGCGCCTACGAGGTGCGCCCGCTGATCTGCCGTCTCTGGGGCGCCACCGAGCGCCTGACGTGCGCCTTTGGCTGCCGGCCCGAACGCCTCCTGACGGACGCCGAGGTGGAGGCGCTCGTCTCGAGGGTGGAGGCGCTCTCCGGCGGCGAACCGCGCTCCGTGTGGCCCGGCTGGGCGCGCTACCTCGAGGCCGCGCGGCATAACGAAAGACCCTGACACGCGACTGCCAGCGCTCGCTACCATCCTCGCGCGAAACACCGCGCTTCCAGGCTTTCAGTGGTTTCAATGGAATGTGGAGGAACGATGGCCGTCGACCGGTTCCCAGTCGAAGCCGGGCACATCATGCTCTTTGCCCGTGCCGTTGGTGACACGAACCAGATCTACTACGACGAGGACTTCGCGAAAGGCACCGAGCCCGGCGGCATCATCGCGCCGCCGACGTTCGTGCAGGCGAGTGCGCAGTTCGATCCCGACTACGGGCTGCGTCCGAAGATCGGCCAGCCCTGGCAGGGCTCCGGGCGGGAGCCCACCGGCATCCAGCGAACCGGTGGTGGCGGCGGTGGTTCCGGCCTCCACGCCGAGCAGCACTACGAGTACCACCGGCACCTCCGGCCCGGCGACATCCTCAAGGCCACGTCCCGCCCGGGCGAGACGTGGGAGCGCGAGGGCCGTCGCGCTGGCAAGATGACCTTCCGCGAGACCATCACCGAGTACCGCGACCAGAACGGCGAGCTCGTCATCACCGCCCGCTCCGTCGGCGTGCAGACCTCGCGTCCGGTCGAGCAGTAGAGCGGGGAGACTGACACCAATGCCACTCAAGGCAAGCGACCTCTCGGTCGGCCACGTCCACGAGGAGGTCGTCGTCGACAACCTCACCAGGACGCAGATCGTCCAGTACGCCGGCGCCTCCGGCGACTACAACCCGCTCCACACCGACGAGACCTACTCGAAGGAAGTCGCGGGCTACCCGACGGCCTTCGCGCACGGCATGCTCTCGATGGGGCTCACCGGCAAGATGCTCACGAACTGGCTCGGCGACGGGCGCCTGACCAAGTTCGGCGTGCGCTTCTCGAGGCAGGTCTGGCCCGGCGACACGCTCACCGCGAAGGCGACCGTGTCGGCCCTCCGCGAGGAGGGCGGCCAGCACTTCGTCGACCTCGACCTGTCGACGACGAACCAGAAGGGCGAGGAAGTCGTGGTCGGGAGCGCCAGCGCGCGCGTCGACGCGTAGCGCGAACCGTCTCCCTTGTCCCGCCGGACCCTCGCGCGAGCGGCGCTGGTTGTCGCGTACGGCGTGGCGGGTGCCCTGCTGGGCTTTGCCATCGCGGCCTCCATCATGGTGATGGGGGCCGCGACGTTCTGGCTGTTCATCTTCGGCGATGACCCCTGGCCTGCCTGGGCCGAGAACGGCCTCGTGGTGGGCGCGTACGCCATCGGGCTGGCGGTGCTGGTCGTTGGGGTGCGCGCGGGCTGGCGACGTGCCTCGAGGTAGTCACGAGGCCAGGTGGGACCATGCGCGTGCGAGCTCCTACGATGGGCCGCATGACAACCTCGACGTGGCCGCCGCACTGCCCTCCTGAGCGCCTGCGTCTCGAGACCCGCGCGATGGCCGATGCGTGCGTCGAGGTGCTGACGAGCGTCCTCGGGAGCCGCGTGCGCGCGATCCACTGGAAGGGCTCCGCGCTCAAGGCGTGGGACTCGCCCATCGACTACGTGCCGGGCCTCAGCGACGTCGACATCCACCTCCTGCTCGCCGCTGACGCCGACGAGGCGGCCCTCAGCACCATGGACCGAGCGCTCGAGGTCAACGCCGCGGTCCTCGAGGCGTTCCGGCGCCGGGTGCCCGATCCCCTGCACGTCCCGAAGCCACAGCTCGTGCTCGCGAACCGCCTCGACCGTGAGCCCGGCATCCTCCCGTCGCCCGCTGCGACCGTGACGACCCTCTACGGCGAGCCCTACGAGGACCGCACGCTCACCGAGGAGGAACAGGCGGTCTCGCTTCGTCGCGACCGTGAGGAGCTCCTCGCGCCCCGCGCCTTCATCGAGGCGTTGCCGCTCCGGGTCATCGATCGCCCCGGGCCCTATCTCGAGCCGCTGCTCAATGAGCTCAACTGGCGCGTGTCGCCGGTCGCTCCTCGCGTCGTCGAGCTGGCGGGCACGCCCTACGCCGAGACGTGGTCGATGAACCGCACGCGACTCGTCAGCGCGCTCATCGAGGCGGGCCAGCCATCCCTCGCCGAGGCCTACCGCGCCTACTACGAGGCGGGCTGGCGGCGCTACCTCGAGGGGGAGGGCGGCGTGCCGTCCCGCGATGTGCTGCGCGCGGGCGTCGAGGTGATGCGCCTCGGAGCTGCCTTCGCCGAATCGCTCCCGTCGCGCCCGTGACGCCCGCGTTGCCGCGCACCGAGGTCGAGCGCTGGCTCTACCAGCACCTGCCGCCCGAACCCCTCGAATCCGCGCGCGCCATCTACGAGCTGATGCCCAGTCAGAGCGACCGCGCCCTCGCCTGGGTCTACCAGCCCCTCGATGCGCGCTCGGTGAGCCACTGGTCCGATGTCGCGCGTATCGCCGACTACGTGGCGCGCGTGCCCCTCGAGGCGAAGCGTGTCCTCGATGTCGGCCCGGGCGACGGCTGGCCGTCGTTGCCCGTCGCGCATGCACTGCCGCACGTGACGGTCGTGGGCGTGGACCCCTCGCCGAGGCGTGCACGCGTCTGTGCCGAGAATGCGGTACGCCTCGAGGTGCCGAACGCGCGCTTCGTCGTCGGAGACGCGGATCGCCTCCCGTTCGCCTCCGCGGTGTTCGACGCCGTCCTCGCTGCGTCATCCCTCGAGGAGGCGCGCGATCCGATGGCGGTCGTGCGGGAGCTCGCACGCGTGCTGCGGCCGGGAGGCGTGCTGCGCGCCTCCTACCAGGACTGGCGGCTCCCGGCGCCTGAGCTCGAGACGGTGGACCTCTGGGCAGGCGAACGCGCGACGGGTGAACGCGTGCTGCTCTACACCTACGTGCGCCGAGTGCGAGCGCCCGCCCTCGAGCGGCGGTACACGCTGATCCTCCCGGCCGAGGGGCCAGCCGCGGACGCGCACGCCGAGGGGCTCCTCGCGGCCGCCGAGGCGACACGCGCCTTCGGGGACGCCGTGCTCACGCCGGCCCTCGGCGTCCCGCTCCTCGAGCGGCTGGTGCCGCATGCCCTCCGCTCGACGGTCGTCGAGATGCGCCGCTGGACCACGGAGTGGTTCGCCGAGGCTCTCCGCGAGGCCGGCTTTGTCTCGGTGCGCGCGACGGCGCACCCCGGGATGGTCGCCCGTCACGTTGCGCGCGACCTCCTCGCCTCGGGGGCGATCGAGGCGGTCGCGCCGGTCTTCGAGGACCTCGCGGGGGCGGTCGGCCGCGCGGCCGGCGCGCGTGACGGTCGTGAACTGATCGAGGCCGTCCGCTGACGGTCCGGCGCTGACGGTCCGCCTCGGCGGGCTAGGCGGCGCGCGGTCTCGCGATTACGATTGCGTCTCTTCCATCACAGTTGCTTCGGAGCCAATCGTGACCCGACCCCTCGACGACATCCGCGTCATCGACCTCAGTAGTGGGCCCGCGCCCGCCATCGCGACGATGATTCTCGGCGACTTCGGCGCCGACGTGATCAAGGTCGAGCCGCCCGGGGGAGACCCCGCACGGTCGATGCCCAGCGCGCCGATGCTGATGCGCGGCAAGCGCTCGGTCGTCCTCGACCTGCCGCAGGCTGCGGAGCAGGCTCGCCTCCACGAGCTGGTGCGCGGCGCCGATGTCGTGGTCGCCTCGTTCGCACCGGGAACGGCACAGGAGCTCGGCGCCGACTACGACACCCTCCGAGGCGTGAACCCCTCGCTGGTCTACTGCTCGCACACCGGCTGGGGTGAGCGCGGCCCGCTCGCCCACTACCCGGTGAACGACCACCTCGTGGCAGCGAAGTCGGGCCGCATGCGCACGTTCGCCGGCGTCCACCCGAGGCCAGGCCCCGGCTTCGCCTACGTCCAGGTGGGGGTCCACGGCTCGGCGCAGGCGGCGGCACAGGGCATCATCGCCGCGCTCATGGCTCGCGAGGTGACCGGCGAGGGCCAGTTCGTGGAGACGAGCCTCCTCCGCGGGCACCTCCCGTACGACATGGGGGCGCTGATCCGAGAGCAGCTCGCGGCCCGCGACCCCGCCGGATTCGGCGCAGACCCCCTCGCCGATGCCGCGCGCATGCCGACGCTGAACTACCACCCCGTGATGACGAAGGACGGCCGCTGGATCCAGCTCGGCAACCTCCTCGAGCATCTCTTCTACTCGTACGTCACGGCCGCCGAGCTGTTCGAGTTCCTCACCGACGAGCGCTTCCAGGGCCAGCCCGCCTCGTGGTCCGAGTCGCTGCGCGAGTACGCCCGCGACCAGATGCTGCTCCGCATGCAGGAACGCACAGCAGAGGAGTGGATGCAGGCCTTCCGCGAGAACGGCAACGTCGCGGCCGAGCCGTACCTCACGACCCAGGAGGGCATCCGCCAGCCCGACCTCCTCGTCAACGGCGATGTCGTCGAGACGGTGCACCCGCGCCTCGGGAAGATGCTGCAGCTCGGCCCCGTCGCGAGGCTGACCGAGACTCCCGGCGTGGTGGCCTCCAGCGAGCCGCTCGTCGGGGAGCACACTGCCGAGGTTTTCGCGGAGTCCCCGAGGCCCGCGCCCCGCCTCCGCATGCCGCACCACCCGGTGCCTCGCCACCCCCTCGAGGGCGTCACGGTCATGGAGCTCTCGACGATCATCGCGACGCCGCTCGCCGCGACCTTCCTCGGCGACCTGGGCGCGCGCGTGATCAAGGTCGAGCCGACCGGCGGCGACCCCTATCGAGTCATGGGCGCAGGGCCCGGCGCGGGCATCGGGGCATCGAAGACGAACGTGGCCAAGGAAAGCATCCTCGTCGACCTCAAAGCTCCCGACGGGCAGGCGATCGTTCAGTCGCTCCTCGCGCAGACCGATGTCGTGATGCACAACTACCGGCCGGGCGTCCCCGAGCGCCTGGGCATCGGCTTCCAGGACGCGCTCCGACTCAACCCGCGCATCGTGTACGTCTCAGCAAACGGCTACGGCCCGGATGGCCCCGGCGCCACGAGGCCGTGCGCACACCCGATTCCCGGCGCGGCCCTTGGGGGTGCGTTCATGCAGTCGGGCCTCGGGCACCCGCTCCAGCGTGCCGAGGGGCTCGCGCAGATCCGCGAGGAGGCGCGCCGCCTCATGCGCGCCAACGAGGTGAACCCCGACCCCAACGCCTCGATGACCGCGGCGACGGCGGCGATGCTGGGCCTCTACGCCTCGCGCCGCCTCGGCGTGGGCCAGGAGGTGTTCGTCGACATGATGGGCGCGAGCGCCTACGCGAACTCGGATGACGCGCTCTGGTACGAGGGCAAACCCGATCGCCCGGTCCTCGATGGCGCGCTCTACGGGCTCGGCGCGCTCTACCGCCTCTATCCGGCGCAGGGCGATACGTGGGTGTTCCTCGTGGCCCAGGGTGACGAGGAGTGGTCGGCGCTCTGCCGTGCGCTCGGGCGCGACGGCCTCGCCTCGGATGAGCGCTTCGCCACCCGCGAGGCGCGCACGGCCAACGATGCCGCCCTCATCGAGGAGCTGAGCGCGGTCTTCGCCTCGGATCATGCCGACGCGTGGGAGGCCCGCCTCATCGCGGCAGGCGTCGGGTGCGTGCGCGCCGACGAGGACACGGTCGGCACGTTCTTCCTCAACGACCCCCAGGCGCAGGCCAACGAGATGGCTCCCGAGGTCGATCACATGTACTGGGGCCGCTACCGACGCCACGGCCCGATCGTGACCTTCGACCGCATGCCGGGCGCCTACCGAGGCGGCTCGATCGGCGGTGACAGCACCGACTCACTGCTCGCCGAGCTGGGCTACGACGCCTCGGCGATCGCGGACCTCCGAGGCCGTCGCATCGTCGCCGGTCCCCTGGGGTCGTAGCGCTCTCGCGTTGCGCGCACCGTCGAGGCGGATCCGCCTCGACGGCTGGCGCGGCGTCTGGTGTCTCGTGTCTGGCTAGCGCTTCGGCAGCACGGCGCTGAGGAACCCATCGAGCTCGCGCGCGAAGTCGATGGGGTTGTCGCTGTGCACGTTGTGCGTCGCGCGCGGGATCACCACGAGGCGCGCGTCGTGCATCGCAGCAACGGTCGCCTCCGCTGACTCCATCGACAGGATCTTCGAGTTCTCGCCCTTGAAGAGCATCGTCGGCTGCCGGATCGCCTTCACGTCCGCCCACAGCGCCTCGGCGCGTGCGGCGTTGGCGGTCTTGCGCTGCTCCTCGGTGAGGTCGGCGCCGCCCTCGCGGCGGCGGTGGTCCTGCTTCCACGTCCAGCCCTCGGCGGTGGCCTTCAGGCTGTGCGTGAGGCTGTAGCGCAGGTGCGGGACCGGCCGGTGCGGCATGAACTTCACGGCGCGGCTGAGGAAGTCGTCGAAGCTGGACAGCGTCTCCGTCTCGTTGCGGAACGCCTCCATCTCGAGCTGCCCCTCGCGCATCGTCTCGGGCGCAATGTCGACGATGCCCACGGCGTCGAGGCGCTCGGGGTGGCGCGCCGAGTAGCGGATGGTGTTCATCCCACCCATCGACATCCCCACGAGCGTCAGGTGGTCGTAGCCCAGGAACTCGATGAACTGGCGCGTGTCCTCGAGCATCAGGTCGTTGTTGTCCTCGCCGAGCTGCGAGTCCGGCGTCCAGTCGGTGTCGCCGTGTCCGCGCTGGTCCAGCGCCACGAGGTGGTACCTGTCGCGGAGGAGCAGCGCGGCCATGTCCCAGGTGTGCGCGGTCAGCGAGCCCCCGTGCAGGAGCACGACGTGCGGCAGGTGGTCGTTGCCCCAGTCGAGGTAGTGGAAGCGGATGCCGTTGAGCTGCACCTCATGGTCGGAGGGCAGCACGATGGGTGCGTTGATGCCCGCCGCCGCAGCAGCGTCCGCCATCAGCTGGATGTCCTGCCTGTACTCGACAGCCACGATGCCCTCCTGAATGCTCGAGTCGTCCTCGATGATCCGTACCCGGTTCGCAGAGCCGCGGGCGAGGATAGCGCGTACGTGGTGGTCTCGGGGCTACGGGCGCCCGAGGGCTACGGGGCTTCCGAGGGCTATCGCGCCACCTCGACGGGAACGCCCGCAGGCGCCGGCAGTCGCGCGTCGTCCGCAGCCTTCGAGGTGCGTGCGTAGACGTAGATGAGCGCCAGCAGCGACGTGCCCACCGCCCCCTGGAGGAACAACGTCTGGCGCACGCCGATCGCGTCGGCCAGCAGCCCCATCGGCAGCGCCATGATCCCGAACAGCGCAAAGCCCACCATCAGCAGGGACTGCACCCGCCCGTGGTACGAGGGGTCGGCGAACCGCATCGCCAGGCCCTGGTTCAGCGACACGAACCCGATCTCGCCCGCACCGAGCAGTGCCCCGATCAGCAGCGCGACCGGAAACGACGGCGCCAGCGCGAACGCCATCAGCACCACGACAAAGCCGAGGCTGGCCGCCGCCTGCCACCGCCACGCGCTCGCACCATCGATCACCATCGCGCACAGGACCGCTGCCATCAGCGCGCCCACGGCCACCGTCGCATTCAACGCGCCGAGGGCGACCGATCCCATGCCGTACGCGTCCTTCACCAGTGCCGGGAGGAACGCGATGTACGGGAACGCGAGCGTGACCACGGCGTAGCTCGTGAGCACCAGGATGACGAGGGCGGGACGCCCGCGGAGGTACGCGATGCCGCCCGTGATCTGGCTCAGCGGCGATCCGGTGGGCCGCGTGCCCTTCGAGGGGTGCGACGGCAGTCCGCGCACGACGAACGCACTCGCGATGAACATCGTGCCCGCGAGGATGAGCGCACCGCCGGAACCCACGGCCGGCAGCGCGATCAGCCAGCCTGCCAGCAGCGGCCCGACCACCCTCGATGAGTTGAACGCGACCTGCTGGAGCGCCATCGCGTTCCCGAGGCTGCGCGCCGGGACCAGGTCGCCGATGAGCGCCGTACGCGCGGGGATGTAGAACGACAGCGACGCCCCCTCGATCGCCGACGCGACGATGACCATCCAGTACTCGAGGAGGCCGAGCGACAGCAGCACGCCGAGCCCCACGTACTCCACGCCGAACCATGTCTGTCCGATCATCACCAGCGTGCGACGCGGGAAGCGGTCCGCGACCACGCCGCCGAACAGCCCGAACACGAGCTGCGGCACCCCGAAGGCGACGAAGACCCCGCCGAGCGCGGCGTTCGAGGCGGTCAGCTCGTAGACGATGAAGCCCCGCGCGAGGCCCACCATCCACAGCGCGAAGAACATGGTCGTGAGGGCGTACAGCAGCCGGCGGAACTCGGGGAGCGCCGCCGCCGCGAAGGTCGTCGAGGCCCACGACTGGATTGTGGTCATCGCCTGCGCGCGCCCGTGGTCTCGCCTCGGGGCAGCGATGCGACGGCGGCAATCGCGCGCCCGACGTACGGCACGCCCTGCTTGATCGGCGCCGTGCGAATCCACTCGCGAGGGGTGTGCGCCTCGCCTCCGGTCGTGACGCCGATGCACGTCGCGGGGATGCCGGCGGCCACCGCGGCGTTCGCATCGGTCGAGCTTGCGCGGAACTCGGGCGCACCGAGGCCGCTCGCCTTCCGTGCGTCGATCACGGCCCTGATGATCGGCGCGGTCACCTCGAGGTGTCCGCCCGGTCGGTTGCCGATACGGCGCATCCGCAGTTCACCCGCGCTGCCGATGGCGCCTCGGATGGCCGTGCGAGCGCGCTGGTACAACTGCTGGAGCGCGTCGACATCGGCGGAGCGCATGTCGAGCTCGAACGAGGCGTCCGGCGCGATGGTGTTCACGCTGCGCCCACCTCGGATCACGCCGACGTTCATCGTGACCTTGGGCGTCACGCCG
>JADLFF010000029.1 GCA_020845735.1 Dehalococcoidia bacterium
AGCGGGACGCGAGCCACCACCGGCCGGTCGCCGAGTGAGCGGCCGAGGGGAGCGATCCACGCATCACCCGCCGTGATCTCGCGGAGCACGCTCGGACGGCCGAACGAGCTCGCGGCGCGTTCGCCGTTGACGACCGCGGGCGCCGAGACGGGGAAGCCTGCTCGGGCGACCGGCGCGATGTCGGCGTCGTCCGGCGCGGGGTCGTCGAAGAGATCGAGCGCGTCGTCGCTCGCCTCGGGGATGGCGAGCTCGCCGCGGCCCTGGGCCACGCCGACGACCACAGCCGAGGCGACACCGGCCTCGACGAGGAGCCTGGCGGCGACCTCGGCGGTCTCCTCGATGTCGCGCGGCGCGGAGAGCGAGCGGGCGAGCGATTGCACGAGGGCGTGTCGCCGGCGGTCGCGAGCGAGCTGCTGGAGGTGAACGGTCGCGGCGAGGGCGGCGAGGAGGACGAAGGCCGCATCAACGGCGAGCACCACTCGATCGATGCTGCCGAGCACCGACCAGGTGACCGCCGCGTGGGCGGCGAGGGCACCCAGCGCCGCAACGATGACCGCGAGCTGAAGAGGGAGGCCGGAACGGCGAACCGCGCGGAGTCGAGTCCCAGGGCTCACAAGCGCCGCGCGGTTCTGTGGTTGCCGAACTCGCCTAGGCGAGTGTCACCTGGATGGAACGCTCGTCGTCCGAGATGCTCTCGACGCGAGCCTGCAGCCCGAGACTCCTCGAGAGGGCGGTCGACAGCTCCTCAGCCTCGAGTGGTGACGCGAGCTGGAGGCGGAGGCGCGCCTCGCCACGCGCGTACGCCTCGACGGTTGCTTCGCGCACCGGCGAGTGCTGCACGACCGCGTCCTGCACGCGCATCAGCCCCTGGAAGCCCGAGATCGGAGCGATGCGGAGGACGATCGGGCCGCCGTCGGGTCCGAAGGTGCCCGGAGCGAGCCGCTCCGTGGTGGCCGTCGCAGTGGCGGCGGCGAACCTCGAGACCGCGGCGGCGGCGGCGGCCGCAGCCGCCGGGTTGCCCTCGAAGGGTGACGTCACGGGACTGGCCGGCACCGGGGGTGCGACCGCGGGCGCCACGGGCGTGGCGACGGCAGCGGCTCCTGAGGCCGCGGGCGGCACTGCCGAGGCAGGCAGCGACGCAGCGACGACCGGCCGGGTGTCCTCGGCAGGGCGGTCCGCAGGCACAGGCTCGGGCCGCCGAGGCGCGATGGCGCTCGGTGGCACCCAGAGGCTCGGTCGAGCGGCGGGCGCCTCCGGAGCCGGCTCGGTGATCTCGACGGGCGGAACACTCGCTGCAGGAGGTGGCACGGGCGCCACCGGGGCGGGCTCCTCGAGCTGAGCGATCGGGGCGGCGGCTTCGCGCTCTGGGGCCGCTGGCTCGAGCCGCTCCTCGTGGGCGGCGGCTGCGAGGTCGGGTTCCTCCTCGGCCTGGAGCGGCACGGCGCGCAGGGAAGCCGCACGGCGCGCCTCCTGCAGCGCCGAGGCGACCGCCGCCTCCACAGCCGCGCGGGCGTCCGCGGCAAAGCCAGCCGTCGAGGCGGCCTCCTGCTCTGCCGTTGGTGCGGACACGGCGAGCTCCACGGCCGGGGCGGGGACGACCTCGACCGGCTCCGGAGCAGCGATCGGCGCGTCGAGGGATGCACGCGGCACCTCGGGGACGGCGGGCGCGGCGGCCGTCGCGAGGACGGCGGCGGCGGGCAGGGACGGCGTCACCTCGGGCACGGACTCGGGCACTGCGACCGGGGCATTGCGCGGCGCGAGCCGCGGGGCAACGAGCGGCTGGTCCGCCTCGGTGCGCGCGGCCGAGGTCTCGAGGGTCGCGCGAATCAGGGATTCGAGGCGGTCGAGACGACCGTGCACACCGCGGACCTCGAGGGTGAGGTCGCCGATCGCGCGACGCAGGCGCTCGATCGCGAGGCGTTGCGCGTGGCGCTGCGCCTGAGCGGTCGCATCGCCCTCGTCGATGGTTGTGACGCGCTTGTTGAGCATCTCCTGTGCCGCCGTGACGGACTCGTCGATGAGTCGATGCGCCCTCGTGCGAGTGTCCGCGAGCCAGAGCGCGAGCTCCTCGGGGGTGGCGTTTGCCGGGGGCGATGACGGTGCGAACTGGTTTCCGGTCGCCGCTTCCTGCTGGTTCACGGCATTCCTCCTTGAGCCGCGAGGCGCCCTGGTGTCCAGCGCATCCTCATCGGCGACCGCGATCAGAACCGAGCCGAGTGCACGAAGTACTGAGTGAGACGGTGCTCGGTCTCCCTCGATCCATCGAGAGACCGTCTCAACGGGGTCCTGCCCCCCCTGCGGGCGCGATGTCACCTGTGAACCCCCGTCCGGTGAACTAACCCCCGACCTGTTTGGCCGACACGCGGAGTGCGAATCCGAACCCGGCGTGTTTCACGATGACACAAGAACCCGGCCCGCCGGGCGGCAACTTGAGACTGAGCCGATCGACGTGGACTTTCAGCATCTCGCGGTCGGCCACGTACTGCCGTCCCCAGACCTTGGCGAGCAGGGTCTCGTAGGCTAGCACCGAGTTGGCGTTGCGTGTGAGGTGATAGAGCAGCCGGTACTCGGTGGCGGTCAGATCCATCTCATGACCGTCGAGCGTCACGGAACGCGTCTCGTAGTCGATGTGGAAGGGCCCCGCCGCGAAGGTGCCCGAGGGGTCTTCGGGCGCATCGGCGGCCGCGACCGCGGCGCGCACAGCGCGGACAATCGCGACCGTCGAGAGCGGCCGCCAGAGCACGCCGTCGATGCCGAGCTGGGCGGCGCGCACGCGATCGATCAGGCCTCGGCGCTCCGTAACGAGCAGGACCGGGACCGGCGCGGAGTCGCATACGTCGGCGCAGAGTTGCAGGCCACCACTCGTGGCCGAGCCGCCGAGGAAGACGACGTCGATGTGCTCTCGGCCGAGGAGGGTGCGCGCGTCCTCGATGCTCTCCGCCAGCGAAACCAGCGAGCCCGGCCATTCCCGCTCGATGGCGGTGCCAATGTCTCCGGCAGTCGGAAGGTCGAGGGCCACCAGCAACGCTCTCACGAGCCAAGTGTACGCCCGCCGTCCACCGTCTCCGCGCGTGATTCCGCGAGCAGGTGTTGTGAGGGCAGTCGCCACAATGGATGATGACGCCGGACCGGGAATCGAGGACCCCATGCCTGAGCCACTTCGAGTCGCGTTCATCGGAGCCGGCGCGAACACGCGGTTGCGCCACCTCCCGGGCCTCGCCGCCATCGAGGGGGTGGAGCTGGTCGCGGTCTGCAACCGGTCGCTCGAGAGCGGACATCGAGTGGCCGATCAGTTCGGGATCGACCGGGTGACCGACAACCCCGCCGACATCTTTGGCGCGGCCGACATCGACGCCGTGTGCATCGGCACGTGGCCGTACCGGCATCGTGAGTTCGTCGTGGCGGCCCTCGAAGCGGGCAAGCACGTGCTCTGCGAGGCACGGATGGCGATGGATGCGACCGAAGCCCGGGAGATGCTCGAGGCCGCACGGGCGCAGCCTGGGCTCGTGGCGCAGCTCGTACCGGCGCCGTTCGACTTCAAGAGCTGGCGCACGATTCGGCGACTGGTGGGCGACGGGACGCTGGGCGAGATCAGGGAGGTGCACGCCTCGCTCCTGAACGGCAACAGCCTCAACTCCGCACCCCTGCACTGGCGCGAGCAGCACCGCTACTCCGGCACCAACACGATGTTCCTGGGCATCCTCGCGGAGATGGTCAGGCGCTGGCTCGGGCCCACCGAGGATGTGGTCGCGGACGCCGCGACGTACATCACGGAGCGCGTCGATGAGTCGACGGGACAGCCGGTCGCAATCGACATCCCGGACAGCCTCGGGGTGCTGGCGCGGATGACGAACGGCGCGCGCGCGACGTATCGCCTCAGCACCGTGCTGCGCAGCCCGATGGATGCGAGCGGGGTCGCCGTGTACGGCACGCAGGGCACCCTGCACTGGTACCAGGGCGACACGATGCGCCTCGGCGTGGGCGGCGGCGAGCCCGCTCCGCTCGAGCCGGACGCCGGCACCGCTGGTGCGTGGACCGTCGAGGCGGACTTCGTGGCCTCGATCCGCGAGGGCAGGACCGTCGAGCTGACCAGCTTCGAGGACGGCGTCGCCTACATGCAGTTCACGGAGGCCGTCTGGCGCGCCTGGCACGAGGGGCGTCGCGTGCGCCTCGACGAGGTGTAGTCGCGCAACTACCCGACCATCGAGGCGGAGACAGCGGTGAGGGCAACGGTCACCGCGCCGAGCGTCACGAACGACAGCACGAGCGTCACGATCGCCTGCGGCAGGGAGAGCTCGAAGGCAGCGCGGAGCGCCACGACCATCGCCGCGATACGCCACGCCGTGAGGACCACGAGCACCACCACTCCCACGTAGGGCAGGAGCGCCAGCGCTCCGGCGACCGCGGGTGCGTGCGCGAATCCCAGCGTCCGAGCAGCGCGCTCCCAGGCGCCCTCCCGCGGCGCGCCCATCACGCGGGTGCCGATGAGCTGGGCGAGTCCCGCGGTGACCAGCCACGCCACCGGTGCGAGGAGCGCCGAGGCCACGGCGATCTCCATGCCCGCGGAGACCGCCGCCAGGCTGCCGATGACGCCAATGACCGTCACGAGGATGAACGCCTGCCCCGTCGCCGCGGGGTCCGCCGCGACCTCGCGGTAGAGCGCCGCATCGAGCAGGGCCGCGCGCCGCGCTCGACCCAGCAGCGACGTGTTGCGGGGGGCGTCGGGCGGCGCATGCTCGTTCAAGGTACGGGCAGCGTACCCTGTCCCGATGCCGGGGCGCGGCCCGGCTCGGGGGCGTGATGAGACAGGTCTTCGTGTACCAGTATCCCGAGCCGCGGCCACCGTCGCTCGGAACCTACCTCGTGCGGTTCGCGATCAACGCGGCGGGGCTGTTTCTCGCGTCGGAGCTCGTGCCCGGTGTCGAGATCGGCGACTGGCAGTCGCTCCTCGCGGGGACGGCGATCTTCGCCATCGTGAACATGTTGCTGCGGCCGCTGGCGCTGTTTCTCTCCTGTTGCCTGGTGGTGGCGACGTTCGGACTGTTCGTGCTCGTCGTGAATGCGCTGATGCTCGAGCTCGCCTCGTGGGCGGCCGGCCGGCTGGGCCTCGCCTTCCACGTGGATGGGTTCTGGGCCGCGATCCTGGGGGCGCTCGTGATCTCGTGCGTGTCGCTGCTGGCGCAGATCGTGGCGGGGTCGGCGCGCGTGGGCCGCTCCTGACGCGGCCTGACGCGCTCAGCCACCGCCCGCGATCGAGCTGCCCTCGGGTGCCTTGATCACATCGATGCGGTCCGGGAGACGCTCGGCGATCTCCGGCACGTGCGAGATCACGCCGATCAGGCGGCGCCCCCCCGCGAGGCGCTCCAACCCCTCGATGGCGACATCGAGCGACGCGGCGTCGAGCGACCCGAACCCCTCGTCGAGGAAGAGTGACTCGAGTGACATGGCCCCGCCTGCGCCGGCCAGCTCGGGCAGCCGCTCGGACAGGGCGAGGGCGAGCGCGAGACTCGCGAGGAACGTCTCGCCGCCGGACAGCGTGCGGACGGAGCGCCGCTCCTCGCCATTGAGGTGGTCGACGACGAAGAACTCGTCGGACTCCCCCACGAGGCGATAGCGTCCCCCGGTCAGGTGCAGGAGGCGGCTCGACGCATCGGCCGCGAGCACCGCGAGCGCCTCGCGCTGCACGTACGCGATGAAGCGGTCGGCGTGGAGCTCACGCTCGAGGGCGCCCGCAACCCGACCGATCGCCTCGCTGGCCTCGATCTCCGTGCGGATCCGTGCGCCCTCCTCCACGTCCTGGCGAGCGCGATCGATCCGCTCTCGGAGGCCGCCGAGGCCGGCCGCGATCGTCCTCGCCTCCGCCTCGACATCCCGCGCGAGTGCGCGCACGGCGGCGACATCGGGCGTGGCGTCCGTCCCGAGCAGGCGGCCCCAGTCCTCGGCAAAGCGCGCGGCCGCGGCCGAGGACGCGGTTGCAGACTCCTCGCGGGTTGCGGCAGCGACGCGCGCGTCCTCGTTGCGCGCGCGCGCCTGGGCCGTGCGCTCCTGCTCGCGCTCCACGAGCACGGCCACCTCTGTGGCTGCTCGCTGCGCGCGCACCTCGAGGTCTGTTACCACAGCGGCGAGGCGGTCCGCCTCGGCGAGTGCCGCACGGAGGTCGGTCTCCGCGCCGAGGGCGGCGGGAATGTCCGGGAGCGCCGCGATCTCGAGCGTGGCGGCCTCGACCGCCGCACGTCGCAGCACGAGCGCCCGGTCCGCCTCCTCCACGAGGTCGGCCGCGCGACGGGCCTCCTCCTGCGTCCGCCGCTGCAGCTCGAGCGCACCGACGGCCGCCGCCGACAGCGCGACATGGCGTTCGACGCAGCGCGCCAGTGCCCGCACCGCCTCGCGCGCGTGCTTGAGGTCCTCGCACGGGCTGACGTCCTGCGTCCCGGGCGGACTCCACCCGTCGAGGCGAGTCGCCGCCTCGGTGACGCGGATGTCCAGCTTGTGGCGCGCGTCACGGAACTGGCCGAGGCGTGCGCGATGCTCCTGGGCGCTGGACTGGGCCTCGCTCGCCTCGGTTCGAGCGACCGCAGCCAGGCCGTCGAGGGCATCAGCGCGGTGCTGGTCCGTCGCCACCGCTGGGCCCGCGAGGTCTGTCCCGCTGGTGACGGTCGCGAGGCTGGTGACGAGGGCGGCCTCGCGAGTGCGCCGTCGGTCCGCCTCAGATTCGACGGCTGCGAGGTGAGCGCTGCACCGCGCGACCGCTGCCGCGGCCGTGCGATGCGACTCGAACGCCTCGCGGACCAGCCGCTCGGCCGCGGTGACCGCCGCGTCCGCCTCGCTGAGGTCGGGCTCCACGGTGAGCTGGAGCTGGGAGACGGTGCCGCCGCAGACCGGGCAGAGATCGCCCGGACTCAGCGAGGCCCGCACCGCGCTGGCGGCGTGCTGCGTGTGCACCTCCGCGAGAATCGAGCGCGCCCGCGTCGCCTGCGCCTCGGCGTCGTGGATGCGCTGCGACTCGCCGGTCTCCAGGGCGTGCGCCGCTTCGAGGGCTGCGCGCGCCTGGTGGAGGGCGTCGTCGGAAGCGGCGCGCTCGGCCTCGATGGCGCGCGCCTGGGTGACGAACGCACCGATCTGGTCCGCCGCACGCGCACGCTCGGTGGCACGGGCCTCGGCGATCGTGGCGGCGGCCTCCGAGGCCACCTCGGCGGCCGCGAGCGCGCGCGAGGCGTCATGCGCATCCGAAACCGCCGTCTTGAGTTCGGCGGTCGCCGCATCGAGGTCGGCGGCCGCGCGCGCACCCGCCTCCGCCTGGACCGTCGCCTGCGCCTGTGCCGCCTGGAGCGCCGCCCCCGCGGACTCGACGTGCGACCGCGCGCTCGTCTCGGCGTGGCGCGCGACATCGAGCGCCGTTGCCGCGCGCACGCGTACCTCGAGGAGCTGCGCGGCCTCGCGCAGGCGCCGATGCGCGTCCGGGTCGTATCGCACGTCCGCGCGCTCCTGCACGAGCGCCGCCTGTGCCGCCTGCGCCGCGCGCGTCTCGGCCGCCGCGGCGAGGAGTGCGCGCTCGGCGTCCGTGCACGCGCGCTCGGCGCTCTCCGCCAGTCGCGTGGCCTCCTCGTGCAGCCGGCGCTGCTCGAGGTAGGCGCTGCCGACCTCCTCGAGCGCGGCGAGGCTGACGCGCATCACCTCGGTGGTGGCATGGCGACCCTCGAGCGCCACGTGCTCGGCCTCGAGGGCCGCGAGTCCCTCGGGAGTCGCGATGTTGAGGCGGTCCAGCTGGCGCGCGAGGAGATCGCGCGACTGGGCGGCCTCCTTTGCGCGTCCGCGCGCCGCTCGACCGACCGCCTCGTAGGCCCCCAGCCCGAGGAGCGTGCTCAGGATCTCGCGACGCTCGCGCTCGTCGCCGCGGAGGAACGAGCCGAACTCGCCCTGCGGGAGCACGATCGTCTTCGTGAACGTCGCGTAGTCGAGGCCGACCAGCGTCTGGATGGCCTTCGTGACCTCAGTGGCGCGGTCCGCCACCAGGCGCCAGTGCTCGCCCTCGACGGCCTGCTCGAGGCGCGTGCCGATGGCGCCCGCGGTCGTCCTCGTGACCCGGTACGTGTGGCCGCGCGCACTGAAGTCGAAGCGAACCGACATCGACTTCTCGCCGTGCGTCACGAGCTGGTGGGTGGCCCTGCCCACGCGAGGGACCTGCCCGTAGAGCGCCCACGTCATCGCATCGAGGAGGGACGACTTGCCGGCACCGGTGGGTCCGGTGATGGCGAAGAGCGTCCGGCCGGTGAAGTCGACCACGGTGGGGCGCCGAAACGCCGTGAACCCGCGCAGCTCGAGACGGAGCGGCTTCATCGGGCGCGGCCCATCAGGAGAACGCCTCCGAGGGCGCCCGCGTCTCGGCAGCGAAGAGCTCCTCGAAGAGGCTGAGCAGCTCGGTCGTCGGCTCGATGCCGTGCTGCGAGCGGTAGTAGCGCGCGAAGAGATCGGTCGGCGAGAGCTTTCCGAGGACCCGCTCCGTGTCGGCGTCCTCGGGCAGACGGTCGTATTGGAGCCGCACGTCGACGGCGTTGGGCACGAGGTCGCGCACGCGCTGGGCCATCCCTGGCTCCGGGCGATCGACATCGAGGACGACGCGGAGGTGGGCGCCGGGAGCGTCCTCCGCCGCGCGGGCGACCTCCATCAGCGTGCCGCGCACCTCGAGGAGCGGGCGTCCCCGGGTGAGGGGCACCGCGTGCTGCTCGGGAGGGCGTCCCGGGACGACGTCGACGATGCGCACCGCCTTCTGCTGCCCCCGCTCGCCGAAGTCGAGTTGCAGCAGCGAGCCGCTGTAGGCCGCGGGCACGGGCGCGGAACGCAGCTCCTGCGGCTGATGGATATGGCCCAGCGCCATGTACTGAGGCGTCGTCGGCAGCGCGGCCGGGTTCACCCCGTAGGCCTGGCCGACGTGGAGGAGGCGCTCCGAGCCATCGAGGGCGGCGAGCTGGGCCCCATCGACGAACACGTGCGCGGCGAGGATGTTCACCGTCTCGGGTGTGAAGTCCGCGCACAGCCGACGCAGCACGGCCGCCGCCTGGTCCGCGTACGTCTGTACCCGCGCATCGTGCTCGGTGGCGAACAGCTCCGCCGCGTCGATGACGTGGCCCTCGCGGATCCAGGGAACCGCGGCGATGCGCGCCGTGTGCTCGGCGCCCGTGATCGTGAGGACGCCACCCTCCTCCGGGAGCAGGACCTGCGATTGCACGTACACCCCGAGCAGGTCGGCGAGCCGGCCCAGCGCCTCGAGTCGCCTCGGGTTGTCGTGGTTGCCGGCGAGGAGGACCACCTGGATGCCGAGGCCGACGCACTCGCGCAGGGTGTCGTTGAGCAGGCGGTCCGACTCCGGAGACGGCGTCGCCGAGTCGAAGATGTCGCCGCAGACCAGCATCGCCTCGACCTGTTCGGACCGCGCGATGTCGAGCACCTCCTCGAGGACCGCCTGGAACTCGGTGAAGCGGCTCCGCCCGCGAATCGTGCGTCCGAGGTGCCAGTCGGCGGTGTGCAGGAGTCGCACGCCGTCAGCTCCGGAACCGTGCGAACAGCGCGTCCTGGTTGGGCTCCTCGGCCTCCGAGGGGCGTGTCGCCCATGCCGGCCGGGGGAACTGGACGAGCAGCGGCACCGGGATGTCCGGCTGCTGGACGATGAGGCTGCCGGGCTTGAGCAACGAGGCGCGAGCGCGCGCCGCCTGGGTGAGGAAGCCGTACTCCCCGCGCTGCGCCTCCGCGGCGTCGAGGCGGCCGACGATGCGGAACGAGCAGTTCGCGACGACCCGCGGCTCCACCTCGGAGGCGGTCTGCTGGGCACCGATCAGCACCACGCCGAGCGACCGTCCGCGCTCGGCGATGTCGAGGAGGACGTCCTTGATCGGGCTCGAGCCGTCGCGGGGCGCGTACTTGTTGAGCTCGTCGAGCACGACGAACGTGAGCGGCCTGCTGTGTCCGCTCGCGAGGCGCTCCTCGAACATGCGCTTGAGCACGACACCGACGACGAACCGCTGGGCGCGATCGTGCAATCGGTTGAGGTCGAGCACCGTGACCTGCGACCTCGTCCAGTCGACGCGGTGCGCGGCGTCATCGCCCGCGGCATCGCCTCGGATGAGGTGCCCCACGTGCGGGGCGGCGGCCTCGAGGCGGCGGAGGAACGCATGGACCGTGCCCGCCGCCGCTCGACTGGCCCACATGCCACCGAGATCCGGGTCGGTCTGGGTCGCGATCGCCTCCACGAGCTCGTCGAACGTCGTGATCACCGCGCCGCCGACCTCGACGCTGGGCCGGTCGCCTCGGGAGGCGCGCGCCGCCCCACGCAGCTGCGTCGTGACGAGGTCGACGACGTAGCCCACCTGGGAGCGGTCGTCGTCGGCGTCCGCGAAGAGGAAGCGCAGGTAGCCCTCCGCGCAGAACTCGCGGATCGTCCAGTAGAAGCCCGTGACACCCTCCATCCGCGCTCCCGTGTCCGGGACCGTCGCCGCGCCCTTGCCACCGCGCTTCGCCGGGGCGAAGAACGCGACCGAGCCGAAGGGGTGCCATGGGAGGCCGAGGGCCTCGTATCGCTCCCGGTCGAGCGGGGACAGCGTCGTGTTCACCCGATCGAGGAACAGCAGGTCCTCGCCCTTCACGTTGAACACCAGCGAGCGAGCGCTGGCGGCCTCGTTGCCCAGCGCGCTCCCCTCGAGGAGGCCGTAGAGCAGGAACATCGCGTAGGAGGTCTTGGTGGCCACGCCGGAGATGCCCGAGATGTTGACGTGCGCGCCTCGAGTGCCGTTCAGGAAATCGAAGTTGCCGAAGATGGACTCACCCGCGCGCGACACCCCGAGGGGGATGCGCGTGCGCATCTGGTCGAAGAACAGCGCCTGATCGCGGGCCGTCGCCGTCGCACGCTCGACGGGCTGACCTGGGACCGGGGGAACGAAGATCTCGGGCTCCACGCGCGTGACCGAGACGTGCGCGACGATCGCCGTCTCCGCGGGGAGAAGGCCCGCGCGGGTGAGCGCCACGTCCGAGGCGAAGCGCACTCCCTCCTGGGTCGCGCGGACCTCGTCGACGACGCCATACACATCGATGGCCTGGCCGTCCGGGAGCGGCGAGCGAACGTGCACGACGTCGTCGAGTTGCAGGTAGTGCTCGGGATCGACGTAGACCCAGAACTCGAGGGGTGTCGAGGCGTTGCGCTCGGTCCCGAGTACGAACCCAGCCGGGTCGGTGGGGCCGGTCCCGTCGAGGGCGAAGGCGGACGCGAACGCCTCGAGGCCATGCGTGGTCATGCGGACAGCTCCTCTGGCGCCGGCTCGAGCACGAGACGCGCCGTTGTGTTGGCCCGCGCGAGGTGGGCGGTGAGGGCGCGGCGAATCCACTCGCGGTCACCGAGCCGGTGTGTCAGGTACGCCTCGAGTGCCCCGACGGGCACGAGGTTCTGCGGCGCGCGCGGATCACGGGCCAGCGACGAGGCGAAGCGCGGGAGGACCGACGTTGCCTCGTCTGCCACGCTCACCGCTCGGGCGAGGGGCACCGCGCCATGCGTCTCCAGTCGCAGGATGCCGCTCAGCGGATGGAACGTGGCGGGCAGGTCCGCGATGCGCACGTACCAGCAGAGGCGCCCCGGGTCGACGGTGTCGGTCGGGTCGCTGACGCGGAACAGGGGCGTCCGTTCGCCCGTGCCGAGGCGCGCGAGCAGCCGCTGCTCCGCCGGCGAGACGTACCAGTGGACGACGCGCTTCACGTAGCCGGCCAGCCGCCGGCCGGAGGACTGCGGGCGCCGCAGCGGACCATCGACCAGCGTCAGCACCTCGTCATCACGGTCGTCCCGCGCCAGGGAGTCCGCGAGGAGCGCCTCCGCATCGAGCATGGCGCGGTTGAGGGCATCGACGAGGCCATTGGCGCTGGCCTCGGGGCGGAGCTCGGCGAGGAACCGCAGGGTGGTCCGCCCGAGGCGCACCTCGACGTCCGCCGCCTCGCCTCCGGCCTGCAGGTAGCGCCGTTCGAGTCGCAGCGTGTCCTCGATGAACGAGGCGCGGCCCGCGCCGCACTGCACGGCGCCGACCGCGAACGAGCCGAACAGCCCGAATCGAGGCTCGCCGCCGTCATCGGCGAACGCGTGCGCCTCCACGCGGCGCACCCCATCCACGAGGCGCACCGTTGCCACCTCGGCGCCCGGTATCGACCGGGGCACGACGGCGGCCCAGCGCGACTGCTCGACCGTCGTGTCGATGTCGACGCGGGGAGGCGGTGCCTCGGCGTCGGCCATCATCGAGGTGCCGTATTGCGGCGCCCAGGAGAGCAGGCGAACGGCGGCGGGTTGCATCCGGGTTCCGTTGCGCGGGGAGGCGCTGGAGGGTCGGTGTCGGGAAGTATACTGCAGAACAGAAGTTCTACAAGGGGTGAGGGCAGGACGACCTGGCGCACCGCTGGTGACCTCGTGGCAGGCGCACCCTAACCTCGGACCATGAGTCCTGAGACGCTCGCTCCGGAAGAGCTCTTCGAGGGAGGCGCGGACCGCGCGAGCTACGTGCGCGACATGTTCGAGGACATCGCGGCGCGCTACGACCTCATGAACACGCTGATGACGGGCGGGCGCCACCACGAGTGGCGACGCGCGGCCGCCATCGAGCTGGTGCGTCCGGGCGACCGCGTCGTGGACGTGGGCTGCGGCACCGGCGACTTCACGTTCGCCTGCCTCGAGGTGGGCGCGGGCTCGGTCCTCGGACTGGACTTCGCACGGCCGATGCTCGAGCGCGCGCGCGCGAAGGCCGCGGCCCGCGGGACGCAGCGCGCCTCGTTCGCCATCGGTGACGGCACGCAGCTGCCGCTCGGCGACGCGTCGGTCGACGCCTGGTGCTCCGCGTTCGTCGTGCGGAACATCCCCGACCTTGGGCGAGCGTTTGCCGAGGCGTGGCGCGTGCTCCGGCCTGGTGGCCGCCTCGCGATCCTCGAGATCCCGAAGCTGGGCCCTCACCCGTTGCGGCCCGCGATCCGGCTGCACTTCTCGCGGGTCGTGCCGATCCTCGGACGGCTCGTGTCGGGTCACGCGAGTGCGTACCGCTACCTGCCGGTGTCAGTCGATCACTTCCTCGAGCCGCCGGAGCTCACCGCCCGCCTGCGCGGCGCGGGATTCGAGGTCAGGCGCGTCGAGCGCTTCATGCTCGGGACTGTGGCCCTGCACGTCGCAGAGCGGCCAATCGAGGCGACGCGAGCCTAGGCCTTGAGTGCCGCGTCGATCGCGTCCGTCAGCTCCTTGAGGCTGAGGACGCCCTCGAACTTCGCGGCGACGCGGCCGTTCCGGTCGAGGACGAAGACCCACGGCTCGGTCTGGAGTCCCCACTCCGCCGTGACCGGCTCGGGCTTGAGCGAGCCCTTGCGTGCCGCAGGCACATCGAACGGTTCGACGTGCAGCACGTTGATGCGATCGCCGAACTGTCTCCAGGCGGGAACGACCACCGACTCGACTACCGGGCCGCAGAACCGCGTCTGGCAGAAGGCTGGTGTGGCGAACGCGATCACCGCCACCTTCCCACCCTGCACGGCCTCGGCGATGGTCATCTCGTGCAGCGCCTGCTGAGGCTCACTCGACGTGTCGAGGTCGGCGAGTGGGATGCCGTCCCGCAGCGTCTTCTGCACACTGGCCGGCACCGGCTCACCGATCGAGGGCTCGGGCGTGTCGGGCCTCACGAAGAAGCGCACGCGCTGACGCTGCGTCTTGCCCTCCGCCGACCAGCTCAGCTCCGCGCCCCAGAAGTCGGGCTGCGTGAGGTCGACCAGCGCGGTGAACATCGCCGCTTCCGGTCCGTCGTGCAGGTGCTGCGTGCCGTCGGCGTGCTCGTGCACGGAGCCGTCGAGGGACAGGCTCGACTTGTTGAGGGCGTGCTCGGAGACGAACGTGCCCGCGTTCCCCTGGAGGGTGAAGAGGCGAACGCGCCCGTCCGCGAGGGTCGTGACCAGGCCGCCGCTCTTGTCGAGGAACCCGAACGAGAGGCGATTCACGCCGACCCCCGGCGCCGAGTTCACGATCATCGGCGTGACGGAGGCGCGCTGCGCCTCCCGGCCCAGCGTCTCCGCCGACCAGTCGGCCGCACCGCTCGCCGTCGTGGAGGCGCTTCCGGGGACGTCCGCGGAGCCACCGCAGGCCCCGAGCACCCCCAGCAGGAGGGCGGAGACAGCAACCAGACTCGCGAGAGACGAACGTGGCACGCGCGCGGGTCCCCTCCCGGTGCGCCGCCCCGGGCGACGCGCTCCTACCAGCATCAGAGGCCGCGAGACCCGAGGCAAGTGCCTTGGGACGGCTGCCGGGTGACCGATGGCGCTCGTCAGGCGAGGACTCAGGCGACGCCTCGCCAGGACCGGCGCCCCTCGGAGCGCACGAAGTGCCCGAGGCCCGGCACGGGAAGGTGGCTGGCCGCCACGAGTGCATTCGACGCCTCGATGCGGCTCAGGAGCATGCGTCGTGTCTCGCGCACCGGTACCGCGCTCCAGTCCCACGTCGTGACCCAGTCGGGCTCCGCGACATCGATCGGGGTGAGGAACGCATCACCGAGGACGTAGGCCTGCTGACCCTGCGAGGAGATCACCACCGTCATGTGGCCGGGCGTGTGGCCCGGCGTGTGCAGGGTGACGAGGGACGGCGAGATCGTGTGTTCGCCGTCGACCAGGTCGAGGGCGCCCAGTGACTCGAGGGGTGCGACGTCGCGCGTGAACGAGTTCGGTGGGGGCGTCTGCGCGCGGTAGTGCTCCCAGTCGGCGCGGGGCACCAGGTACCGGGCGTTCGCAAATCGAGGCCTGCCGGACTCGCGGTCGAGGGCCCACCCCGTGTGATCGCCGTGCAGGTGCGTGAAGAGGACGAGTTCAACCTCGTCCGGCCGGACGCCCGCGGCCGCCAGCTCGTCGAGCAGCCTGCCCTGGGCCTCTGGGCCATTGCCGGTGTCGACGAGCACCGTGCGGCCATCGGCACGGAGCAGGAAGCTGGCGAAGTTGAGGACGACCTTGCCGTCCTCGAGGAGATCCGTGAACTCACCGAGTCGGTCCGCGGTCTCGGCATACACGCGTTCTGCGCTGTAGGACTGGACCAGGTCGACCAGCGCCACCACCTCGACGTTGCCCACCGTTACTCGTTGCATCGAGCCCTCCTCGTGGCCGCTCACGATAGCGGGCGATGCGCGTGTAACGGTTCTCCGCCGGAATGAGGCGAATCTCTTATTGATGTCATAAGCGTTCAGGGGTTTACCCTAGGTGCATGCGGACATGGATGTCGGTTGTGATGGTGGCGGCGATCCTCCTCGCGATGGTGCCCGGGGGCTGGGAGTCGAGCGGTGAGCCGCCGGTCACGATCGCCGTCGCGCCCCGTGTTCCCGTCGAGGACTCGCGAGACGCGCCGCTGGCCGAGTCCGTGATGGCGCTCCCAGACTTCGAGGGGGACGTCGTGTCCCTAGTCGATGCGCGCGCCGCAGACGCGGCCGGGGCGAGCGAAGCCAGCACCGTCGAGGACCTCGATGGTCCGGAGAACGAGGCGGTACACCTCCCCGAGGATCGCTGGCACCTCCCGCTGAAGATGCGCCCGCTGTCGCAGCTCTCACCGGAAGCCGCACGGTTCGTCGCCGAGCGCGGCGGCTCGATCACCGCCGGCGTCTACGTCGCCCAGGATGACGCGCTCTACGTCTCGAGCCCGGAGCTGGCGCTGCCCATGGCCAGCGTCGCGAAGGTCGTGATCATGCTCGCGGCGCTCGACCGCGCGGAGGTGGAAGGGCGGCCGCTCACCGCGTGGGAGCTCGAGATGCTGGAGCCGATGGTCGTCTGGAGCGACAACGACGCGGCGACGTACCTCTGGGACGACCTGGGAGGCGCCGCGGGCGTGGACGCCTACCTCGCGAAGCAGGGCGTCGCGGGCATCGTGACCCACCCGTACGCCTGGGGCGACAGCCGCGCGTCGGGTCCCGCCCTCGCCTGGTTGCTCGGGCGCATGGCCTTCGGCGACCTCCTGAGCACGGAGCACCGCGAGCTCGCCGTCGCGTTGCTGGAGCGCGCCGCGCTCGAGCAGTCGTGGGGCGTGGCCACCGCTGCCATGGGCGATGAGCCCGAGGGCGCGATCGTGGCCTCGAAGGATGGGTGGTATCCGGCGGACGCCGGCTGGCGCGCAGGGAGCGTTGGCCTCGTCCTGCGCGGCATCGGTGAGACCGTGGGCAGCCTGCCGTACTCGATCGCCGTGCTGACGGCCCAGAACCCCCTCCTCGATGACGGCATCGCAACCGTCGACGGCCTCGCCGCGCGCATCTACTCAGCGCTGGCTCCCCGCTGAGGGCGCCCGGCCCGCGGGGCTGGCCTCGCGTGGCCGGCGTTCGATACGCTCGACGCGACCATCTCCAGCCAGGCTGTTTCCGCGGGCGACGGGGGCGAGCATGACCAGCGGTGTTGTTGCGTCGGGGCCGGGTCCCGGGCGCCTCTACGAGCAGCTCATCGGACGGGTGTCGAAGCCTGCGCGCTACACGGGTGGCGAGCTGCACTCGATCACGAAGGACTGGGACCGGACCGCGCTCCGAGTCGCGATTGCCTATCCGGACCTGTACGACCTCGGCATGGCGAACCTGGGCATCGCGATCCTCTACGACATCGTGAACCGGCGTGAGGATGCGCTGTGCGAGCGCGTCTTCTCGCCGTGGACAGACCTCGAGGGGCTGCTGCGCGAGCATCGGGAGCCCTTGCGGTCGCTCGAGACGCGACGCGCCGTGCACGAGTTCGACGTGCTGGGGATCACCCTCCAGTACGAGGTGTGCTTCACGAACGTCCTCAACCTCCTCGATCTGAGCGGCATTCCGATTCGCACCGCCGATCGCGGGGACGCGGACACGCTGGTGATCGCGGGCGGTTCGGCGTCCCTCGAGCCCGAGCCGATGCACGCCTTCTTCGACGCGTTCGTGCTGGGCGAGGGCGAGGAGGTGATCGAGGAGATCGCCGACCTCCTCGCGGCGTGGAAGGCCTCGGGTGGTGGGCCGCGTCGCGAGCTGCACCGGAAGCTGGCGGGGATCGCGGGCGTCTACGTGCCCTCGCTGTACGAGGCACGCTACGACGAGGATGGGCGCTACCTCGAGACCGTGCCGATCGACGCCGCGGCGCCGAAGCGTGTGACGAGGCGGCTCGTGCAGGTGCTGCCGCCCGCCCTCACGAGGCCCATCGTGCCCTACATGGAAGTCGTGCACGATCGCGCGACGGTCGAGATCCAGCGCGGCTGCACGCAGGGGTGCCGCTTCTGCCAGGCCGGGATGATCTACCGCCCGACGCGTGAGCGGAGCGTCGAGGAGGTGGTCCGCGCGGCCGGGGAGCTCCTCGACAACACCGGCTACGACGAGCTGTCGCTGATGTCGCTGTCCACGACGGACCACCGGGACATCGTGCCGATGGTCAACGCGCTGATGGATGCGTACGGCGATCGCGGCCTCAAGATCTCGATCCCCTCGACGCGCGTCGACTCGTTCTCGGTCGAGGTGGCGAGCGCCGTGTCGCGAGGCAAGAAGCACACGCTCACCCTCGCGCCGGAGGCCGGGTCGCAGCGCCTGCGCAACACGATCAACAAGCTCGTGACCGAGGAGGACCTGCTCTTCGCGGCGGAGAACGCGTTCGCGAACGGCTGGACCTCGGTGAAGATGTACTTCATGGTCGGCCAACCCACCGAGACCGACTTCGACGTCGAGGAGATCGCGCGGATTGCCTCGGAGGTGCGCGCGATCGGCCGACGGCACATCGGCGGGCGCGCACGCGTGCGCGTGTCCACCTCGAACTTCATTCCGAAGGCGCACACGCCGTACCAGTGGTTGCCCCAGTGCGATGCCGAGACGTTGCGGCGCCGCCACGTGCTGCTCCGCGACGCGTGCCGGCGGGCGCACGTGCAGTTCACCTGGGAGGACCCCGAGAAGTCGCTGCTGGAGGCCGTGCTGTCGAGGGGTGACCGCCGGGTGGCGGACGTCATCGAGACCGCGTGGCGCCTCGGGGCGAAGTTCGACGCGTGGTCCGAGCACCACGACTGGTCGTTGTGGCAGCAGGCGTTCGCGGCGCACGGCATCGACCCCTCGGCGTACGCGTACCGGCCGCGCGAGCTGTGGGAGCCCCTGCCGTGGGACCACATCGATAGCGGCACGCAGAAGGCCTATCTTCGCGGGGAGTGGCTGCGCACGCTCAACGAGGAAGTCACGCTCGACTGCAAGCGCTTCCCCTGCAACGTGTGCGGGCATCAGAACCTGCACGGCGAGTGCCGGCACAAGGTGCTGGAGCTGGTCGAGGCGAAGCGGGGTGAGAAGGGCGCCGAGCGGACGCAGCAGCGCCTCGAGGCGGCGCGCTGGGAGCCGATCACGCTCGTGTAGCGGTCGCGCCGGTCATCCTGCGCGCCGGAGAGGGCCCCTTCGATGTACGCGCAGCGCACGCGCCTGCTCTCGATCGTCGTCGTGGCGGTCGCGGCCGTCCTGGTGGCGTGCGGTGGCGCCGAGGTGGGCCTGCCCGCTGACGCCCCGACCTCGACGCCGGGAGCGCAGGCAAAGGGCAGCGGGGTGCGTCCCGACGAGCCCGCTCCGCCGGTGCCGCCGCCGCCCATCCCGTCGATCGCGTCCCCGACGGGCGACTTCACGTGGCCCTCGTACATCCCCGACTGGATGCGGACCCCGGAGCTCCGGAGCCGGCTCGCCGATTACCTCCGCGCGAGCGAGCCCGCACCGCTGCTGCTGGAAGTCGAGTACTACACCGCAGTGCCGCGGGCCGATGTGCAGTATGCGAACCGTGACCGCGACCGCCTGTACTACGACTTTGCGTCCGGGACTCGCGTGGGCCAGTGCGACGTCAATGAGTACTACCCGCTGCCGTGCACCTACTTCGCCCTCGTGCGGCCGGGCGCGCAGATCACCCTCGTCGCGGGTGACAGTCGCGCTGGGTACTGGCCCATTCTCGAGCGATCCGAGGGGTCAGCGGAGTGCACGCGCGCCCGCCCCTTCCCGAGCGACACAGTGGAGCTGTGCACATTCACGATGACGGAGCACCGCACGCTGCGCGTGTACTGGTCGGGCGGCGAGTCGCCGGGCCTGCTCCACTTCGTCTACCCGACGTGCCCCACGATGCGCACACCCCCGGGCGATCCTCGTACCCCCGCCTTTGCGGCGCGCTGTCGGTAGCCGTCGAGGGCTGACGGCGGACTAGGATCAGCGCATGGCCGACTTCTGCGTGCACGGCTGCTACTGGGACTGCGAGCACCTCGAGGCCGCGCGCGCCGTCGAGGACCGTGCAGAGGCGGCGGAGCGGGCCCGCCTCCGCCCCGTCACCGAGGGCGATCGCCTGCGTGCGCTGCAGATCTGCTCGGACTGCGGTGGCTCGTTCCGTGACGCCGCGTACCACAGCCGCGAGCACGCGCGGATGCGCCAGCTGGGCTGGATGTCGCACTCCGACTCACTGCGCGGCGGCTGAGCCTCCGGCGGTCGCCCGTGCATTTGCCTCGACAGCAGCGATGAACTCGAGGACCGTCCGGTTCCAGGCGTCGGGCTGCTCGAAGTAGGAGGAGTGGCCCGCGCGCGGGACGAGGGCGAAGCGCGAGCCGGGCGTCAGGGTGTGCGAGTGGCGGATCAACTCGGGAGCCACGACGCGATCGTGCTCGCCGACCATCCAGAGGATGGGGAGCCCGGACTCGGACAGCCGCGTGGCCGTCGAGCCTCGATAGTTCAGGCGCCGCGGCAACGGCGCCAGGAAGTCACGAGGTCGTGGCGGGTTGACGCCGCGGAGCTGCCGGTAGAGGAACGCACCCTCGGGCGACTCGTCGTAGAAGTCCTCGGCGAGCGCGCGTCGGAGCAGCGTTCCGGCGAAGAACCCGTCTGCCTCGAGCTCCTCTTTGCGGCCGCGTGCGTGGTCGTCGACGACGCCGCCGTTCGTGCCCGAGTAGGTGATCGAGGCCAGCCTCGAGGGCGCGCGTGTGAAGAGCCCGAAGGCGGTGCGCCCACCCATCGAGTGCGCCACGAAGTGCACGCGCTCGACGCCGACGTGATCCAGCAGAGCGAGCGTATCGGTGCCGAAGGCGATGCGGCCCGGACCATCCTCGACGTCCGGCGATCGGCCGAAGGCGCGGTGGTCGAAGGTGATGGTCGTGTAGTGCTCGCGGAAGGCGGGCACCTGCTGCCACCAGACGAGGGCGTTCCCGCCCGCCCCATGCGCGAGGAGGACCGCGGGGGCGGTCCCCGGCGCGGGCCCATGGACCTCGTAGTAGAGGTGGAAGCCGTCATCGAGAGGGAGGTGTGGCAGCCTGCGCCTCCTCGTCCGTGTCCCAGGGTTCCCCGGTCTCCTTCGCGATGACATCGAGGATGTCCTCGATGTCACCCCGCAGGCCATCGTCCGGGTGCAACGTCCGCGCGTGCAGCATCGAGCGTTTCGCCGCCTGGTACAGCTCGCCGGCATCGAGGCCGCGCGCGTCGTCGCGTGCCCTCGACCGGCCCTTGGGCCGCCCGAGGGCATTCGCAGCGTACTCCTGGCACCAGCCGAGCGTGAACCAGACGCCGGGGTCCTCGGGGGAGAGCTGCGTGGCGCGTTCGAGCGCCGCGATGCCCTCGGGGAACGCCCGCCGCCGAGTCACCAGCGTGTTCCCGATGTAGGCCTCGGCGGCGCCCAGCGTGGGGTCGAGCGCGAGGGCTGCGCGCGCCGCCTCGAGGGCGTCGTCGATGCGCTCGGCGGCGTGCAGTGCGAGCGCATCGCGCAGGCGTTCGCGGGCGGCAGCGATGCGGGATTCGCGATGCTCGTCTGTCATGTCCGCCATCGTAGGCCACGTCCCGCGGAGAACGTGAGGCGGACATGTGGCAAGATAGTGATGCGCGCGCCCGTAGCTCAGTGGATAGAGCACCAGACTTCGGATCTGGGTGTCGGGGGTTCGAATCCCTCCGGGCGCGCCAGCGCGATCGCGAACTCCTAGCGCGAGCCGACTTTCTTCCAGAAGAGCACCTGCTGCTTCGGGTCACTCCACGAGGAGCGGATGCGCATCCCGGACTCTTTGGCCGCGTCCTGAAGCAGCCGTTTCACCGTGGCGGGTTTCTCACCACGTTCGAGCTCGATCTTGCCCGCGTCAGCGGCGCTGAGGGCTTCGATGAAGGGACGCCGTGCCTCGAGTGCGGCGCGTCCTCGGCCAACAACGACATCACCGGGGTTGAGTTTCGTAAACTTTGGCATCGCCTGGACCCTGATTTCCGTGTCCGATGATTGGTGAGATGAGTAACAGATCAGCCCGACTTGAATGATGTGCGGTGCGCGAGGATAGCGGGTGGCGCTGACAGGATGCAAATGCGTGAAAGACATGGCGAAACCACGATGAAATAACCGGCACACGATACGTTGTTTGCTGCCGGTCAGTGATGCACGCTTCGAGGGGACTTCGGCATCGAGCCACCTCGCGGCGAGGCCGTGGCGAGGTCGTGGCGAGGTCGTGGCGAGCCTCGGGTTACATCCCCGGCGGGAGCGGGTCGCGCGGGACGTCATCCTTCTCGTTGATCATGTGCATCGCGAGGGGTTCGAGTCGCTGCATGATCTCGGCGGTCGTGGCGTCGTCCACACCGGCGGAGTGCATGGCCGCGCGCATGTGCAGCAGCCAGCGCTCCGCGTGCTCGGGGCCAATGACGAACGGGAAATGGCGGCGCCGGAGCATCGGTTGGCCCACCGTCATCGAGTACAGCGGGGCTCCGCCGAGCCACTGCTCCATGAAGAGCTTCTGGCGCTCGATGCCGGATGCGAGGTCGGCCGGGAAGACCTCGCGGAGGGCGGCATCCTGTTCGATGCGTGCGTAGAAGTCCTCGACGATCCGCCGAATCACCTCGCGCCCACCGACGCGTTCGAAGGGCGTGCTGCGCGGCGCTTGATTCGGCAGTTCGAACGGCATCACGTGTCGGCTACTTTCGAGCGCGGGCTAGAACCAGCGGTGCTGGATCACGGATGAGGCGTGCTGCCCGAGGGTGAGCAGCATCCGCTCGTCGTCGTCATTGAACGGCGCGCCATCCTCGCGGTCAGTGACGTAGATCGAGCCACGCACGTCCATCCCGACCCAGAGCGCGATCCCCATCAGGCGCTGCATGTGCGGGTGCTTCGGTGGGAACCCGAACGACTTGCGCGCCGACTCCACGTTGTCGTAGCGGACCGGGCGACCGTCCTCGCGGAGCGACCCGAGCGGGCCGTGGCCCTGGGGTGGGCCCTTGAGCGCGCGGAGGACCGCGAGATCGAGGCCCGCGACGAAGAATCCCTGCGTGCGGTCGTGCCGATCCGTCACTGCGAGCGCGGCGTACCTCGCCGTCGTGAGGTCTTTCGCGAGGTCGGCGACGAGCTGGAGGTCGACATCGGGGCTGCGGCGTGCGGGCAGGTCGCGGAGGGCGAGGGAGAGCGCCCGTAGCGCCCGAGCTTCGGCGTCCGAGGTGCTGGTGGCCATGCGACGAGGCTACGAGATGTCTCGTGGCGCGCCAAGAGGAGGTCGCCTCTAGCCGACCCCGGAGAGCGGTAGCTGACGCGGATCGTCGTCGCCATCCGCGCGCGCGTGCATCGAGTCGGTTGCGTCCGACGGGTGTCGCGCGTTGCTGGGAGCCACCCGGCCGTCCGCCTGAGGCTCGAAGCACTCACCGTCGACGTACGTCCTCGTGCCATTGGCCGTCAGCGCGACGACCGCCCCATCGGCGGGAGGTTCGGGGTCCCATTCCCACCGCACGAGGAGAGTCGATCGGGCGCCGAGCGCGACCTCGACGGCCCAGAGGGGCCCCAGCGGGCGGCTCGCGATCACCGTTCCGAGGACGCCCACGCCGAGGCCGTGCCCTCGCGGGACCGCGAGGATCGCCGCGGGGTGCGCCATGAGCTGGACCAGCGCACCGTCCGGGATCCCGGGAGGTACCGGGACGGTCCCGACGCCGGGCTCGGCCAGCTGCAGGTCCTCGGGGACGCCCTCGATCAGGGTCTCGTACCCGAGCAGCGTCGCCACGTCCGTCGAGGCGGGTTCCTGGACCACGTGCCGGGTGTCGCCCGCCTGGAGGACAGTGCCGCGTCCGAGCACCACCACGTGCGACGCGAGCGCGGCGGCGTCGTCAGGATCGTCGGTGGCCACCAGCGCCGAGACCGGGAGACGCCGGAGGATGTCACGCAGGTCGCCTCGCGCCGCTTCGCGGCTCGCGGCCGGTACCCCGGCGAGCGGGTCGTCCAGCAGCAACAGGGACGGCTCCGTGGTAATCGCGCGGGCGATCGCAACGCGCACCTGCTCGGACCGCTCGAGGCCCCCGACCGGCTCACGTGCGCGGTCCCGGAGCTCGATCGCGTCGAGCAGGCCGGCCAGGCGGACCTCGCGATCCGCGCCTCGGTGGCGTGCGGCGTTGAGGCCGAAGCGGATGTTCTCGGCGATGGTGCGTGGCGCAGCCAGTCCGAGGCCCGCGGGGACGAGTCCGACGCTGCGCAGATGCGGCGCGCGCCCCGTGACATCGATGCCCTCGACCCGCACCGTCCCCGCGTCGAGACGCAGCAGGCCCGCGATCGCTCGCAACGTCGAGGTCTTCCCCGCGCCCCGCGCGCCGAGGAGCACCGTGATTTCGCGCCGCGGTGCCTCGAACGTGACATCGAGCTCTCCCCAGCCGTACGGAGCCGCGACACCGCGGAGCTCGACGCCCGGGACCGTGAGCAACGGGATCGCACTCATCGGATCGAGAGAGTTCGTGGTGCTCATCGGCGCCACCACATCGGCGCAGTGGCCGCGCGCCCCGCCTCGAGCGCCAGGAGGGCGGCGACGCCAGCAAGCGCGAGGACCGCGCCGAAGGCGAACGCGCCCCGCTCTGCCTCGGGAGCGGCGAGGAAGGCGACCGTGGCGCTCCCGAGCCCGACGCTGCCGGCGGCCGCCGTCGCTCCCGCCGCGACATCGCCCAGGGACGCGATCACACCGGCCGCCAGTGCGGCCCCGAGGAACCGGATGAACGCCTCGCGGTCTTCCCACCAGAGCGCCTGGAGCGTGCTCGCACCGAGCACCCGCGCGGCATCGAGGGAGCCTCGCGACGTGCCGTTCCACCTCGCGTGAAACACGGGCAACGCCGCCGCAAAGCCGATCACGAGGTGGACCAGGAGCGCGGCGACGAGCACCGGAAGCCCGAGCGTGGCCCCGCCGAGCACGAGCGCAACGCACGGCACGACCAGTGCCACCCACGGCAGTGAGGCGCGTCGCGCATGCTCCAGCACCTCGGGAACGGAGAGCACAAGGGGAAGCAGCGCGCCGAGGACGGCCGCACCGAGCATCGCGAGGCTCGTCGTCGCGAGCTCGATGAAGGGCACCCCGGGCGCGTTGAGGATGACCGTGCCGACGGCCACCGGCCCGAGGCCGGTCAGCAGGACGGCGGCCGGAGGCAGCACGGCAGTGAGCAACACCACACCGGCGGCGACCGCCGTCGCGCTCCCGGTCGAGCGTGCGCGTCCGGTCGCCTCGGGAGGACCGAGCGCCGGTGCGGGCTCGACGGTGCTCGCCAGGTGGCGGGCCACCAGCAGCAGCGCGAGTGTGAGCAGGAGGGGGGCCCACGCCACCAGCGCCGCGGCTGGGACGCCACCTCGGAGGAGCGTGGCGCCGAGGCTGAGGCTGGCCGACGCTGGGAACACGAGCGCCGCCGCCACCGAGGTCAGCCCGTGGATCAGCCCGAGGCAGCCCGCGACGAGCAGGCCCGTCCGCGTTCCCGCGGGGTCGGCCAGCCATGACCGGAGGAGCAACGGGGCGCCGAGGACCCGCGCCACGTCCTCGCCCGCTCCGCGACCGCGCGTCCGCCTCGAATCGCTGGGCTGCCGGCAGGTGAACAGCGCGGCCACGGTGACCGCGATCGCGATCGAGGACTGGGCGAGGACCACGGGCAGCAGCGCGAGCGTCGCGCTTGCAGGGTCGCGCAACGTGTCCGCCAGGCCCACCATCTCGATGACGCGCCGTACGCCGAGGGCGTACACGAGCGGGGGCACGGCCAGTGGGAGCCACGGGACGAACCGGAGGACTCGCCCGGTATTGCCTCGCAGCGTCCCGAGGAGATCCGCGAGGGGCAGCCCCACCGCGATGCCGATCAACGTCGAGGTGAGAGCCGCCGCGATCGTGCCGGAGGCAGCGCGCGTGATGACCTCGATGTCGGGGACGGTCGCCGCCTGCCACATCGAGGCCAGACCGCCCGTCAGCGCCACGCCGAGCGGCAGACCGATCGTGAGCAGCAGCGTGCCAGTGGCGAGCCAGTGCCATCGATTCAGCGCTGGCAACGCACGCGGCGCACGCAGAGGCGAGGTCAGGAGTCGTGCCAAGGGTGCCCCCTCGACCGAGTTGCGTCGGCTGCAACTGGATCGGTCAGGCGCGCGGCCACACAGCGCCCGCAAGCTGGGTTGTGGGAAGGACTCGCCGAGCCCGGACGCACCGCCAGCCGCAAGGCGTTCGTCCGCACCGTCACGCGGGGAGCACGTG
>JADLFF010000030.1 GCA_020845735.1 Dehalococcoidia bacterium
CGCCGGGCACCCCTCGAGGCCTACGACCCCTCCTCGAGGCGTCGCTCGCTCGCGCTCCGGCGGCGCTCCCGCCAGAGGTGGTACGCCGGCGGCAGCAGCGAGAGCAGCACCACTCCCCCGATGATCGGCAGGAGCAGCAGGTCGATGTTGGGCACGGCCTCGCCCACGATGTAGCCGAGGAGCGTCATCGAGAAGATCCAGAGGACGGCGCCGGTGACGTTGTAGAACGCGAACTTCGTGTACGGCATCCGCGCCGCACCAGCCACCGAGGGCGCGAACGTCCGCACGAAGGGCACGAAGCGCGCGAGCACGATCGTCTTACCGCCGTGCTTCTCGTAGAACTCCTCCGCGCGCTGGAGGTGCTTCTTCTTGAAGAACCTCGAGTCCTCACGCTGGAACAGCCGCGCGCCCGCTCGGTACCCGATCCAGTACCCGGTGGCGTCACCCGTGATCGCCGCCACGAGGAGCACGGCGATCAGCGTCACGATGTCGAGCTCGCCTCGCTGGGCGATCAGCCCGGCGGTGATCAGCAACGAGTCGCCGGGCAGCAGGAAGCCAATGAACAGCCCGGTCTCCGCGAAGACGATGGCGAACAGCCCGACGTAGCCAACGGTGCGAATCAACCCCTCGAGGTTGCGCAGCCACGCGAGCCACTCGCCGACGGCCAGGACACTGTCGATCGCCACGCGCGCTCCTCTGTCCCGCTGCCGCTCGGGGGCGCGATCCAGCGTACGGGGCGCCCTCGGAACACGCGATGCGCCCGGCGCGGCACTGCGCATGTGGTCCCGAACGTGGTGGATTCGGAGTACGCTCGCGCGAAAGACTCGCGTGCAGTGCAGGGGTGTGGCGATGGGCAAGCTCGACGGGAAGGTGGCGATCGTAACCGGCGCGAGCCGCGGCATCGGTGAGGCAATCGCCGAGCTGTTCGCCTCGGAAGGCGCGAAGGTGGTGTGCGCGGCGCGCACGCTCAACGAAGGCGACCACCGCATGCTCGAGGGATCGCTGACCCGCACGATCGACCGGATCAAGGAGGCGGGCGGGACGGCGCTCGCGATGCAGGCGGACGTGTCCATCGAGGAGGACTGCTACCGCCTCGTCGACCAGACAAAGTCCGAGTTCGGCGCCGCGGACATCCTCGTGAACAACGCCGCGCTGAACTACTACATCCCGATCGTCGACTACCCGACGAACCGCTGGGTGCGCTCGTTCGCGATCAACGTGCACGCCCCCTTCATCCTCTCGAAGGCCGTCCTCCCGGACATGATCTCGAGGGGTTCGGGCGCGATCGTGAACATCTCGTCCGGGTCCGCGATCGGGCCCGGACGCGGCCCGTACACCTCGAACGGTGGCGGTGGCACGATGTATGGCGCGACGAAGGCCGCCCTCGAGCGGTTCTCGCAGGGCCTCGCGCAGGAGGTCTGGGAGCACGGGATCAGCGTCGCCGCGCTGTCCCCGTCGCAGGTGGTCCCGACGCCGGGCACCGTGTTCTTCAAGCTCGTCGACAGCATGGAGGACCCGAAGGGCGAGTCGCCCTCGTTCATGGCGCGCGCCGCCCTCCTGCTGGCCAGCGAGCCGCCAGAGAACGTGAGCGGCCGCGTCACCTACAGCCAGGCCATCCTCAAGGAGTTCGGCTGGATCGAGGACGGCAAGGGCACCGGCATCGACCGCCCGGGGTCCGGCTACTCGCAGATCTGAGGCCTCAGCTCGAGACCCACAACTCGCTCTGAGGGGTCGCCCTCGTTCAAGTGCTATCCCCCACTCACTACGATCGGGGATGGCGAGGGCGACCCCTCGGCGTTACCACTCAAGCCCTCCGGAGGCCGCGATGCACGAAGCGCTCCTGCTGACTGACGAGCTGAAGCCCCTCGAGCGGCCCGTGCTCATTGCCGCCTTCTCCGGGTGGAACGACAACGGTGGCGCGGCGACCCACACCATCGAGTACCTCATCGAGCACTGGGCGGCGAAGCCGCTTGCCACCATCGACCCGGAGTCGTTCTACGACTTCACCGTCCAGCGCCCCCGCGTGCACCTCGAGGGCGACGAGCGGGTCATCGAGTGGCCGCAGAACCGCCTGCTGACGGCGCGCCCGCCCGGCGCCGACCGCGACTTCCTGCTCCTCCAGGGCGTCGAGCCGCACCTCCGCTGGCGCACGTTCACGGGGATCATCGCCGACGTCATGCGCGAGACCGGCTGCTCGACGAGCATCACGCTGGGCGCCCAGCCCGCGGGCGTGCCCCACACGCGACCGTTGCCGCTGAACCTCTCGGCGTCACACCCGGACTTCGAGGAGCTGTTCGGCCTCCGTGCGCCGGCGTCGCGCTACCAGGGCCCGACGGGCATCGTGGGGGTGATGAACCTCCACCATCGCTCTCTGGGCTGGCGGAACGCGAGTCTCTGGGCGCTCATCCCGCACTACCTCACCATCGGCCCGAACCCCAACGCGGCGACGTCACTCGTGGGCGCGCTCGACTCGGCGTACCACCTGTCAACGCCGACCGATTCGCTGCAGACGCAGTCCGAGGAGTTCCTGCGACAGGTGCGCCAGGCGATGTCGCAGTCCTCGGACGCCGAGTCCTACGTCCGCCAGCTCGAGGAGCAGTACGACAGCAACCGGCCGCCCGTCCCACGCGCGATCGAGCAGCCGCGCGCCGAGGAGCTCCCGGCCACCGAGGAGATCCTCAGCGACCTCGAGCGCTTCCTCCGCGAGAGCCGCGGCACGGACTCCTAGCGCTGAGCGCGGCCACCCGTCGCCCTGAGCCGGGCGAAGGGTGGCCTACCTCCGTTCGCCCTGAGGCTCCCCTGAGCGAAGTCGAAGGGCCTGTCGAAGGGCCCGCCGTGCGCATACGTCGGCCCACCCTCGTTCGTCCGTTCGGCCAGAGGTGGCCCGGAGCGCGGTTGAACAGGCCTGTCGAAGGGTCGCAGGGGCGGCCGCGCATGTGCGATCCCGCCCCTCCTCCGTTCGCGCTGAACCTGTCGGAGGCCAGCCGACCGGCAGCCACTCGAATGTGCATACGCCGCGGGGAGCGCGAGGGGCGCAGCCCCTCGCTGAGAAGGGGTGGGCGGGCGGGTCAGCCGCGCCGCAGGCGCGTCCTCAGCTCCCACGTGGGTCCCGAGGGCTACTTCAGTGGCGAGTAGTCCGTCGGGCGCAGGATGTCGCTGCGGATGCGGATCGTGAGGGCACCGTCGCGCTGCGTCTCCTCGACGGCCTTCTGCCAGTCCGGGTCCGACTGGAACGCCGCCCACTTGCGGTCGCGGTCGGCCATGTCATCGAAGGCCATGAGGTAGACGAGCTCGTTGCTCCAGCCAC
>JADLFF010000031.1 GCA_020845735.1 Dehalococcoidia bacterium
GAGGAGGCCAAGCGGAGCACGTGGAGCTGTCCGTGCGAGGAGATGCAGAAGTGGAAGTACTGCCACTGACTGCTCTTCTGTAATTCGGAAGGTCTTCCGATCACAGAGCACCTGCCAGCCGACCACGAGGGCCGCGAGATCTACGGCCTGATCGAGGACCCCACGCCCGACAAGGGCCGCGCGCTGGGTCGTGTCGCCGAGAAGCAGGGACGCGAGATCCGCAAGGGCGACCCGGGAGCGAACGGCATGCCTCCGGGCGCGGACTACGAGGACCAGCACCCGCCCGAGTCGTAGGCGGCCGATCCGGCCCTTCGACCTCGACGTGCGCGACGGGACGAGGGTCGAAGGAGACAGGAGACGAAGCAGGGGGCGAGCCGTGCGGCTCGCCCCCTGTTCACGTGAGGCGCGTGCCTCGGAGCGTTACAGGACTTCCTGCAGCCGCTTCTCGAGGTCACTCTTCGGACGGAAGCCGACGATCTGGCCGACCGGCTTGCCGCCCTTGAACACGAGGAGTGTCGGGATCGAGCGGATGCCGTACTTCCCGGCTACCTGCGGGTTCTCGTCGGTGTTCAGCTTGACGAACTTGACCTTGCCCTCGTACTCCTCGGCGAGCTCCTCAACGATCGGAGCCACCATGCGGCAGGGGCCGCACCAGGGTGCCCAGAAGTCGACCAGCACGGGCAGATCGCTACCAATGACGTCCGTGTCGAACGTGGAGTCCGACGTGTCTGCGGGGTGAGTCATCCCTCGTGATCCTTTCACTGGGGTCGAATGCGCCGCACACTCGACCGGAAGGTGGCACGGAGCCCCGCGGAATTTCGCGGCCCTGCGGGCTCGAACGGACCCGGAGCGCCGGAGGCCCCCGGCCGTCCGTTGACACCCCTCGGGTCCATGCCTAGCATCTTAGATACCCCTCTGGGGTATGTCAAACCTCGGCGCCACAGCGACACCGACAGCGAGCAGGCCCATGACATCGAATGCCAGTACCGAACAGCTCCGCGCCCGTCTGGGACGAATCGAAGGCCAGATTCGCGGCATCTCGCGGATGCTCGAGGGCGGCCGGGCGTGTGAGGACGTCGTCACACAGCTCATGGCCATCCGCTCCGGCATCGACACCGTGGGCGGGCTGGTGCTCGACCTGCATCTCGCGCAGTGCATCGAAGGTGACGACGCCGGCGAACGGCTGGAGTCGTTGCGGGACTCCCTCAAGCTGTGGTGGCGGTTTGCGCCGGCATCGGGCCTGAGCCATGTGGAGGGCGAGGCGTCGCCCTGGCCCAGGATTACGTAGCGCTACGTAGTGCGCTCAGCGCGCGCGTCCGCCTCGCGGGGCGCATTCCCGTTCGAACTCAGCGAGGGCTCGCGCTCGATCGCTCGTCGCAGTTCCTCGAGCATCCGAGCCTCCGCCGCGGCGGCGGCAGTGACCACTGCCCCCGCGACCGCCTCGGCATCACTCCGACCATGCCCCACCATCACGATGCCGTTCACCCCGAGCAGGGGCGCGCCACCGGAGCGGCGGTAGTCGAACTCGTGCTGGAGCCGGCGGACACGCGGGCGCAGCAACGCACCGCCGAGGAGGGAGAGTGGCGAGCTGCGTGCTGCGCGGGAGAACTGCTCGAACATCATCGTGATCGTGCCCTCGAGGAGCTTGAGCGCGACGTTGCCGGTGAACCCGTCGGTCACGATCACGTCCGCCGAGCCGCTCACGATCTCGCGACCCTCGACGTTCCCCATGAAGTCGACGCCGTGCGCCGACGCGAGGGCTTCGTGCACCTCGACCGTGAAGGGCGACCCCTTCGACGGTTCTTCGCCGATGTTCAGCAGCCCCACTCGCGGCTGCGGCACGTGCTGCACGTATCGCATGTAGGCGGTGCCGAGCCGGGCGAACTGAAGCAGGTGCGAGACGCGCGCCTCGGCGTTGGCGCCGACGTCGAGGAAGAGCACCGGCGATCCGGGGCGCGGGAGCAGGAGCGCGAGTGCGGGGCGCTCGACTCCGGGGAGGCGCCCGAGGACGACGAACGCCACCGCGAGCACAGCGCCGGTGTTGCCGAGCGACACGAACGCCTGCCCCTCGCCGCGCTTGAGCACCTCCATGCCCACGTAGATCGAGGAGCCGCGCCGCGCCACGGCCTCGCGCGCTGAGTGCTCGCCCATCGGGATCGCGTCAGGGGCGTGCACGATGCGTACGCGAGGATGCGCGTCGCCCATTCTCGCGAGCTCCGCCTGGAGGGTGACCGTGTCACCGACGAGCAGCACCTCGACGCCGCGCCGGGCCGCGAGGACCGCGCCCTCCACCGAGGTGCGGGGCGCGTGGTCACCACCCATCCCATCGAGGATGACTGCCGTCATGGCTGGAACCCGGCCTCCGCCTGAGCGAACGTGACGACGAGGCGTTGCGCGCCGTCGTCGTAGGGAGCTCCATCGTAGTCCCCGTGCACCGCGACCGCCTCGAGGCCCGCGAGGCGAGCGGCAAGCTCGAGCTCGGCCAGCGTGAACGTGCGCATGGTGAACAGCACCGACTGGCGACGGAGCGGACCATCGGCAGGCTGGTGGTCGAAGTGCCAGGTCACCTCGCGGAGCCCGAGTGACGGCGCTCCGGACGTGGACACCCACTTCGTCACGAGACCGCCGCGCCAGGGGCGCGTCCAGTGCTCGAGGACCGGTTGTGGGCCTGCCTCGAAGTCCTCGGGGCGGGGCGCCTCGACGTCGACGACGGCCACACCGCCACTGGCGAGGTGGCGCGCGATCACCTCGAAGGTCGCAACCACGTCCGCCACCGTCTCGAGGTGCTGCAACCCGCCGAGGGGGACCAGCACGAGCGCGAACCGTTGCGACAGATCGAGGTCACGCATGTCCGCCTCGAGCCAGTGGACGCGATCGCCGCCCGGGCCGCCGCGGGCGACCTCGAGCATCGCGGGGCTCAGGTCGACCCCCGTGACCGCGGCTCCGGCGCGCGCCAGCCTCGAGGCGACGCGGCCGGTGCCGCACCCCAGCTCGAGGATCGGGCCGGGGTACTCCTCGCTGAGAGCGACGTAGAGCGAGACGTCGTCCTCGTACCCCTCGAGATCGAGGTCGTAGAACGGCGCAATCGCGTCGATCGCGGCTGAGAGCCCGTGCTGCGTCACCTCTCGATGCTACCGCCTGGCGGCGTCGAGAACCCGGCTTGACGCGCCTTGACGCACCCCCGACGGGCCGCGAGCATCCCGCCATGACCGTCCCACCACCCCTGGAGGACTGGCCTGCTCGCTGGCGCGCCCTGATCCGGGATGTGCCGGACTTCCCCGAGGCCGGCATCCTCTTTCGCGACATCACGCCGCTGCTCTGGGACCCCCGTGCCCTCCGCGCGGCGAACGATGCCCTCGCCGAGGCCGCGCGGGCCGTGGACGCGACGGTCGTGGCCGGCATCGAGGCGCGCGGGTTCCTCTTCGGCGTCCCCGTGGCGGAGCGCCTCGGCGTGCCGTTTGTGCCGCTGCGGAAGGCCGGGAAGCTGCCGGGCGGACGCGCCAGCGTGAGCTACGCCCTCGAGTACGGAACGGCCCAGCTCGAGGTGCACCGCGACCCTGCCATCGCCGGGCAGCGCGTCCTCATCGTCGACGACGTGCTGGCTACGGGCGGAACCGCCGAGGCGAGCGTCCGCCTGCTGCGCCAGCTCGACGCCGAGGCCGCGGGCTGCGCGTTCCTCATCGAGTTGATCGACCTCGGTGGACGTGGGCGCCTCGATGTCCCCGTCGCGTCCCTCGTCACGTACTGAGGGCACTCAGTCGCATGCCCCCGCCTGACGCGGCCTGCCGCGCGGCGTACCATCATCCCGATGTCGAACGCTCGTTCTCCTCAGGCGCCGTACGAGGTCATCCGCTGGTCCGAGGAGGGACTCTCGCTCCTCGACCAGACGCGCCTGCCGTGGAGCGTCGAGCACATCGCCGTACGCGACCTCGCGAGCGCCTGCGAGGCGATTACGACCATGCGCGTCCGTGGCGCCCCGGCCATCGGGATCACGGCCGCGTACGCCCTCGCGCAGGAAGCCCGGCGCCTCTCCTCACAATCCGTCGACGACGCACGGCAGGGCCTCGCGCAGGCCGCGGAACGCCTCGCGGCCACGCGCCCGACGGCCGTCAACCTGCGCTGGGCCGTCGCTCGAGTGCTGGCGGCGACCGAGCATGCAAGCGACAGCGCGGTGCTCGCACACCTCGCGACGGAGGCGGCGCAGGAGATGCACGCGGAACAGATCGAGGCCGACCGGCGCATGGCGGCGCTGGGGGCGCCCCTCCTCGAGGACGGCGCGCAGACCGTGATCACGCACTGCAACACGGGCCCGCTCGCCACGGGCGGCCTCGGGACAGCCCTCGGCGTGATCATCGAGGGCCACCGGCAAGGCCGGGTGCGCGATGTCCTCGTGGACGAAACGCGGCCCCGCTGGCAGGGGGCGCGCCTGACCTCGTGGGAGCTTCAGCAGCACGGCGTGCCCCACGACGTGATCGCCGACGGCGCGGCCGCCGGCCTCATCACCCCTCGAGGCGTGCGGGCGGCGTTCGTGGGCGCGGATCGCATTGCAGCCAACGGCGACACGGCGAACAAAGTCGGTACGTTCGGCCTCGCGCTGGCCTGCCGCTACCACGGCGTACCGTTCTACGTGGTTGCGCCCCGCTCCACCGTCGACCTCGCGACGCCCTCGGGCAGGGCGATCGTCATCGAGGAGCGGGACGAAGACGAGGTGCTGAGCGCGGGCGGGACGCGGCTCGCGGCGCCGGGTGCACACGCCGTGAACCCGGCGTTCGACGTGACCCCGGCAGAGCTGATCACCGCGATCGTGACCGAGGCCGGCGTGCTGCGGCCTCCCTACGCGCCTGCGCTGCGGGAGGCGATCACGGGCCGCAGCGGATGAGCCTGACCCGCGCACACGACGTCGAGACGAGCGAGCGCGGCGCGTGGTTCTTCCGCAGCCTGGTCGTCCGTGCCTCGGGCGCTGAGTTTGCGATCCGCGGCCAGCGGCTGAACGAGCTCGAACGCGAGCGAGCCGCGGGCGCCGGGCTGGTCGGTGAGTCTCGCGGGCGCGCGCTGTGGTGGGTCGGCGAGGCCTTCTACTGGGAGACCGACGGCATGGACGCCGAGCACGTGGCCCTCGAGATCTGGGACAGGCAGCGCCGTCGCGAGCACCGCTACGACCGCCTCCGCACCATTCGTGCGCGCGAGGAGGAGGCCACGACCGTGCGCCGTGAGCGCATCCCCGAGGAGGTGCGGGTCCTCGTCTGGGCGCGCGACGAAGGCCGCTGCGTGCGGTGCGGCGCCGAGGACGACCTCCAGTTCGACCACGTGATCCCGGTGGCCAGGGGCGGCGGGAACGCTCAAGGGAACATTCAGATACTCTGTGGCAACTGCAATCGCTTGAAGAGCGACCGCATCGCGTGATCCGGGAGCGCGGCGCTGTGAGTACTGCTGGCATCGAGCCTGCTGCCGAGATCGGCGTCATCGGCGGTACCGGCTTCTACGAACTCCCCGGACTCACCGTGATCAATCGAGTGCACGTACCCACGCCCTGGGGTGACCCCAGCTCCGCGATCACCCTCGGCGAGGTGCACGGGCGTCGCGTCGCGTTCGTGGCGCGGCATGACGCCGGGCACCGCCTGCTGCCCTCGGAGCTTCCGGCGCGTGCCAACATCTACGCACTGAAGCGCCTCGGTATTGCGCGCGTCATCGCGGTGTCCGCGGTGGGTTCGCTGCGCGAGGAGATCGAGCCGCTGCACGCCGTCGTGCCCGGCCAGTTGATCGACCGCACGCGCGGGCGCGCCTCGACCTTCTTCGGGGAGGGCATCGTGGCCCATATCGGCTTCGCAGACCCCTTCTGCCCCGAGCTATCGACCCATCTCGGGGCTGCCGCAGACATCGAGGGGGTGCGCGCGCATCGGGGTGGCACGCTCGTGGTCATCGAGGGCCCGGCGTTCTCGACGCGTGCCGAGTCCGAGCTCTATCGCTCGTGGGGGGCATCGGTCATCGGCATGACCGCCCTCCCCGAGGCGAAGCTCGCGCGGGAGGCCGAGCTCTGTTACGCCTCGCTCTGCTTTGCCACCGACTACGACGTGTGGCACGAGACTGCCGCCGACGTGACCGTCGAGCTCGTCCTGGAGAACCTGGCGCAGAACACCGCACGAGCGCAATCCATCGTCAGCCGCACGATTGCGGGGCTGGGACCGTCGCCGAGTTGCGAGTGCGGGCACGCGCTCGACAACGCCCTCGTGACGGCGCGCGAGCTGATGCCAGCCGCGACGCGGCGCCGGCTCGACGCCATCCTCGCGAGGCACTGGGGCGACGCGCCATGACCGAGGCGATTCAGCACCGGCTGTCTCCGGCGGCGCTCATCCCGATTCGCCAGGCGCACGACCGACGCCAGCTCGAAACGCTGCTCGGGGTGGACCGCGCGTATGCCGCATACGCCCTCAGTCACCTCGAGTCCGGTCCCTTCGAGCAGAGCGAGTTCTGGGTAGCGGAATCGCCGGCAGGGACCGGGGTCGTGCTCACCTCGGACGCGATCGGCTCCACGCTGATCACCAGCGGCGATCCGACGGCGGTGGGCGCGATCCTGTCGCTCCACCCGGGACCACGGCTGGCGTACCTCTCCACGGCCAGTCCCGAGCACATGGCGGCGATCAGACGCTGGCATCACGTTGACGACCCGCTGACGATGCGCCGCATGTCCGTGCGCCTCGAGGGGTTCACAGCGATCGCCGAGGAGTCGCCGGACGTGAGCATCCGGCGGCTGTCCGACCTCGACCTCCACGCGGTGAATGCGCTGTATGCGGTCGATGAGCGCTCGGGGCAGTACACGGGACCGCAGATCAACAACGCCGTCTATTTCGGGGCGTTCGTGGGTGGCGAGCTGGCCTCGATTGCGGGGACGCACGTGGTTTCGCCGATGATGTCGATCGGCGTCGTTGGTAACGTCCTGACGCATCCGGCGTTTCGAGGGCGTGGACTGGCGACTTACGTCACATCGAGGGTAACGTCTACGTTGTTCGACCTGGGCTGTGAGCTGGTCGTGCTCACCGCCGACCCGCAGAACACGCCAGCGGTTCACGCCTACCGCCGGCTTGGATACGAGCTGGGCGCACCCATCGTCGAGGCCCGATTGCGCCGACGCGATCCCGTGGGACTGGGCGCATGGTGGCGTCGCATGAAGGCGGAGCACATCCAGGGATTCGAGGCGGTACGCGTCGCGTCCGCGCCAGCGGGCGACCTCGACGGCGCGCCTGCACACGGTAAAGGACAGTCTCAATGACCACCGAAGCGCAGGCGCGCACGCCCCTGCCCGACACCCAGTTCGACGTCGCGGACCCGGCCCTCGCGGCTGCGGGTGTGCAGCGCATCGAGTGGGCAGCGCGCGAGATGCCGGTCATCCGGCAGATCCGCGAGCGGTTTGCGCGCGAGAAGCCGCTGGCCGGTGTGCGGATGGCGGCCTGCCTCCACGTCACCAGCGAGACGGCCAACCTCGTGCTGGCGCTGCGCGACGGCGGTGCCGACGTGCGACTTGCGGCCTCGAACCCGCTGTCGACGCAGGACGAGGTCGCGGCCGCCCTCGCGGTTGCGCACGGCATCCCCACGTTCGCGATCAAGGGCGAGAGCACCGAGACCTACTTCCAGCACCTCAACCAGGTGATCGCGGATGGCCCGCAGATCACGATGGACGACGGCGCCGACGTCGTGGCGATGCTGCATCGGGACCGGCGCGACCTGCTCCCCGGCGTGGTCGGAGGCACCGAGGAGACCACCACCGGCGTCGTGCGCCTCCGCGCGCTGGCCGCCGAGGGCAAGCTCGCGTACCCCATCGTCGCGGTGAACGACGCCGAGACGAAACACTACTTCGACAACCGCTACGGCACGGGCCAGTCGACCCTCGACGGGGTGACGCGGGCGACGAACATCCTGATCGCGGGCAAGACACTCGTCGTGTGCGGCTACGGCTGGTGCGGCCGAGGCGTGGCGAGCCGCGCTCGAGGCATGGGGGCGCAGGTCATCGTGACCGAGGTGAGCCCGCTGGCGGCCCTCGAGGCGGTGATGGACGGCTTCCAGGTGATGCCGATCGCCGAAGCCGCCTCGCGAGGCGACATCTTCATCACCGTGACCGGCGACATCAACGTCATCGACGAGGGCGCGTTCGCCTCGATGAAGTCGGGCGCGATCCTCGCCAACTCGGGCCACTTCGACGCCGAGATCAACCTCAAGGCGCTGGCGGAGATGAGCGAGACGCGGCGGGGCCTCCGCCCATTCGTCGAGGAGTACGCGCTGAGCGACGGTCGCAAGATCGTCGTCCTCGCCGAGGGCCGGCTCGTGAACCTCGGCGCGGCCGAGGGGCACCCGGCGTCGGTGATGGACATGTCGTTCGCGAACCAGGCGCTGTGCTCGGAGTACATCGTGCGCGAGCACAAGAACCTGACGCCGGGCGTCTACGAGGTGCCGCGCGACATCGACTCGGACGTCGCGCGCCTCAAGCTGGCGGCGATGGGCGTCCAGATCGACACCCTCACCGCCGAGCAGGCGCACTACCTCAGCTCGTGGGAGCTGGGAACGCACTAGGGCGGCTCGACGGCCGCATCGAGTCCAGGAGTTACTTCGATGACCACCACGTTCATGAGCTCCCCGTCGCTCCTCCTGACGAGCGAATCCGTGACGGAGGGGCACCCCGACAAGCTGTGTGACCAGGTATCGGACGCCGTGCTCGACGCCATCCTGAAAGAGGACCCGGACGCACGCGTGGCCTGCGAGGCGGCGGCGACCACCGGCGTCGTCTTCGTGATGGGCGAGATCACGACGAGCGCCTACGTCGACCTCCAGCAGATCGTGCGCAACACCGTGCGCGACATCGGCTACAACCGCTCCGAGATTGGCTTCGACTGGGAGACCTGCGGCGTCATCTCCTCGATCAAGGAGCAGTCTGCGGACATCGCGATGGGCGTGGGCCACGCCCTCGAGGCGCGCGAGGCGCAGAACGAGGTCGAGCGCTACGACCTCGAGGGTGCGGGCGACCAGGGCATGATGATCGGCTTCGCCTGCACGGAGACCGACGAGTACATGCCCCTCACGATCTCGCTGGCGCACAAGCTGGTGCGTCGACTCGCCGAGGTGCGCAAGGACGGCCTGCTGAGCTACCTCCGCCCCGACGGCAAGTCGCAGGTGACCGTCGAGTACGCCTACGGTGTGCCGCGTCGCCTCGACACCGTGGTCATCTCGACGCAACACGACCCGGAGGTGAGCGAGGACACGCTCCACCGGGACATCGAGGCCCTCGTCATCCGGCACGTCTGCCCGCCGGAGCTCATGGTCGACACGCGCATCCTCGTGAACCCCACGGGCCGATTCGTGACCGGCGGCCCGATGGGAGACGCAGGGCTGACGGGCCGCAAGATCATCGTGGACTCGTACGGTGGCATCGCTCGTCACGGAGGCGGCGCGTTCAGCGGCAAGGACCCGACCAAGGTCGACCGCTCGGGGGCGTACGCGGCGCGCCACGTTGCGAAGAACGTCGTGGCCGCGGGGCTCGCCGAGCGCCTCGAGATCCAGGTCTCGTACGCCATTGGCGTCGCGCACCCCACCTCGATGGCGATCGAGACGTTCGGCACCGCGAAGATCGAGGAAGCCGAGATCGAGCGGCTGATCCGGAAGCACTTCGACCTCCGGCCCGGCGCGATCATCGACCGGTTCGAGCTGCGCCGGCCGATTTACCGCCAGACCGCGTCGTACGGCCACTTCGGGCGGGATGACCTCGATTTGCCGTGGGAGCGCCTCGACAAGGCCGCGGACCTGCGGCGAGAGGCCGGCCTCTCGCCACTGAGAAGCGTCGGCAGCTAGCGTTCAACGCCACGAGGGCCCCGCGAGGGGCCCTCCGCCATTGCCCGAGGACGCGTTCGGGGCCTCTGTGTCAGGATTCCCCTGATGGCGGCCAGACGACAGCGGCAATTGAATCGACAATGGAGCGCAAGGACTGCGAACGACCTGAGCCGGTGACCGCACGCGTACGTGCCGGGCACTGCGCCGCCTGGAGACCCATGACCGACATCAAATTCGGAACCGACGGCTGGCGCGCCCTGATCGCCGAGGAGTTCACGTTCGACAACGTGCGGATCGTCAGTCAGGCCTTTGCCGACTACCTCCGCAAGACCAATCAGACCTCGCAGGGCGTGGTCGTCGGCTTCGACACGCGCTTCGCGGGAAGCGCCTTTGCCGCGGCAGTCGCCGAGGTGCTGGCAGCCAACGACATCCACGTCGGCCTCACCGCGAGCTACCTCCCGACGCCCGCGCTGTCCTATTCGGTGCTCAACCGCTCGGCCAGCGCCGGGGTGATGATCACAGCGAGCCACAACCCGGCGCGCTACAACGGCTTCAAGGTGAAGATGAGCAACGGCGCGTCGGCGCCTGAGGACGTCACCCGGGCGATCGAGGACGCCGTCCCGAACGTCATCGCGCGCAACGCCGTGAAGCAGCTGCCGCTCGGCGAGGCGGAGAGCCGAGGGCTCGTCGAGACGTTCGACATTCGGCCCGCCTACATCGCGACGCTGCGCGACCTCGTGGACATCGAGGCGATTCGAGCCGCCGGCTACAACGTGCTGGTGGACTCGATGTACGGGGCTGCGGGAGGCCTCACCGCGGACATCCTCGGCGAGGGCGCCACGCGCGTCGTCGAGATCCACGCGATGCAGAACCCGGCGTTCCCGGGCATGCGTGCTCCCGAGCCGATCGCTGCCAACCTCGGTGAGCAGCTCTCGATGCTCGCGTCTGGCGGGTATGCCGTCGGCCTGTCGACGGACGGCGACGGCGACCGCTTCGGCCTCGCGGACGAGCGCGGCACGTTCATCACGCAGCTCCAGGTCTACGCCCTCCTCACGCGCTACCTGCTCGAGGTGCGCGGCGAGCGCGGCCACATCGTGAAGTCGATCACGACCTCGCGGATGATGGACCGCCTGGGTGCGATGTTCGACTGCCCCGTCATCGAGACGCGCGTGGGCTTCAAGTACCTCGGCGAGAAGATGGAGGAGACGAACGCGCTGATCGCGGGTGAGGAGTCCGGGGGCTATGCCTTCCGTGGCCACATCCCGGAGCGCGACGGCATCCTGTCCGGCCTGTACTTCCTCGACTACATGGTGCGCGCGGGGAAGACCCCGTCGCAGCTGCTGGCGGACCTCTTTGCGACCGTCGGCCGCCATGAGTACGACCGTGTCGACATCACCCTGCGCGCCGACGAGCGGGACACGATCCAGGCTCGAGCGGCGGCGGCGGACCCGAAGGAGATTGCCGGCATCCCGGTGGTGGGTCGCGACCAGATCGATGGGTTCCGCTTCCACCTCGAGGGCGGCTGGTGGCTCCTGTTGCGCTTCAGCGGCACCGAGCCGCTCCTCCGCGTCTACGCCGAGATGCCCTCGTCAGAGCAGGTGCAGGACGCGCTCCAGGCCGGGATGGAGCTCGTCGGAGTCGCGCTCTAGCCTCACTGCCCACGCCCTCCAGCCGACACCTCCACGAAAACAGCACGGCCGAGGCATTTCGCCTCGGCCGTGTGCATTGGAGCTCGGAGGGGGTGACTAGCGCTTCGTGTACTGCGGGGCCTTGCGGGCACGCTTAAGGCCTGGCTTCTTGCGCTCCTTGACTCGAGCGTCCCGCGTCAGGAGGAACTCCGAGCGCAGCGTGCGCTTGTGCAGCGGATCGGCTGCGACGAGCGCCCTCGCGATGCCGAAGCGGATCGCGCCGGCCCAGCCGGAGAGCCCGCCGCCGCTCACCTTCGCCTGGACGTTGAACGCGTTGAGCTGGTCGGTGGCCGCGAGCGGCCGCAGCATCTCCTGCCGCGCCGCCGGCCGAGGCAGCACCTCGTCCATCGGCTTGCCGTTGATCACCACGGCGCCACCACCCGGGTACAGGCGTACCCGCGCGATGGCGGCCTTGCGGCGACCGAGACCGTAGTAGTAGTGCTGCTGCGTCGTCATGGCGGTGCTCTCTCGTTACTCGGTGGCCGGCGTGGTCGCCGAGGTCCGTCGTCGTCGGGTGGCCGTCGCGGTCGCGCCCATGGCACCGGCGACCTCGGTGGCCTGTGCGCGCTTCCGAGCACGCGCGCCCGTGCCGGCGTTCAGTTGCGCCTCGTGGGGGTGTGAGGAGCCCGCGTACACCTTGAGGTGGCGGAACAGCTCACGACCTCGCGAGTTGTGCGGCAGCATGCCCTTCACCGCCTTCTCGACAACGCGGCGCGGGTCCTTGTCGAGTTGCTCCTGCACGGAGCGCTCGCGGAGGCCGCCCGGGTGGCCAGTGTGGCGGTAGTAGATCTTGTCGACCATCTTCGTGCCGGTCAGCGCGATCTCGCTGGCGTTGATCACGACGACGAAGTCGCCCATCGGGAGATGCGGCTCGTAGGTCGGCTTGTGCTTCCCGAGGAGCAGCTTGGACGCCTCGGAGGCCAGCCGTCCGAGCGGGACGGCGCGGGCATCCAGGACATGCCACGAGCGGTCCATGGACTTCTCGCTCAGGCGGAACGTTCTCGTCGTCATCCCCAACCTTCTTCCGAAGGAGCGCACTCCCGCGTATCGCGCTCGCGCGTGGCAAGCGCCGACTCTGACTCGCCCCAGTTGACTGTCCTCGGCGGGTACGCCACCGAGCACAGCACGAGCCCCTGGGGTGGGGCCGTCGGACCTGCCGAACCCGGCGCGCCATCCACGAGGGCGGCGAACTGCCCGGGCTGGAGACCGCCGCTTCCTGCTCGCACCAGCGCCCCGACGGTGCGTCGGACCTGGTGCGGGAGGAAGCCGTCCGCCTCCATCGTCACGAGTACCACTCCGGTGCTGCGCCGCTCGACGTCACAGCGTCGCAGCGTGCGCACCGTGGGGTACCCCTCCGGGACCTTGCCCGCGAACGCGGCCCAGTCCCGCAACCCTCGAGGCAGGAGCGCGGCTGCCCGCGCCATCGCCTCGATGTCCAGTGTCCCCGCCCGATGCCACTCGTGGCTCCGCGAGAGCGGTGCCCGTGGCCCACCGTGGCGGATGCGGTAGCGATACGTCCTCGCTACTGCGTGCCGACGCGGGTCGAACCCCGCCTCGACGTCTGCCGCCGCCATGACCGCGAGGTCATCCGGCAGCAGGTGGTTGAGGGCAGCTCGCAGCGCGGAGGTGGACAGGTGCGAGTCGGTGTCGACCGCCGCGACCTGGCCCAGGGCGTGGACCCCGGCATCGGTGCGCCCCGCGAATGCGAATCGCGCCGACTCGTGGGTCAGCTCCTCGTACGCTGCTTCCATCACCCCCTGCACTGTGCGACGCCCCGGCTGCAACTGCGAACCCGAGAACCCGGACCCGTCGTACTGCAGCAAGAGCGCCAATCGACGGCGCACGTCCCTACACGAGTTCGAGGCGCGCCATTTTTGCCGCGTCACCCTGGCGCTGACCGAGGTGCACCACCCGGGTATAGCCGCCGGGGCGCTCCTTGTATCGCGGCGCAATCTCGTCGAAGAGGTCCTTGACCACGTCGGCGTCGTACACGAAGGCAAGCGCCTGGCGCCGCGAGTGCAGCGACCCGCTCTTGCCGAGCGTGATCATGTGCTCCACGAAGCGGCGCACTTCCTTCGCGCGCGGCTCGGTGGTGCGCACGTAGCCATGCTTGAGGACGTCCGTCGTCAGGTTCCGGAACATCGCCATGCGCTGAGCGCTCGGCATGTCGAATCGACGACTGGTCTGCTTGTGACGCATCGAAGTGGCTCCTCGGCCGGTCGTCTACTCGGTTCGTCGGCCCGACTCGCGCAGTGCCTCCATGAGCGCTGCGCCGAGGGCGCCCACGCCCTCTTCGTCGAGTTCAGGCAGTGAGCCGCGCGCGGCCGTGGCCGCCGGCGCACCGGGAGCCGCAGGCTCGAGGCCCGCTGCCCGTCGTGTGTCCACTCGCGGCGTCGGGTAGCCGTGAGCGATCAGCTTGTCGCGCAGCTCCTCGTAGGACTTCTCCCCGAAGTTGCGCAGCGCGAGGAGCTCTTCCTCGGACTTTTCGAGGACGGCCCCGATGGTCGTGAGCCCCGAGCGCTTGAGGCAGTTGTACGCGCGCACCGAGAGGCTGAGCGTCTCGATCGGCGAGTCGTACCCCTCGAAGGGCCGCGCGGCCTCGGACGTTGCCGTGTCGACGGGCATGTCCGGCCGCGCCAGGCGCTGGAAGGGGAGGAACTGCTCGCGCAGGACCTCGGCTGCCGTCGCAATCGCGACCTTGGGCGTCATCGTGCCGTCGGTCCAGATCTCGATCTCGAGCCGGTCGTAGTCCGTGTCCTGGCCAACGCGCGTGTTCGAGACGTTGAAGTTCACCCGGCGGACTGGCGTGAAGAGCGCATCGACCGGGATGACACCGATTGGCAGGCCCTCAGAGACCGTGGCCGGCAGGTAGCCGCGACCGCTCTCGACGTTGAGGTCCATGACGAGCGACGCGTCGCGGTGGTCCAGCGTTGCGAGGTGGAGGTCCGGGTTCGCGACCTCGTAGTCAGCGGTGCCCTGGATCGCCGAGGCGAAGACCTCGGTCTGACCGGACGCCTCGAGGTAGAGGCGCGCCGGGCGGTCCGAGTAGGCCCGCAGGCGCACTTCCTTGAGGTTGAGCAGCAGCTCGGTCACGTCCTCCTGCATGTGGGGGAGCGTGGAGAACTCGTGCTCGACGCCCTCGATGCGCACGGAGGTGATCGCGGCGCCTTCGAGGCTCGAGAGGAGCACTCGACGCAGCGCGTTTCCCAGGGTCGTGCCGAAGCCCGACTCGAGAGGCTCAGCGACTACCCTGGCGTAGTCTTCCTCTTCCAACTCCACTCGGAGCTCTGGGATCAGCAGGTCACTCAAGACAACACCTCTCCGCGTTCCGCCACGGTGCGGCTGCACGCCCGCACCAGCGACTACCGCGAGTAGTACTCCACGACTGCGTTCGGGTTGAAATAGGACTCGTAGTCGCCCGGACCGGGGGCCGCCACCACCTTGCCGGCCAGCGCCTCGCGGTCGAGGTCGAGCCAGCCGGGGACGGAGCGCGAACCGATCTCGGACTTCAGGATCGTCGCGTAGTCCGAGCGCTTCCCGCGCTCGGTGAGCGCGACCTCGGCGCCGACTTTGATCGCCGCGCTCGGGATGTCGAGCTTGCGGCCGTTCACCGCGACGAGGCCGTGCCGCACCAGCTGGCGCGCCTGCGCTCGAGTGCGACCGAAGCCCATGCGGTACACGACGTTATCGAGACGCATCTCGAGGGAGGTCATGAGCAGCTCGCCGGTGACACCGGGGCGCTGCGAAGCCTTCTCGTAGTAGCGCCTGAACTGGCCCTCCATGAGGCCATAGGCGAAGCGGACCTTCTGCTTCTCGATGAGCTGCTGGCCGCGGTCCGAGATCTTGCGGCGGCGCACAGACCGAGGACCCGGCGGGTTCGGGCGTCGGATCACGGCGCACTTTGCCGTACCGCAGAGCGATACGCCGTAACGGCGGCACTTCCGGCACTTCGGACCGGTGTATCGAGCCATGCTGCTGCCTCTAGTTCCGAGGGCGCCGGCGGGCCCGGCAGCCGTTGTGCGGGATGGGGGTGATGTCGCGGATCGCGAGGATGCGCAGGCCGGAGGACTGCAGCGCGCGGACGGCGGCCTCACGACCGGCGCCGGGCCCCTTCACGAACACCTCGACCTCGCGCAGGCCGTGCTCCATCGCGCGCTGCGAGGCGCCCTCGGCCGCGAGTTGCGCCGCGTAGGGCGTGCTCTTGCGTGAGCCCTTGAAGCCCGCGGTCCCACCGCTGCCCCAGGAGAGCACACCACCGTTGGGGTCGGTGAGCGTGATGATGGTGTTGTTGAAGGTGCTCGAGACGTACACGCGTCCGCGCGGAACCGACTTCCGCTCGCGACGCCGTGCGCGTGCCCGCTGTGCTGCTGCTCGACCCATCGAACCCCTCGTCCCGCGCCGGGCGCTGAACTGTTCGCGCTACCGCGCGTGCCTACTTGCGTGCCGCCCGGCGCTTGCCGGCCACGGTCTTCTTCGCGCCTCGCCTGGTGCGCGCGTTGGTCTTGGTGCGCTGTCCGCGGACCGGGAGGCCTCGGCGGTGCCGGGAGCCGCGGTAGCAGTTGATCTCGATGAGGCGCTGGATGTTCTGGCGCACCTCGCGGCGGAGGTCACCCTCGATCGTGTCCGCCTCGATGATGGCGCGCAGCCGCAGCACCTCGTCGTCCGTGAGGTCGCGGACCATCGTGGTGGGAGCGATGTTGGTCTGCTCCAGGACCTGCTTCGCGCGGGTGGGCCCGATGCCGTAGATGTACGGCAGCGAGAACAGCACCTGCTTGTCGCGCGGGATCTCGACGCCAGCGATTCGAGCCATCTGTCTACCCCTGCCGCTGCTTGTGCTTCGAGATCACGCAGATCACGCGGAGCGTCCCGTGGCGCTTGATGATCTGGCAGCGCTCGCAGCGCTTCCGGATCGATGCGGAGACCTTCATGTCTGGTTCCTCTGCTGGCCCGCGGTGAAGCGGTACGTGATCCTGCCTCGACTCAAGTCGTACGGACTGAGCTCTACGAGAACGCGGTCGCCGAGCAGGATGCGGATGTAGTGCATCGCCATTCTGCCCGAGACGTGCGCCAGCACGTGATGTCCGTTCGGAAGCTCCACGTCGAAGGTCCGGTTGGGTCGCGCGTCCTTGACGACGCCTTCGACCTCGATCACGTCCTTCTTGGGCTGCTTCGGACTACGTGGCGTTCGTCCTCGTGAACCTCGTCCCATGTGACTCCTTCTGCGGTCACCCCGGCCCCCTGGCCCGGGCGAAAGCCTGCTATGCGATCAGCGTGAGCACCTCGGCCTCGCCATCGGTAATCGCGATGGTTTCCTCGAAGTGTGCGCTGTACGACCGGTCGGCCATGCGCACCGACCAGCGATCGCTCAATTCCTCGGTCGCCGGCCCGCCGAGCGAGAACATCGGCTCGAGGGCGACCACCATGCCGCGCTTCAGCTTCATCCCGGTCCCCGGCTTGCCGAAGTTCAGGATGTGCGGCGGTTCGTGCATCTCACGGCCGACACCGTGACCGCCGTAATCGCGGACGATGCCGTAGTCGTTGGCGCAGGACTCGATGGCGTGGGAGACATCCCCCAGTCGTGCCTCGGGTCGCGCGGCCTCGATGCCCGCCCACATCGCCCGCTCGGTGGCGTCGAGCAACGCGAGCAGCTCCGGCGCCACGTGCCCCACCGGAGCGGTGAAGGCGGCGTCGGAGACCCATCCGCGATACGTCACACCGAGGTCGATCGAGACGATGTCGCCTTCCTCCAGCCGCCGCTCGTCCGGGATGCCGTGCACCAGCACCTCGTTGACCGAGTAGCAAATCGCACCCGGGTAGGGCGGCCGCCCGCCCGGTGCGTACCCCACGAACGTCGGCACCGCGTCGCGTCGCGCGATTTCGCGCTTGGCCAGCGTGTCGAGCTCGACGCCAGACACGCCGGGGCGTACCGCCTCCCGGAGGATGGCGCGCACCTCGGCGTTGATTCGCCCGGCCTCACGCATCGCGGCAACCTCGGCCTGCGACTTGATGACAACGGGCATATCAGTGTAACGCCTTACCGAGGTCGCGTTCCACCCTCGAATCTGTCACGCGGCCGCCCCCGAGAGCTTCGAAAGAATCGCCTCGAGGCGTCCCGTGACATCGGCAGGCTCGCCGGTGCCATCCGCGCCGTGGAGCTTACCCTGCTGTTCGTAATAGGCGGCCAGCGCCTCGGTCCACTCGCGGTTCGTCTCGAGGCGCTTCGCCACGGTGTCCGGGCGGTCGTCGGCGCGCTGCGAGAGCGCTCCACCGCAGACGTCACACGTGCCCGCCTCGCGCGGTGGGTTCGTCAGCTCGTGGTAGATGGCGCCGCAGTTGCCGCAGCTCCAGCGCCCGGTGAGGCGCGCCATCAGCAGGTCCTCGGGGACCTTGATGTAGAGGACGCCCTCGATGCGCTCACCGCGGGCCTCGAGGGCAGCGTCCAGCGCCTCTGCCTGCGGGATGGTGCGCGGGAATCCATCGAGCATGACGCCTGCCGCTGCATCCGGCTTCGCGATGCGATCGAGGAGCATGCTGATCGTGACCTCGTCGGGCACGAGCTCGCCTCGGCTCATGTACTCCTGGGCGCGCTTCCCGAGGTCCGTGCCCTCGGCGGCTGCCGCGCGGAAGAGGTCGCCGGTGGAGACGTGGAGCAGCCCATGCTTGTCGGCCAGCAGCTTCGCCTGCGTGCCCTTACCGGCGCCAGGAAGCCCGAGGAGGATCAGGTGCATCAGGAGATGAACCCTTCGTAGTTGCGCATCAGCATCTGCGCCTCGAGCTGGCGCATCGTGTCGATGACCACGCCGACGACGATCAGGAGCCCGGACGCGCTGACCTGGAGCGCCTGCACACCCGTCAGCCCTGTGGCGAAGAACGGCAGCACGGACACAAAGCCGAGGAAGAACGCGCCGCCCCACGTAATTCTCGTGAGGACCCGCGTGATGTACTCCTGCGTCGGGCGTCCTGGTCGGATACCCGGGATGAAGCCACCCTGCCGCTGGAGGTTCTCGGCGAGGTTCTGCTCCTGGAAGACCACCGTCGTGTAGAGGAACGTGAATCCCACCACGAGGAGGAAGACGACCGCCCAGTAGATCGGACGTCCGGGCGAGAGCCATTCCTGGACGAACTCGGCGATGGTGCGGATCCAGCCCACGTCCACCGAGGACGCCACGAACTGCGCCACCGCCGGCGGGAAGATCATGATCGAGAAGGCGAAGATGAGCGGGATCATCCCGACGCTGTTGACTCGCAGCGGGATGTGCGACTGCCCCTGCTGGCGGTACATGCGCCCGCCTCTGAACGTTGATCTCGCATACTGGACGGGGATCCGCCGCTGCGCCTCCTGGAAGAGCACGATCAGCCACACGACCGCGACCGTGATCGCGGCGAGGAGCAGCAGCCCCCCGATCGCCGTCGCGCCGGTGAGGGCACCCTGTCCGAGAGTCGACGGCAGCCCGGCGATGATGCCGCCGAAGATGATGATCGACGTGCCGTTCCCGACCCCGTTCTCGGTGATGAGCTCCCCGAGCCAAACCAGGAACATCGTGCCGGCCACCATCGAGAACAGCGTGGCCACCGTCGTCAGGTTCATGCCGATGCCCGAGATCGCGTTCAGCTGCTGCAGCACGATGAGCTGCGCGTAGGCCTGGAAGGCCGCGAGCGGAATCGTGAGGTAGGTCATGTAGCGGCGCACGGCGGCGCGGCCCGCCTCGCCCTCCTGCTGGAGCTGGCGGAGCCTCGGAATGAGGTTGCCACCGAGCTGACCGATGATGCTCGCGGTGATGAACGGATACACCCCGAGGGCGACGACCGAGAGGTTCGCGAGCGCACCACCCGAGAAGACGTTCATGAACCCGAGGATCGCGTTCTGCGAGAACACCTCGCGCAGACGCACGGGATCGATTCCCGGGACCGGGATGTGCGCGAAGAAGCGGAAGATGAGCAGCATCCCCAGCGTGAAGAGGATCTTCGTGCGGATCTCCGGCTGCTGGAACGCGTCAATCCCCGCCTGGAGCAGGCGGGGGCGATTCGAAACGGCCGACCCCGAGCGATAGCTCATCCGTGTGTCCTCATCGGCTTCGTCTCGTGTCCTTACGAGGCCTGTCCGCGACGGTGGATGCGGTTGCGCACCCGCCGCTCGGCCGCAGCCAGCTCCTCAAAGGTACCGCCCGCGGCAGTGATCGCCGCCTTCGCGGTCTCGGAGAGCCGTGGGGCGCGGACCGTCAGCGCGTGAGGCAGCGAGCCGAGGCCAAGCACCTTGAAGGGCTGCGCCTCTTCGTCGAGAAGCCCAACCCCGAGAAGGGCCGCGGCGTCGACCGTGGCGCCCGCGCTGAAGTGCCTCGCGAGGTCGCGGAGGTTCACCGCCAGGAACTCCACCCGCAGCGCGTTCTTGAAGCCGCGCTTGTGGCCAAGGCGCCGCACGAGGGGGATCTGACCGCCCTCGAAGCCCGCGCGCACCTTGCCGCCGGCGCGCGCCTTCTGGCCCTTGAGGCCGCGCGTCGAGTAGGCGCCGTGCCCCGAGGAGTCACCGCGACCGACCCGCTTGCGCGGGCGCTTCGAGCCGACAGGCGGCTTCAGGAGGTGCTGATCCATCTAGTCCACCTCCTCAAGCGAGACCATGTGCCGGACCTTGTCCCACATGCCTCGGACGGCGCGCGTGTCGTCGTGTTCGACCGTCTGGTGCAGCTTTCGCAGCCCGAGCGCGCGCACCGTGGCGCGCTGGTCCTTCGGGAGTCCGATGCCCGAGCGGAACCATGTCATTCGCAGCTTGCTTGCCATGCTCGTGTCCTACGTCTCAGGCCGACGCGCCGGCAGCCTGTGCGGCCGCGAGCTGGAGTCGGCGCGCACGCGTGAATCCGGGCTGGCGGAGGCCCTTCAGCCCCTCGATCGCCGCGCGCGCGGTGTTCACCGGGTTGTTCGATCCAAGTGACTTCGTCAGGACATCGCGGACGCCGGCGGCCTCCATGACAGCGCGCACCGCGCCACCTGCGATGAGCCCGGTACCGGCTGAGGCCGGCCGGATCACCACCTTCGAGGCCTTGAAGAGCGCCACCGTGTCGTGCGCGACCGTGCCGTCGCGCATCGGCACGTGGAACATCGTGCGGCGCGCGATGACGCCACCCTTGCGGATGGCCTCGGGCACCTCGTTGGCGCGCCCCATGCCGAAGCCCACGCGGCCGGCACCGTCGCCCACGACGACGATCGCGGTGAACGAGAAGCGTCGACCGCCCTTGACCACCTTGGCCACGCGGTTGATGAAGACCACCTTCTCGATGAACTCGGGGGCTTCTTCTTCCTGCTCCCCGCGGCGGCGATCGCGACGTCCGCCGCCTCGCTCACCTCGAGCCGTGCGCTGGCTGACCATTAGAACTCCAGCCCTTCCTCGCGCGCGGCGTCCGCGAGCGCCTGCATACGACCGGCGTAGCGGAACCCGCCCCGGTCGAACACCACCGCCGAGGCCCCTGCCGCCTTCGCGCGCTGAGCGACGCGGCGTCCGACCTCCTGGGCGCGCGCGACCTTCGTCGTGCTCCCCGTGCGGAGGTCGGCCTCGACGTCTGACGCCGAAGCGATGGTGCGCCCGGCGAGATCGTCGATCACCTGGGCGTAGATGTGCTGGTTCGAGCGAAACACCGCCAGTCGCGGGCGCTCGGGGGTACCAGACACGCGCTTCCGGATGCTCCGGTGGCGCCGGATCCGCGCGGACGAGGACGTCTTCGCGCTCATCTCACGCTCCTCTTACCTGCTGGCCTTGCCGGCCTTGATGCGAATGCGCTCGCCCTGGTAGCGGATGCCCTTGCCTCGATACGGCTCAGGCGAGCGGACCTTGCGCACGAGGGCAGCCTGCTGCCCGACCACCTGCTTGTCGATGCCCGTGATGTGGAGGCGCGTCGGGGTCTCGACCTCGAACGCCGCGCCCGGCAGGGGCGTCATCTCCACGGGGTGCGAGTAGCCCACGGTGAGGAACAGGTTGCTCCCTCGCAGCTCCGCGCGATAGCCCGTGCCGATGATCTCCAGCGACTTGCGGAAGCCCTGGGAGACTCCCTGCACCATGTTCGCGATCAGCGCGCGGGTGAGCCCGTGCAGCGCGCGAATGCTCGGCGCGTCCGAGGGACGGGTCACGACGACCTGACCCTCCTCGACGGTGACCCGGATCTCCGGATGCACGTCGTGGCTGAGTTCTCCTCGCGGGCCGCGCACCGCGCAGCGCTGACCGTCGAGCGTGACGGTCACCTCGGGGGGAACGGGGATCGGCAAGCGGCCGACGCGTGACATCGTGTTCTCCTCTAGCCCTGCGCTACCAGACGTAGCAGAGGACTTCGCCGCCGATCTTGCGGCGCCACGCTTCCTGGCCGGACATCACGCCCTGAGGCGTGCTCATCACCGCGATCCCCAGCCCGCCGAAGACTCGAGGGATCTCGCGCTGGTTCACGTAGACGCGCAGCCCCGGCCGGGACACGCGCCGGATGCCCGCGAGGACGGCGCGGCGATTCTCGTCGTACGTGAGCTGCAGACTGAGGAACGAGCGCGGCCCTTCGCGCTCCTCGGAGAACCCCGAGATGAACCCCTCGTCCTGCAGGACTTTCGCGATGTTGCGCTTCACGTTCGACGCCGGCATGCGCACGCTGGAGTGGCGCGCCTGGGCCGCGTTGCGAATGCGGGTGAACATATCTGCGAGCGGATCGGACATCGTCATGCGGTGCCCCTGCCCTTCGCTCCCTCGACCTCAACCTCGATCATGCGTGCGCGCATCGAGTCACCACGACGCTTTCTTGACGCCGGGGAGCTTCCCCTGGTTCGCCAGCTCTCGGAAACAGATGCGGCACATGCCGAACTTCCGCATGAACGCCCGAGGACGGCCGCACGGGCGGTCGACCCAGACCACGGGACAGCGGTTCTTCGCGCGCGTCGTGAACTTCGGCGCGCGGTTCGCCTTGGCGATCTGCGACATCTTCGCCATCGCCTACGACCTCCTCGTGAACGGCATGCCGAGGAGTTCCAGCAGCCGCTTGCCCTCTTCGTCTGTCTCCGCGGTGGTGACGACGTTGATCTGCATGCCGCGCACGCGATCGACGCTGTCGAACGACACCTCGGGGAAGATCAGTTGTTCGGTCAGCCCCAGCGAGTAGTTCCCGCGCCCATCGAAGGCGTCGGGCGGAACCCCTCGGAAGTCGCGCACGCGGGGAAGCGCGGCGTTCATCAGCCGGTCGAGGAACTCCCACATCCGGTCGCCGCGCAGCGTCAGCATCACGCCGATCGGGTTGCCCTCGCGGAGGCGGAACTGCGCGATCGACTTGCGCGCGCGCGTGACCACCGGGCGTTGGCCCGTGATCGTCGAGAGGTCGCGCACCGCCGACTCGACCGCGTTGCCGTCGGTCAGCGCCTCGCCCAGGCCGATGTTCACCCCGACCTTCTTCAGGTTCGGGACGCGCATCGGGTTGGGGTACGAGAACTCCTCCTGCAGCTTCGCCACGATCTCATCGCGGTAGCGCTGCTTGAGGCGGGGGATAGACGTAGCGGTGACCATTAGTCGATCGCCTCGTTGCACTTCTTGCAGTAGCGGACCTTGCGACCATCCTCGAGCAGGCGGAACCCCACGCGAACGGCCTGGCTGCACGAGCGGCAGACCACGCGCACGTTCGAGGCGTCGAGAGGTGCCTCGACAGTGAGGATCTGCGACGGCTCGAGCTGCGAGCGTGCTCGGCGGTGCTTCTTCACGAGGTTGGCGCCCGTCACGATGACGCGCCCTTCCTTCGTCAGCACCGAGCGCACCTCGCCGCGGCGGCCCTTGTCCTTGCCGGTCATGATCTGGACGGTGTCGTTGCGGCGCACCTTGGCTGCCATCACAGCACCTCCGGAGCGAGCGAGATGATGCGCATGAACTGGCGGTCGCGCAGCTCGCGGGCCACTGGACCGAAGATGCGCGTGCCTCGAGGGTTCCCCGCCTTGTCGGCGATGATCACCGCGGCGTTCTCGTCGAAGCGAATCGTCGACCCATCGGGGCGCTGCATCGGCTTCGCGACGCGCACCACGACGGCCCGGACCACGTCGCCCTTCTTCACGTTGCTGTTCGGCTGCGCCTCTTTGACCGTGGCGATGATGATGTCGCCCACGCTCGCGTAGCGCCGGCGCGTCCCCCCGAGCACGCGAATGCAGAGGATCTCGCGCGCGCCGGAGTTGTCGGCGACCTTGAGCCGCGTCTCCTGCTGGATCATTCCGCGGCCCCACCCTCCGAGGTCTCGCCGGACGCCTCGGCAGCGTGTGCTGCGCTGCGCTGCACCTCTTCGACGAGGGAGCGGTCGATCTCGGTGGCAGCGACCTCGGCCACGTCGCGCTCGGTCAGCACATCGACGAGCAGCCAGCGCTTGTGCTTGCTGATCGGCCGGCACTCCTCGATGCGCACCGTGTCACCGAGGGTGGCGCGGTTCTCCGGGTCGTGGACCTGGTAGCGCTTCGTCGAGCGGATCACCTTGTGGTAGAGGCGGTGCCGCTTGGCGCGCACCACCGCGACGATCACGGTCTTGTCGTTCTTGTCGGAGACGACCGTGCCGATGCGGCTCTTGCGATTGACGGCCGCGGGGGCCTGCTCGGTGGTCATGCGTTCCCTCGTTCTGCCGCGGTGGCGTCGGCCTCCGCGAGGATCTGGCGCTCCTTGAGGAGCGTCTTGATCCGGGCGACGCGGCGTCGCGCCTTGTGTACCTGCGAGTTGTCGGCAAGCTGACGCGTGGCCGCCTGGAAGCGCAGGTTGAACAGCGACTCGTGCGCAGCCTCGAGATCGGCGCGCAGCTCCGTGTCGTTGCGACCGCGCAGGTTCTGCGTCTCTGCAGCGGGCATTAGAACCCCTCCTCGCGCGGAATGACCTTGGTCGCGACGGGCAGCTTGTGGTGCGCGCGCCGGAAGGCCTCGCGCACGGCCTCCTCGGAGACGCCCGACACCTCGAACATCACGCGCCCGCGCTTCACGACGGCGACCCAGTGATCGACGGCGCCCTTGCCCTTGCCCATGCGAACCTCGACGGGCTTACTCGTGACCGGCTTGTCCGGGAAGATCCGAATCCAGACCTTGCCGCCGCGCTTGAGCGAGCCGGTGATCGCGCGTCGAGCGGACTCGATCTGCCGTGAGTCGATCCAGGCGGTCTCCTGGGCCTGCAGGCCCCACTCGCCGAAGGACACCGAGCTCCCGCTGTCCGCCATTCCACGGCGCTTGCCGCGGAACTGTCGGCGGAACTTGGTCCGACGAGGCATCAACATGGCGGTGCTCCGTCCCCGCTACTCGAGCTAGTCCGCCGACGTCGTGGCGGTCGCGAGGTCGAGCGGCGTCTGACCCGGCGTGTAGTCACCCTTGTAGAGCCAGCACTTCACGCCAATGACACCGAACGTCGTGTGCGCCTTGGCGTACCCGAAGTCGATGTCGGCACGGAGCGTGTGCAGCGGCACGCGGCCCTGCATCTCCTGCTCGGAGCGGCTCATCTCGCTGCCGCCGAGGCGACCGCTGATCTTCACGCGGCAGCCGAGGGCGCCTCGGCCCATGGTGCGCTGCACGGCCTGCTTCATCGCACGGCGGAACGCCACACGGCGCTCGAGCTGGTCCGCCACCGACTGCGCCACCAGTTGCGCATCCATCTCCGGCACGCGCACTTCCTCGATGTTGAGGCGAATGCGGCGATCCGTCGCGTTCTGCAGCAGCTGGCGCAGGCGCTCGGCGTTCTGCCCGCCGCGCCCGATCACGATGCCTGGCTTGGCGGTCCGCACCGTCATCGTGATCTGGTTCGCGTTGCGCTCCATCTGCACCTGGCTGATGGAGGCGTCGGCGAGCGTCGTCTCGATCAGGTGCCGCAGCCGGAGGTCCTCGTGGAGCAGCGAGCTGTACTCGCGCTCACTGAACCAGCGTGACTGCCAGTCGCGCATGATGCCGACGCGGAAGCCGTAGGGGTGTACTTTTCGGCCCATCAGCCGTCCTGTTCTCTCGTCGTTCGCGCGCTAGAAGCGGTCGTCGCCCTCGACGACCACCGCGATGTGGCTGTAGCGCTTCAACTGCGGCGCCACGCGCCCTCGGGAGCGAGGGCGGAACCGCTTCAGCGTCCGGGCGTCATCGGCGACCGCGCGCTTCACGATCAGCCGGTCCGGGTTCAGGTTGTGGTTGTTCTCCGCATTTGCCGCGGCCGAGCGCACCAGCTTCAGCAGGATGCGCGCCGTCCGATGCGGCATGAACTCGAGGAGCCCGAGCACCTCGAAGACCGGGCGGCCCTTGATGGCGTCACACACCAGTCGCGCCTTGCGAGGCGCAACCGGCTGATTCGAGGCGAGCGCGCGCACTTCCATCGTTCCTACCTCGTCCTCGACGTGCTCTCGTCGCGACCGCGGTGCCCGCGGAACGTGCGCGTGAAGGCGAACTCGCCGAGCTTGTGACCCACCATGTTCTCGGTGCAGAAGACCGGGACGTGCCGGCGGCCGTCGTGCACCGCGATCGTCAGGCCGACCATCTCGGGCATCACGGTGGAGGCGCGCGACCAGGTCCTGATCACCTCTTTGCGGCCCGAGGCCTGTGCGGCCTCGACCTTCTTCATCAGCTTGTCCGAGATGAACGGACCCTTCTTCGTGGATCGCGACATGGACTACCTCCGACCCTTGCCGCGGCGGCGCACGATGTACTGGTCGGTGCGCTTGCTGTTGCGCGTCCGGAAACCGAGCGCGGGCTTGCCCCACGGGGTCTTCGGACCGGGCATGCCGACCGGCGCCTTGCCCTCACCACCGCCGTGCGGGTGATCGACGGGGTTCATCACCGAGCCGCGCACCTGGGGGCGCCGGCCTCGATGCCGCGTGCGCCCGGCCTTGCCGAGCTTCACCTGCTGGTGCTCGGCGTTGCCGACCACGCCGATGGTCGCGTAGCAGCCATCGAGGACCTGGCGCATCTCGCCGGACGGCATGCGCAGGAGTGCGTAGCCGTTGTCCTTCGCCATCAGCTGGATGGCGACGCCGGCAGAGCGCCCGAGCTGGCCTCCACGGCCCGGCTGCATCTCGACCGCGTGCACCTGCGTGCCCGTCGGGATGTTCGCGAGCGGCAGCGCGTTCCCGGCCACGATCGGCGCATCGGGAGCCGCGACGACCATCTGGTCCACCTGCAGCCCGTTCGGCGCGAGGATGTACCGCTTGTCACCGTCCCGATAGAAGATGAGCGCGATGCGCGCCGTGCGGCCCGGGTCGTACTCGATGGCGGCCACGCGGCCGGGCACGCCGACCTTGTCGCGCTTGAAGTCGATGATGCGAATGAGGCGCTTGGCGCCGCCACCGCGGTGCCGCGTGGAGATGCGGCCCGTCGTGGCGCGACCGGCGCGCTGCTTCTTCGAAACCGTGAGCGACTTCTCGGGCGACTTCTTCGTGATCTCGTCGAACGAGTAGCCGCTGGCGTTGCGTCGCCCCGGGGACGTGGGCTTGTACTGGCGAATCGGCATTCGCTAGATCCCCTCGAAGAGCTGGATCTGGTCGCCGGCGCGCAGCGTCACCACGGCCTTCTTCCAGTCCGGCTGCTGGCCGCCACGACGGCGACCCATGCGCTTGATCTTGCCGCGGACGCGCATCGTGTTGACCGCCTCCACGTGGACGTTGAACGCCTTCTCGACGGCCTCGCGGATCTGGAGCTTGTTCGCTCCGAGCGCGACCGCGAATGCGTACTTGTTGTGCCCCGCGAGCATCGTCGTCTTCTCGGTCACGAGTGGACGACGGAGCACCTCGTAGGGGTGAATCGCCTTTGGCATCGCTAGGCCTCCACCGCCGCAAGCGTGCCCCGAGGGCGACCGCCGGCACGAACACCACCCCAGAGCGCCTCGATGCGTCGTACCGCGTCGACCGTCAGGATCAGGCTCTGGTGTGCCAGCATGTCGGCCACGTTGATCGTGTCGGCGGGGAGCACGTGGGCGCCGGGCACGTTGCGCGCGGAGGCGAACACCGCACGGTCCGGCGCTCCCGTCACCACGAGCACCGACCGCTCGATGCCCAGCGCGCCGAGGAGCTTCACCATCGCCTTCGTCGACGGCGTCTCGAGCGACAGCCCATCGATGACGTAGAGCCGCTGGTCGCGTGCCCGCGAGGCGAGCACGGAACGAATCGCCAGGCGGCGCATCCGCTTCGGGAGCGCCTGCGCGTACGAGCGCGGCTTCGGCCCGAAGACCACACCACCACCGCGGTGAATCGGCGAGCGAATCGCGCCCTGCCGAGCTGCGCCCAGACCCTTCTGCCGTCGGATCTTGCGCGTCGAGCCGCGGACCTCACCTCGAGTCAGCGTGCTGTGCTGCCCCGTGTGGCGCGCCGCCAGCTGCGCGAGCAGCGTCTGGTGCACGACCGCCGCGTTCGGGTCGATGCCGAACACCGAGTCGTCGGCGTCAATCTGCTGCGTGACCGCACCCTCGAGGTTGCGCACGTCGAGCTTCATTCGGCGCTCCCCTCGGTGGTCGTGGTGATCTCGTCGGTGTCCGCGGCCTCCGAGGTGTCGGCGTCGGCGTCGGCCTCGGCGAGCTCGGCCACAGGGGCCTCTTCCAGCTCGGGCTCAGGCGCCACACCGCCGAGCACCGGTGGCTCGAAGTTGGCGCGCGCCGTCTTGCGACCGCGCGTGACCGTCACTTCACCGTCCGTTGCACCCGGTACCGAGCCCTCGACGAACAGCAGGTTGCGCCGCTCATCGACGGCCACGACGAGGAGGTTGAGCACCGTCCGCTGGACGTGGCCCATGTGGCCACCCATCTTCTGCCCTCGCCAGGTGCGACCCGGCGTCGTGCCCGCGCCCACCGAGCCCGGCGCGCGATGCCGGTCGGACTGACCGTGCGTCTTCGGACCGCCGCGGAAGTGCCAGCGCTTCACCCCACCTGCGAAGCCACGCCCCTTCGAGGTGCCCGTGACGTTGACGTACTCGCCGGGAGTGAACTCGGAGGCCGTGATCACCTGTCCCGCCGTGTACGCCGAGGCGTCGTCGGCCTGGAACTCCTGCAGGTGCGTCAGTGCTGCGTCGATGCCTGCCTTGCGCAGGTGCCCGCGCTGAGGCCGGTTGACCCGCTTTCGCGGCCCGCTGAAGCCCAGCTGCACCGCCGTGTAGCCGTCGCGGTCCTGGGTTCGAACCTGGGTGACGTGATTCGGGCCGAGTTCGATCACCGAGCAGGCGTGGAGGCGCCCATCCCCGGTGTAGAGACTCATCATCCCGACCTTGCGTCCGATCATGCCGTCGAGCATCGGTGCTCTGCCTCGCCCTACAGCTTGATCTCGATGTCGACACCAGACGGCAATTGCAGCCGCATCAGGGTGTCGACCGTTCTCGAGGTCGGCTCAACGATGTCGATGAGACGCTTGTGCGTGCGCGTCTCGAAGTGCTCCTGCGAGTCCTTGTGCTTGAACGGCGAGCGAATCACCGTGTACTTCCGGATGCGCGTCGGTAGCGGGACGGGTCCCGCCACGACGGCGCCCGTGCGCTCAGCCGCTTCCACGATCTGACCCGCCGACCGGTCCAGCACTCGATGGTCGAACGCTTTCAGGCGGATTCGAATCCGTTGTCTCGCCACTGCCGTGCCCCCGCCTGCTCGTCCCTGAGTCCTGGAACCCTGGGTAGTTCGCTATTCGATGATCTGGGTAACGACGCCTGCGCCGACGGTGCGGCCGCCCTCGCGGATGGCGAAGCGCAGGCCGTCTTCGACGGCGATCGGCGTGCCCAGCTCGATGTTGAGCGTGACATCGTCGCCCGGCATCACC